>CANLGQ010000109.1 GCA_947490265.1 Pseudomonadota bacterium | reverse complement strand
GGGAACGCGCGGAAGATGCGCCTCTGCGCTACGCTTCCACGACCGCGTCCAGAATGGGAAGCGCGCGGTCGATGGCGTCGAACCCTTCGGCGAGCTGCTCTTCGGTGATGCACAGCGGCGGGTTGGCCATGAAGTTGTCCCATCGACCGATGATGTAGACCCCGCTTTCCAGCACCGCCTTCGTGAAACTTGCGAGCGCCGGATGCTGAGTGTTGTAGGGAGCGAGGGGGGTGCCGCGTCGATCGCGCTGCAGCTCGACGATCCCGAAGAGACCCACGTTCCGATGTCGCCGGACCGACGGGTGTTTCAGCGCGAGCGCCTCCATGTGGTGGTGCATCACCGGCTCGAGCCGCGCCGCGTTCTCCACCATCCCCTCCCCGATCAGCACGTCGAGGGCGGCCAACGCCACGTTCAGGCAAAACGGGTGAGCGTTGTAGGTGAGCCCACCCCAAAAGACGTTCTTGCGAAAATGCTCGGCGATCGGGTCCGACACGCCCATGGCGCCCAACGGCACGTAGGAGGAGGTCAACCCCTTCGCCAGCGTGACGATGTCGGGCTGCACCGGTCCGTGCTCGAACGCGAACAACTTGCCGGTTCGGCCCAGGCCGGCCATCACCTCGTCGCACACCAACAGGATCCCGTACTTGGTGAGCAGCTCGCGGAGCTTCGGGAGGTAACCGGGCGGCGGCACGAGGATCCCGTTCGTGCCGGTCACGGTCTCGATGAACATCGCGGCGATCGTGTGCGGCCCCTCGTATTGGATCACCTCCTCGACGTAGGTGAGGTTGTTGCGGACGATTTCCTCCGGGGTGTCGCCGAACGAGAAGTTGTAGGGCAGCGGGTCCATCACCCGGACGACGCCGGGCATACCCGGCTCGTTCGCCCATCGACGGGGATCGCCGGTGAGCTGAAGCGTCGCGTTCGTGCCGCCGTGGTAGCTCCGATACCGCACCAGGATCTTCTGCCGCCCGGTGAACAGGCGCGCCGCCCGGATCGCCGACTCGTTCGCCTCGGCTCCGCCCAAGGTGTAGAAGAAGGTGTTGATGTTACCGGGGGTGATCTCGGCGAGTAACTTGGACAATCTGGCGCGCGGTTCGGTAGCGGTGCCCGGATGCGAGAAGATCAAGCCGTCGGCGGCGGCCTTCATCGCAGCCACGACCTTCGGGTGGGAGTGCCCGATGTTGACGCTCATCAGCTGGCTGTTGAAGTCGAGGATCCGCCGCCCTTCGGCGGTGTACATGTACACACCCTCCGCGCGGGTGATCGGCAGCGGATTCACCGCGCCGGTCGCCGACCACGAGTACAGCGAGTGCTTCAGGCACAGTTCGACGATCTCACGTCCGTCCATGTCGCGGGCCTCCGTCGTGGTTCAGCTCATCCAGGTGGCGTCTTTCTGAAGCGCCCACTTGCGGGTGATTTTGCGCTGGCGAGTCCAGAAACGGAATCCGTCCCAGCCGGTGAGGTTCCCCTGCCCGAAGCACGAGTCGTTCCACCCGCCGAACCCGAACGGCTCGCGCGGGACCGGCACGCCCACGTTCACGCCGCACATCCCGGCTTCGGCGGCGCCCATGATCCGGTTCGCCACGTCGCCGGAGGTGGTGTACACCGCGCTGGCGTTCCCGTACGGGTTGGCGTTCTCGATGTGGAGGGCTTCCTCGATGTTGCTCACCCGGATGATGGAGAGGATCGGCCCGAAGATCTCCTCCCGGCCCGCCGGCATCTCGGGTCGAACGCCGTCGAGCACGGTCGGTCCGAACCAGAAGCCTTCTTCCGTCCCTTTCTTTCCGCGACCGTCGACCAGAACCTTCGCCCCCTGCCGCTCCGCCTCGTCGACGTAGGCGGTCATCCGCCGAACCGCAGCTTCGGTGGTGACCGGGCCGAGTTCGGTGCCGAGCTGGATCCGGGCGGCCTTCTCGGCGACTCCCGCCAAGATGTGATCAACGTCGCCCACCGCGAGGAGCACCGAGGCGGCCATGCAGCGCTGGCCGGCGCACCCGGTGAACGAGGCGACCACGTTGTCCACGGTGAGCTCGGGCTCGGCGTCGGGGACCACCACGAGGTGGTTCTTCGCACCACCCAGGCACAACGCTCGCTTTCCGGTGCCGCACGCCCGACCGTAGACGAGCTTCGCCACCTTCGTGGAACCGACGAAACCCACTGCAGCGATGTCCGGATGGTCGCAGATCGCCTCGACCGCCTCCCGCCCGCCCTGGACGAGATTCAGGATACCCGCCGGCAAACCGGCCTCTTCGAACACGGCGGCGAGCTTCAGCGACGAGAGCGGGACCCGCTCGCTCGGCTTGAGGACGAACGCGTTGCCTCCTACGAGGGCCTGCGGCAGCATCCACAGCGGGACCATGCACGGGAAGTTGAAGGGCACGATCCCCGCGACCACGCCGAGCGGCTCGTAGGTGAGCTCGCAACTCACTCCCCGGCTGACCTCGAGCAGTTCCCCGGCCGCGAGGTTGGGCAGCGAGCAGCCGTACTCCAGGCACTCGATCCCCTTCAGCACTTCGGCCTCGGCCTCGGCGTAGATCTTGCCGTTCTCGTGGGAGACCAGCCACGCCAACTCCCGCAGGTCGCGGAGCATGATCTCCCGAGCCCGAAACAGGACCTGCGCCCGTTCCCGGATCGGCATGGCCCCCCACGCCGGCTGGGCCGCCTTTCCGGCGGCCACCGCGCTCGCGACGTCGGCGGCGCTCGACATCTGGACCCGGGCGATGGGACGCCCCCACCGCGGATTATCGACCGCCTGGCTCGGCAGGCCGCCCGTCGCGTCGCGCCAGGCCCCGCCGATGAAGTTCCGGGCCTCGGCATACTCGGTGAACGAGTCGGTTTGGGCTGAAAAACGAGGGACGGCGCTCATGGGCTGCTCCGAGGTACCGCGACCGGCACCGCGCGCTGGTTCAGGTTGCGCTGGGCCTCCCAGTAAGGAGCCCAGGTGGGACGGGGCACATAGCGACCGCGGCCCCGTTCGGTCTTGAGCTGGCCGTTCTCCCAGACCACCCTCCCGCGCGAAAGCGTAACCGCCGGCCCTCCGACGACCTCCATCCCCTCGTAGATGTTGAAGTCGATGTTCTGATGGTGGGTCTTGGCGGAGATCGTGCGCTCCCGGGTGGGATCCCAGACGACGAGGTCGGCGTCGGCGCCGGGGAGGATGGCCCCTTTCCGCGGATAGATGTTGAAGATCCGGGCACAGTTGGCGCTCGTGGCGGCCACGAACTCGCTCGGCGTGAGGCGACCGGAGCGCACCCCGTGGTGCCACAAGACCGCCATACGATCCTCGATTCCTCCAGTCCCGTTTGGAATTTTCCGGAAGTCCATCCGCCCGGCCCGCTTCTGTTCGGTGCAAAAGCAGCAGTGGTCGGTGGCGACGGTCTGGAGCATGCCGCTCTGTAGACCATGCCACAGCGCATCCTGGTGCTCTTTGGCGCGGAACGGTGGACTCATCACGTAGTGGGCGGCCTTGTCCCAGTCGGGGTCGCGGTAGACGCTGTCGTCGATCACGAGGTGTTGGATCAAGACCTCGCCGAACACCCGCTGACCCTCCAGCCGCGCCCGGGTGACCGCCGCAAGGGACTCCTTGCACGAGTTGTGGACGATGTAGAGCGGCACGCCGAGCACCTCGGCGATCCGAATGGCCCGGTTTGCCGCTTCGCCCTCCACTGCCGGAGGCCGCGAGAGAGGGTGTCCCTCGGGCCCGTGGATTCCGCGATCGTAGACCTCCTGCTGAAGCACGAACACGAGCTCGCCGTTCTCGGCGTGTACCATGGACAAAGTGCCGAGTTCGCGCGCAGTACGAAAGCTGTTGACCAGGATCTCGTCGTCGGCCATCAGCGCGTTCTTGTAGGCCATGAAGTGCTTGAAGCTGTTGACCCCGTGCTCGGTGGCGAGCGTGTGCATGTCGCGGCGCACCGTCTCGTCCCACCAGGTGATCGCCACGTGGAAGCTGTAGTCACAGGCCGCCTTCTCGGCCCACCCGCGCCAGTCGCGAAAAGCGTCCATCAGGGGCTGCTTCGTGCCGGGGATGACGAAGTCGAGCGCCAGGGTGGTGCCCCCTGCCGCAGCCGCCGATGTCCCCGTGAAGAAGTCCTCCGAGGCCACCGTGCCCATGAAGGGGAGCTCCATGTGGGTGTGCGCATCGATCCCACCCGGCATCACATAGGCCCCGGACGCGTCGATCACCCGTGCCGAACCGGGATCTCCGAGGTCGATCCCGACCGCGGCGATCGTCTCGCCGTCGATCACGACGTCGGCCCGTCGCTCCCCCTCGGCCGTGACGACCGTCCCACCGCGAATCCACGTCGTCATGGCGTTCTCCCGGGCTACTTGAGCAGGTCTTGATAGGCATCCGGCCGGCGATCCCGGTAGAATTGCCAGGTGGAACGCACCTCGTCGATCATCCGCAGGTCGAGGTCGGACACCACCAGGGCGTCGTCGGAGTCGTTCGCCTCGGCGATGAACTGGCCCCGCGGGTTGACGAAGTACGAGGTGCCGTAGAACTTGCCGATGTTCCACGGGCCCTCGGTGCCCACGCGGTTGATCGCGCCGACGAAATACCCGTTCGCGACCGCGTGAGCGGGCTGCTCGATCTTCCACAGGTACTGCGACAGCCCGGCGACCGTCGCGGACGGATTGAACACGATCTCGGCGCCGTTGAGCCCGAGGGCCCGAGCACCCTCAGGAAAGTGCCGGTCATAACAAATGTAAACGCCAATCGTGGCGTAGCGGGTCTTAAACACCGGGTAGCCACCGTCGCCGGGCTTGAAGAAGAACTTCTCCCAGAAGCCCGCCACTTGCGGGATGTGCTGCTTGCGGTACTTCCCGAGGTAGGTGCCGTCGGCGTCGATCACCGCAGCGGTGTTGTAGTACACCCCGCGCATCGCCTTCTCGTACACCGGCACGACGATGACCATGGCGTAGCGCTTGGCGAGCGCCGCGAGTCGCTCGGTCGTCGGCCCCGGCACGGGCTCGGCGGCCTCGTACCAGCGCTTGTCCTGGCTCGGGCAGAAGTACGGACCGTTGAAGATCTCCTGCAAGCACAGGATTTGCACGCCCTTCTCGCCCGCCTCGTGGATCAGCGGGAGATGCTTTTGGAACATCGCCTCCTGGATCTCGGGGACGGGACGGGACTCATCGTTGATCGGGTTGGCGCACTGGATCAGGCCACAGCGGACGACATCGCTCATCGGATCCCTCCCCGGAGGGCGGAGGGTACCGCGCCGCCAGGGGCCGGCACAAGGCGCCCGGAGGTCTACGCCCGACGCCGGCGAATCAAGGCGCTCAGTCCGAGCAAAGCTGGCCACCAGCCGCGCGCGGAACCTTGAGAGCAACCGCACCCGCCCACCGCCGGCGGCGTGGGTTGCCCGCCGCCGTCGCACCCCTCGTCGATCGCGCCGTTGCAGTCGTTGTCGACCCCGTCGCAGAACTCCACGCGCTCGGGGCTCTCCCAGCCGGAGTGGTCGTTGCAGTCCCCATCGGCCACGGTCCACCCGTCGAGGTCGGCGTCCACGTCGTCCACGTCGCCATCGCAATCGTCGTCCGCGGCGTTGTCCTCCTCGGGGGCGCCCGGGAACACATCGGCGTTCGCGTCGTCGCAGTCGCCGCCCGCTTCCGTCCAGCCGTCCCCGTCGTCGTCGGAACCGGTCGTGCCCTCGTCCACGTTGCCGTCGCAGTCGTCGTCGATCCCGTTGCTCTCCTCCGTTCCATCCGGCGAAATGCTGGCGTCGTCGTCGTTACAGTCCCCGTCGTCCTCGGACCAGGTGTCGCCGTCGTCGTCGCCGCCCGACGTTCCCTCGTCGATCAGGCCGTTGCAGTTGTCGTCCTGCCCATTCGCCGCCTCGGGCGCGCCGGGGAAGACGGTCGGATCGGTGGGTTCGCAGTCCCCCGTGACGTACCCGTCGCCGTCGAGATCTGCCGTTCCACCATCCACGATGCCATCACAGTCATCGTCGATGCCGTTGATGGGATCCTCGGGTGCGCCGGGATGGATCGCCGGGTCGCTGTCCACGCAGTCGAGCTCGTCCTCGCTGTACCCATCGTTGTCGTCGTCGGCGCAGTCGGTGTCCTCGTCGACCGACCCATCGCAGTCCTCGTCGACCCCGTCGCACGTCTCGTTCGCGCCCATCGCCTGGTTTGCGTCGGCGTCGTCGCAGTCGCCGCCCTCCTCGGTCGCCCCGTCGTCATCGTCGTCGTACCAGATCGTGCCTTCGTCCACGATGCCATCGCAGTCATCGTCCACGCCGTCCGCGGCCTCGGGCGCGCCGGGAGCGACCGTGGCGTCGAGGTCGTAACAGTCGCCGGCGCACACGGTAGAGCCGTCGGCGTCCGCGTCCGCGTCGTCGCCGGGAGCCGGGCATGGATCGCAGAAATCCGGGAGCGCGTCGCCATCGGCGTCGGCCGAGTCGTCGCCACCCGGACACACGTCGCAGTCGTCCAGAACGCCGTCGGCATCGGTGTCGAAGGCGGAGGAGCAGGTGTCGCAGGCGTTCGGTACCCCGTCGCCGTCGGTGTCGAGCCCGTCGTCGCCCACGGGGCAGACGTCGCAGGCATCGGGTACGCCGTCGGAGTCGGCGTCCAAGCCGTCGTCGCCGAGCGCGCACACATCGCAAGCGTCGGGTACGCCGTCGCTGTCGGCGTCGGCACTGTCGGGGTTGCCCGCGCACGCGTCACACCCGTCGGGGACCCCGTCGGAATCGGAGTCCAATGCGTCGTTTGCTCCGGAACATCGGTCGCAGGCGTCGGGCGCGCCGTCGAAGTCGGCGTCGGCGGCGTCGTCCGAGCCCGGGCAGGCGTCGCAGGCGTCGGCAACCCCGTCGAAGTCGGCGTCGAGGAGATCGTCGCCGGCCATGCAGGTGTCACACGCGTCCGGAGAGCCGTCGGCATCGGTGTCGACCGCGTCGTCGCCACCCGGGCAGACGTCGCAGTCGTCCGGGACGCCGTCGGAATCGGCATCGGTGGCCGCACTGCACACGTCGCACCCGTTGGGGATCCCGTCGCCATCGGCGTCCTGGTTGTCATCGGACCCCGGACAGACATCGCAGGCGTCGGGAACCCCGTCGGCATCCCCATCGGCGCCGTCGTCGGCCCCGGGGCACAGGTCGCACGCATCGGGGGTTCCATCGGCATCGGCGTCGGCAAGGTCGTCGCCGGCCGGGCACGCGTCGCAGCCGTCCGGGACGCCGTCCGTGTCGGCATCGGCCTGGTCATCGGCCCCTGGGCACTGATCGCAGCCGTCGGGGAAACCGTCGAAATCAGAGTCGAGGGCGTCGTTGCTGCCCGGACAGGTGTCGCAGCCGTCGGCGACTCCGTCGGCGTCTACGTCTACGAGGTCGTCGCTGCCCGAGCAGGAATCACAGGCGTCGGCCACCGTGTCGCCGTCGGTGTCCACCGCGTCGTCACCGGCCGGGCACACGTCGCAGTCGTCGGGAACGCCGTCGGAGTCGGCGTCCGACAAGGAGATGCAAGCATCGCACCCGTTGGGGATCCCGTCGCCGTCGGTGTCCACCGCGTCGTCCGACCCCGGGCACACATCGCACCCATCGGGCACCCGATCGGCGTCGCTGTCGCTCCGGTCGTCGGACCCCGGGCACAGGTCACAGCCGTCGGCCGCGGTGTCGGCGTCGGCGTCCACCGCGTCGTCAAAGCCGGCGCAGGCGTCGCAGGCATCGGCCACGCCGTCGAGATCGGCGTCAGCGGCGTCGTCTCCCGCGGCGCAGGCATCGCAGGCGTCGGGCACGCCGTCGCCATCGGCGTCGAGCCCGTCGTCCCCCGCGGGGCAGACGTCGCAGGCGTCGGCGAGCCCGTCGAGGTCGAGATCGGCCAGGTCGTCGCCGAGCAAGCACGCATCGCAGTCGTCGGGAAAGCCATCGCCATCGCCGTCAACGGTGTCGTCGAAGCCCGGGCAGCGATCATCGGAATCACAGCTCCCATCCCCGTCTGTGTCGTCCGGGGCGTCCAGCGGACAGGGGTCGCAGCCGTCGGGCACGCCATCCGCATCGGCATCGAGGCCGTCGTCGGATCCCGGGCATCGATCGGCCCCATCGCAGACTCCGTCGCCGTCGCTGTCGTCGGACACGTCGAGCGGACACGGATCGCACCCGCTCGGCACCCCATCGCCGTCCGGGTCGTCCCGGTCGTCGGACCCCGGGCAGGCGTCGACCCCTTCGCACACGCCGTCCCCATCCGAATCGTCCGGGTCGTCCGCAGGGCAACCGTCGCAGAAGTCGGCGACTCCGTCGCCATCCCCGTCGCTGCGGTCGTCGCCCCCGGCACACTGATCGCAGAAGTCGGCCACCCCGTCGGCGTCGGCATCGAGCCGATCGTCCCCTCCGAGACACTGATCGACGCCCTCGCAGACCCCGTCGCCATCGGTGTCGTCCGGCGCGTCGGCCGGGCACGGATCGCACCCATCGGGCGCACCGTCGCCGTCGAGATCGGAACCGTCGTCGAAACCGGGACAAATATCGGATGAATCGCACGAACCATCGCCGTCGCTGTCATCCGCCGCATCGGCCGGACACGGATCGCAGCCCGTCGGCACCCCGTCGCCGTCGGGGTCGATGCCGTCGTCGAAACCCGGGCACAGATCGTCGGAATCACAGCTTCCGTCGGCGTCGCTGTCGTCGTTCGGGTCGAGCGGGCAGGCGTCGCAGGCGTCCGGGGCGCCGTCGCCGTCGCCATCCTGACCGTCGTCGGCTCCCGGGCACGCGTCCGCGCTGTCACATACGCCGTCGGCGTCCGAGTCATCCGGGTTGTCCGCCGGACAGGGGTCGCAGAAGTCGGCCGCGCCGTCGAGGTCGGCGTCCGCGAAGTCGTCACCGCCCGCGCACGCGTCGCACGCGTCGGGCGCGCCGTCGCCGTCGCCGTCGGCGTCGTCATCGAAACCCGGGCAAAGATCGCAGACATCACCGTGGCCGTCGCCATCGGCATCGAGCTGGAGCTGGTCCACGTCGTCGGGGCACACGTCGCAGGCGTCGCCATCGCCGTCGCTGTCGCGGTCTTCCTGGCCCGGGTCGAACACCAGCGGGCAATCGTCGTCGTTGTCGAAGACCTCGTCCCCGTCGGCGTCGAACCGGATGATCGCCGTCGGGGCATACACCGTTCCGCCGAGGCCACCCTCCGGAGGCGCGCTGTAGCTCGCCGAATTCGTCATCGCGGTAAAGTCGGGGAACACCCCCAACACCACGTCGAAGATCACCGACTTGGTGCTGCCCGGGGTGATGACCAGGTCGTTGACAATGAGCGTGGCGAGCGTGGAAGCGTCGATTCCGCCTGCGTCGTCTACCATCGCCCAGCTGGCGGCTTCCGGCGGAATGGGATCAGTCAGATCGGTGGTGCCGATCTCATTGCCGGTGTTGGTCAGCGAGATGGTGTAGCGCACCGTGTCGCCGGGGGTCGGCGCTCCATTGCCGTCCGGATCGAGCTGAAGCGTCCAGTCTTTTTCCGAGAGGGCTGCGAAGTCGGGGTCGTAGGTGTCGACGCCGAGCACGTCGAGCGCGATCCAGTACTTGTCGCTGTTCGCGCTGAACGTCACGTCGATGCTGGTGTCGAACGCGGTCAACGCGCTGGTGATGTCGAACTCGTCGATGTCGACGCCGATGGCGTTGATCTGCTGCGGCAGCGTCGTGTTGATCGTGCGATTCATCGGGTTGTTCACCGGATTGATCGCGTCGGTGGCCACATAGGAGAGCACGCCCGGGTTTCCGGCGACCCGGACCTCCTCGCCCGCCGCAGCCACCCCGATGTCGCCCTCGAGCGCCCAATAGGTGAGGTTGCCCGTAGCACCCGGGTCGACGGTGATCCCCGAGAACGAGGTGAGGGTGTTGCTCGACGACAGAGTCTGGATCCCGTCGGCCCGAAACACCGCCCGCTGCGGGAGGCTCAAGTCGGAGTAGACTAGTAGCAACGCCGCGGACGCGTTGTCCGTCGCGCCATTGGCGATCTTTCCGAGGTAGTCATCGACCGTCCAGGTGCCGTGGAGGTCGGCACCTTCGGACAGCAGGATCGTGGTAATATCGGTGTTACAACTCCAAACATCGTAGCTCGCGGCCAGGCCGTCGGCGCAATAGCAGGCGTCGTTTGGGACGTTGTAAACCCCGCCCAGGGGGGTCGTCAGCGTCACCGCGCTGTCGGGCGACGAGATGCCGGCCACCCCGCACCCGACCCCGGCCCCGACCTGGGTCTGAGTGCCGCCCCAATACAGGAACGCCGCGACCAGCCCGGCGCCAGTCGGGACGTCGGTCGGGGTGACCTCGAAGTCCGCCGGGGTGTTGTGGAGGTCGACCTCCTCGCCCGCGTCTACGCCATCGACGGCGAGCGGGACGCCGGTCAGGAAGTGACCGACGTTTCCCTGCCAACTGTCGCGCTGGGTGAGCGGTTCGTCGGCGCGGGCGGCGGGCGCGGCCAGGAGAAACGCGAAAGCGGCGAGTCTTCGCACGAGCAACCCCGAGATGGCCCCAGGGTAACCCACACTTCAGAGAGCAGCCGCAGCGTCACACTTCAGTACCAGGAACTTCACGCGGTGCACATCCCCGGCGGCGGTGCCAAACCAGGCGATCGGCGTGCACCCGAGCAGCTCCGCCGGGTCGAACGACGGGGGCACCTTGGCCCACCACCCGGCTCGGCACAGGGGCAGCAGCGCGGGGAGCAACGGAAGCTGCTCCAGGCCGGATCCAGCCTTCGACCAGTCGCGGCCCCACGGCGGATCGACGAAGACGAGCGCCGGCGGCATCGTGGGGATCAGCGTGGCGGCGTCGCCGACGAGGAAGCGGATGGAGACGCCATACAGCGCAGCATTGTGCCGGGCGAGGGCGAGCCGGACCGGATCGCGGTCTATGGCCGTCACCGCACACCCGGCGCGGGCGAAGCCGATGGCGTTGCCACCGCACCCGGCGGTCGCGTCGATCACGGGTTGCCCCCCGGCCTCCTTGCCCAAGGCCAGAGCCAGTTCCTCGGGGGTCAAGGACCATCGCCCCTCGTCGTCCAGGCGGACCCCGCTCCGGGAAAAGCCCGGCGTGGTGTCGCGCCGAGCCCGGGCGTCGCGTTCGCGCGCCGCGCGGACGAGCGCGCGCGGGAGCGGCGGGTCGACCGTCACCGCGAGCGGCCCTCCCCCGAGGGAGATCCCCCGCAGGCGCGCCGCCACATCGGCTTCCGCGGACCGCGGGAGCTCCGCCATCCAGCCGCCCTCCTCACGGCGGAACGCCGGACCCAGGAGCTGCCCGGCCGGGACCCAGTCCGGTACGCCACCCACGTGGATCATTCCTTCTGGTACGTCCCCAAGAGGGTGGCCTCGCCGAGGACGTGACCGCCCATCGCCACCCGCAGCTCGGCGGCTGTGGGCGGTGCGGCAAATTTCAAGGTCCCCGGCGGCACATCGAGCGCAAACAGCCGATGGAAGTACCGGTGGCGGCCGATCGGGGGGCAGGGTCCGCCATAGGTCTGCTTTTTCCAGTCGTTCTGGCCAGCCTGCGCCCCGGAAGGGAGGGGCCCCCCGTCGGGGATTCCGGCGTCCACCGGGAGGTCGTAGAGGACCCAATGAACCCATACTCGCTGGGGTTTCGCCGGGTCTGGCGCATCGGGATCCTCGATGATCAGCGCCACCGACTTTGCCCCGGTCGGCAGCCCCGACCAGGTCAACGGCGGCACCCGATCGCCGCCCTGGCAGGTGTAGGGCTTCGGGATCGGGCCCCCGTCAGCGAACGCCGAGGTACTCAAGGCGGCGGGTGGATTGGCGAGAGCGGCCGACAACAGAAGCGGGAGCATGTACCGAGTCTAGTCGCGGCGCCCGGGTGTGCCAAGCCGACTCAAGCTCGAAAAGTGGCGACCACCGGAACGTGATCGGAGGGTTGCTTCCAGGCCCGCACCGCCCGTTCGATTGCCACCGACTGGCACCGGGCGAACAACGGGCGCGAGACGAACAGGTGATCGATCCGCAGGCCGTGGTTCCGCACGAACCCCATCGCCTGATAGTCCCACCACGAGAACTGGCTGGCGAACGGCTGCTTTTCACGCCAGGCATCGACGAGGCCCCAGCTGAGCAGCTCGGCGATCTTCTGCCGCTCGAGGGGATGAAAAAGCAGGCGACCGTCGCACTGAAAAGGGTCCCACACATCGGCTTCGGCGGGTGCGACGTTCATGTCGCCGCACACCACGACCGGGTCTGCCGGAGTCGCTAGGCGCTCGAGCAGGCCCCGGAGCCGATCGAACCACTGGAGCTTGTACAGGAACTTCGGCGACCCGACCTCCTGGCCGTTCGGCACGTAGCACCCCACGACGCGGATGCCGTTCACGAGTGCGCTGACCACGCGGGGCTGGGTGTCGGTGGGATCGTCGTCGAGCGCGAGGTGGACGTCGGACAGGGGGTGCTTCGACAGCATCGCCACCCCGTTATAGGCCCGCTCCCCACGAAATACGATGTGCGGGAAGCCGAGTGCCTGGAGCTCGGCGACCGGGAAATCG
>CANLGQ010000108.1 GCA_947490265.1 Pseudomonadota bacterium | reverse complement strand
GGGCTTCACCTGAAGTGCTCCTGGATATCTCGTGGCCTTTGAATACAACCACAAGATATCCAGCACTTCAGGGCTTTTCAAGCCATCTTTTCACGTTCCTTAATAACTCTCCCGCTCAGACCGAGGCTGCGCGCTTGGTCAAGGTCTAGACGGCGTGCCGGTTGCGTGGCATGCTCGCGCCAGCGCAACCCACCATGGACGGGACATGGACACCGGCACCCTCATCGCCATCACGGTCTCTCTGCTGCTCAGCCTCTTTTGCTGTGGCATCGGCGTCTTCCTGTTCGTCCTCCTGCTCGGCTTCCTGATGCTCCGTCGCCGCGGGAAGAAGAAAATCTCCATGAAGGACGCCGTGTCCGCGGGCGCCGAACGGGTGAGCCAGGTGTTCGTGCGCGGGAAGGGCGGGCTCGAAGCCGCCGACGACGACGACTAGCGGCGAAGGGACTGGGCAAACCACCCGAAGCGCTCGTGCCAGGCTGCTTCGTCGTGGCCGTGGCTCGCGCCTTCCGCCCAGGTGACTTCGCCCCGGTCGGGCCACCGCGCGACGCGGTAGCCGAACTCCGAGGCGAGGAGATCCCGCATCTCCCGCCCGCGCACCGCGGCCAGGTGTTCGACCACCGCGTTGTGGTCCCCTCCGGTCCGTCGCCCGCCCCAGCACAGCCAGATCCGCGGGCGTAGCGAGGCGTCGGCCAGCGTGCCGGCCACGTCGCTTACCAGGGGCGCATCGCGCAGGCGAATCGGGCGACCCCCGGCCGGCCGGAGGTCGTCGATGCCGCTGAAGAAGGACGGGGAGAAGCAACCGGCGACGCCAAACCGGTCCGGTCGGCGGGTGGCACACCAGAAGGCGGCGAGCCCGCCGTGCGAACTGCCGGCGACGGCGGTGTCGTACGCGCGGGTGGATACCGGGTAGTGCCCGCGAACAAAGCCGGCGATGTCGTCGGCCAGGTAATTCGCATGGGCGGGCAAGCCCCCCCAGCTTCGGCGGCCCCCGGACCAGTCGGTGTGGGTGTACTCGAAGTTGCGATCGACCGGGTGAACGGCGACGACCAGCCACGGGGCGATCCGGCCGTGGAGGCCGGTGAGCACGCCGCCGAGGTCCCAGGTCTGCCCGAAGGGCCCGCCCCGCCAGAAGGCGGTGTCGCCATCGTGGAGGTAGAGGGTGCGGAATCCGCCCGGTGGAGCCGGTTCGCGAGGCACGAACACGTGGACCTTCCGCGGAGGAAAGGCCGTAGAGACGTCGAGCTGATCGAAGGTGTGGAACGTGCCGGCGGCGTGGCCCGCGTCATGGCTCCAGCCGCGTTGGCCGCCGAGCCAGAAGGCACCCATCAGTCGTCGACCGACCGCATCAGCTTCTTCAGCAGGGGGGTCAGGGCGACGATGACGGCGGCCGCACCGAACGAGCTGACCACGAACAGGAAGAAGAAGTCGGCCTGCCCGCCGAAGCGCCACGGCAACTGGATGTCGCCCTTCTCGATGGCTTCGACCCGCGACGCGATGAGGCCTCCCCCGAGGTTGGCGATGAAGCTCGAGATGAACCAGATCCCCATGAGGAGTGAGACAAACCGGACCGGCGCGGCCTTCGTGACGTAAGACAGGCCGGTGGGCGATAGGCAGAGCTCGCCGAAGGTGTGCAGGGTGTAGGTGGCGAACACGAGCCAGAGGCTCGCCGGGGCGTGACCGGGCAAGGAGGCGGCCCCTGCCGCGGTGATGATCACGTAGCCCGCCCCGAGAAATGCCAGACCGAGGGCGATTTTCATCGGTTGAGTTGGGTTCATGCCGCGCCGCGCCAGCGACGTCCAAATGGCGCCGAACGCCGGAGCGAGCAGGATGATGATGCCCGGGTTGATCGACTGGAACCAGGTGGTCGGCACGTTGAAGCTGCCGATGTGCCGGTCGGTGTATCGGTCGGTGAACAGGTTGATGCTCGACCCGGCCTGCTCGAACGCGATCCAGAAGAAGGCGTTGAAGAGCATGAAGATGAAGATCGACGCGACCGGGCCGCGGTCTTGCTTCTCCTGGATCGCGACGAACCAGCCGGAGAGGCCGAGGACGACGAGCCCGATCAGGCCCGTGACCACCGGCGTCATCAGCGCGTTCACCTGGGCCGCGACCCCGAGGTGGGAGAGGACCGCGAAACCTGCGGCGAGCACGGTGCCGCCGGCGAGAAAGTGACCCACGTAGTTGGGCTTTCCGGCGGGCGGCAGGCCGACGTGGGCGAGGTATTTCGGGCGCGAGTACAGGTAGAGCCCGAGTCCGGCGAGCATGCCGACGGCCGCCGAGCCAAATCCCCAGTGCCAACCGACCGTTTCGCCAAGGGTTCCGCACACGAAGGCGCACAGGAACGCGCCCAGGTTGATCCCCATGTAGAAGATCGAGAACGCGCCATCTCGGCGCGGATCTCCCGGGGGGTAGAGCTCCCCGACCATGACCGAGACACTCGGCTTGAAGTGGCCCGTGCCGAGGACGATGAGCGCGAGGCCAAACATGAAGATCGACATCCCGAGCTGGTTCTCGGCCATCGCGCCAAAACCGGAGACCGCGAGCACCACATGCCCGGCCGAGATGAGCAATCCGCCGACGACCATCGAGCGGTGGGTGCCGATGAGCTTGTCGCCGATCAGCCCGCCGATGATGGGGACGAGGTAGGCGAGCCCGGTGTACCAGCCATAGAGCGTGGCGGCGTCGCCGTCGCTCCAGCCGCGACCGGGGTTGAATCCGGGCGCCGCCCCATCGGGGAGGACCAGCATGCCGGTGACCGGCGTCGCAAGGTAGAGCACGAGGAGCCCGCGCATCCCGTAGTACGAGAATCGCTCCCACATCTCGACGAGGAACAGGAGGAAGAGGCCGACCGGGTGGCCAAGAACCGTGCGCTGGCTGGTGATGGGCGACGGGACCGCGCTATTCATGGACAGACCTCCGACCGGCCGCGGACCCTAACATGCCGCCGGTCGACGGGTAAGGCGTAGAACGGGAATCAACCGGGGACGTAGCGGCTCCGCGGTCGGAGGAGTTGGCCCGACGACGCCTGCTCGAGAGCGTGCGCGGCCCAGCCCACGCTCCGGCCGATCGCGAACAGGGCGAGGGCCGAGCCGGGCGGCAGGTCGGCGACGCGCGCGACGGCGGCCAGCCCGAGGTCGAGGTTGGCGGGGTCGCCCACGATGGCTTGCCCGGCGGCGGCCACCTCGCGGATCAGGCCCGCGGCCGCGGTGCCCGATCGCACCGCGCGCTCGAGGAGCAGGCCCGCCCGGGGATCGCCCTCGGGATACAGCGGATCGCCAAAGCCGGGCACGGTCTCTCCGCGTCGGAGGCGCCCGCTGATGGCCGCGCGGGCCCCGTGGGTCGCGGCCTCGTCGAGGAGGAGCTCGGCCAACGCGGTCTGCCCCCCGTGTCGCGTGCCCTTCATCGCGCTCAGCGCCGCGGCGATGGCGTCGGGCACGCTGGCGCCGGCCGACGCTACACAGCGAGCGGTGAACGCCGATACGTTGAGCTCGTGATCGGCGCATGCGACCAGCGCCGCGCTCAGCAACGGGGCGGATGCCGGCCGCCCCCAGCCCGCGGCAAGAGCGGTGGCGACGGGTCCTTCTTGTCGGCTGCCGGTTGCGATGGTGGGCAGCCATCTGAGCACCCGTGCGGCGGCGGCCGCGCCGGCCGCTGGTCGGGGATCCCAAGCGGCCGGGTCGTCGGCCGCCAGCGTCGCGACGACCGCTGCAAGGCGGTCAATCGGGGAGAGGTCGGCGAGCAATGCGTTGACGGCTGCCGCGCGTGGCGGCAGGGTGGCCTCGCCCTCGGCGAAGTGGCCCCAGAGGAGCAGGGCGACTTCCTCGATCGACGACGTCTCGGCCAGCTCGATCGCGTCGACCCCGCGGTAATACAGGCGACCTTCGAGGATCTCGGTGAGGGACGACTCCAACACCGCGTGGCCCCCGTCGAGCGGTCGCTGGATCGCGCTGACGGGTGCCGAGCGGACATCGCGCCGGCGGAGGAGGTGATCGACGTCCTCGCGGACATACCCGCGGGTGCGCTTGCCGGGAAGCGGCTCGGAGCGAATTCGGCCTCGGGCGACATAGGCGTAGAGCGTCTGGGCCTGGATGCCGAGCAGGAGGCACGCTTCCGTGGCGGAGAGAAGGCGGTTGGGCATCGACGGAGGTCCGCTCGATATTGAATTTTGAATCAATATGTATCCATATGTATTTGCTGGCCTGCCGAGCGTCCAGTCTGCCGGGCCTCAGGAACGCGGCGCGGGGTGGCGCAGGACGAAATGGGGCGCCACAGGATAACGGGGCCCGATGAACCCTTCTTTGCAATCTGGGATGGAGTCCGCGTGGGCGATGGGGGGCGTGCTGGTCGCGTCCGCCCCGCTGCTTCTCGTCGCGCTGCTGCTGTTGGTGCCCCGCGACCGGCGCCAGCTCCTGCGTTTTCCACTGTTTTTGTTCGCGATCTCCGTCGTCCTGGTGGGGGTCGCGTGGCTCCTTCCGAGCCATCGGGTGTCGCGGGCCGTGTGGGTGGCCGGCTACGGGTCGCTGCTCCTCTTCAACGCCCGCGCCGCCCTCCTCCTGGTGACGCAAACGCGACTGAGTAGGCGGGTATTTCCGCCCATTTCGAAGATCGTCGCCGATATTGCGCAGGGCCTTCTGTACCTCGCAGCGGCCGTGATCACCTTGCATTCGGCGGGCATCGAGGCCGGAAATCTGTTCACGACCAGTGCGGTGCTCACGGCGGTGCTGGGTCTCGCCCTGCAGGAGACGCTCGGAAACCTGTTCTCGGGGCTGGCCTTGCAGCTGGGGAAGGCGTTCGATGTTGGCGACTGGGTGGAGCTCGACGGGAGCCAGGCGCACACCGGGCGGGTGGTGGAGGTCGGGTGGCGGGCCACCAAGCTCCTCACGCTCGACGACGTCGAGGTGATCATTCCCAACGGGTTCATGGCCAAGGCACTCATTCGAAACTTAACACGACCGACGCCCATTACGCGCCGAAAGGTCGCGTTTTCGTCCTCCTACTCCGACGTTCCGGGCGGCGTGGTTGAAGCCGCGCTCGGTGCAGTTCGGGGGGTGCCTGGTGTGCTCGCGACGCCTGCCCCGAGTGTCATCTTGCTCGCTTACGGCGAGTCGTCCATGGATTGGTCGCTCCGTTACTACTCCGACGACGTGCCAGGGGGTCCGGTCACCGACTCCGAGGTGCGTACCCGGCTCTGGTACCGATTTCGGCGGGAAAATCTCACCTTTCCGTTCCCTCAGCGCGACGTTCGCATGGTGGTGTCCGATGCGGCCGCACAGGCGAGCAGGCGCCTGGACGAGCGCCTCAGTGCGCTTCAGCGGATCCCGATCCTGGAGCTCCTCGATCCAGAATCTTTGGCCTTACTCGCAGAAAAATCTGAGACCCGGCTTTACGGCCCGGGCGAAAGTGTCGTGGTCGTCGGTGAGCCGGGCGCCGACCTGTTCGGGGTGCTCCACGGGGAACTCCGCGTGCTCGCCGACCAGGCCGTGGTGGCCCGACTCGGGGCAGGGGACTTCTTCGGCGAGATGTCGCTCCTGACCGGGGAGCCCCGCGCGGCCACGGTCGTGGCCGGGTCGCCTTGCGAGCTGGTCGTGGTGGGTCACGACGCCCTCCAGCAGGCGTTTCAGGCGCATCCCGAGCTGATGGAACGCCTCTCGGCGCTCGTTTCGGAGCGTCAGCTCGCGCTCGAGGCGCACCGGATCGAGGCGAGCGTCTACCGCCCGTTGCCGGTTCTGCTTCCCGCCAACGAGTTGTTGTCTCGTATCCGTACTTTCTTCCAGATTTGAACCTAGGTCTCGAGGGTGGCGCGTGCGGCGCGAAGCCGGCGCGAAGCGGGGATGCACATCGCGGCGAGCAGCCCGCCGACGATCTCCCATGCGCCGGTCAGGAACACGAGCGGCGTGACGAGCCCTGCAAAAAACAGCAGCACGCACCATCCGATCAGGGCGAACCCTGCGAAGACGCCGATCAGCGCCCCACCGATCGCCCCGAGCGGTTCCCCTTCGTAGAGCGCATAGGCAGCACCCACCTGGCTCGCACCGAGGGTGAGCCATGCGGCGAAGCCGGCCCAGGTCCACCATTCCCACGTGCCGACCGCCAGGGTGAGCTGAAGCGAGCAGCCGGCCAGCATCATCGCGAGCAGCAGGAGGCCCACCGCGACGAGCCGCATCCCGCCGGGCACGCGGAGATCCGGTTCAGCCACGATCCGCTCCCTCTCGGGCCCAAGCGTAGCGCAGGATGGCCGCGGCGCGTGATGCCTCGCGTTGGTAGAGGATCATCAGGACCATCGAGAGCACCGCGGCCAATGGGCCGCTGAGCCACGCCTGTCCGTCGGCGGCGCCCACGCCGGCGAGCCACACCATCGCCAGCAGCGGCGTCCAAGGCGGACTCCAGCGTACGGCAAGCTCCACGCTGCGTTTCGAGGGGCCGAACCACACGATCCCGTGCAGGCCGCTCAAGAAGCGGCGTTGCTGGGGGTCGGCCCACCAGCGTGCGGCGTCGTGGCCGGGCACTTTTTCCCAGCGGAGACCACTGGCCTCCCCGGTCGCCTCGTGCGGTATCCGCGCCAGGGCGAGCGGCTCTCGACGCAGCGGGAAGCCGGCGGCGAAATAGGGCTGCCACCGGAGCGCGAGCCAACCGCGCTCCGCCAGTCCCGAGAGCGCGATGACGAGGATCGCGAACCCCATCTGGCGGAGCGACCCGTCGCGGGCGAGCTCGCCCCACACCGGGTCAGCGACCCATCATGCGACGCCAGGTCGCCATGTCCGGTGCCTGGAGGATGGCGTTGGTTCTTCGAACCTCCTCGAGGGGGGCCGATGCGCCGCTGTAATCGTGGCCGGGGTAGAGCCGAAGGTCGCCGGGCAAGGTGGCCAAGCGCTCGGTCAGCGTGGTCCACATCTCCTCGACATTTCCTCCGGGCAGATCGAGGCGACCGCAACCCTGGAGAAAGAGCGTGTCCCCGGCGATCAGAGCGTTGCCGCACCGGAAGCACATGGAGCCTGCGGTGTGGCCCGGGGTGTGCAGGCACTCGACCTCCACGGCACCCGCGGCGACTCGGTCGCCCGAGTCGTGGGCGGTGATGTCCCCGTCCGAAATCCCGGTCATCATCTTCACGAACTGCACGTCGGCCCGGTGAACGTGCACCTTGCAGGGTGACAGCTCGAGGAGCTTCGGCAGTCCTTCGACCTTGTGGTTCATCAAGGGCCCGCCGACGTGATCGGGGTGCCAGTGCGTCACCATGGCGCCGGTGATCTGCATGCCGTCGGTGTTCGCGGCGGAAACGATGGAGCCGACGTCCCACGCCGGGTCGACGACCACACACTGCCCGGCGACCCGATCCCCGATCAGGTAGATGAAGTTGTCCATTCCGACGCAAACGGGATTGTTTCGGCCGAAATCGCGCCCCGCCTTGAGTTGCCGAAAGTAAAGCTGCTCGGCCACCGCGGACCTCCGACCGTGGGTTAACTCCAAGTCGGTTAGGTTGCGGGCAGGGGGGTGCGATGACGGATCCGCTGGGCGGTTTCAGCGCCTTCGGCGTCGATCTGGCGGGGATCCGCCGGGTGCTCGCCGCTGCGACGACGTGGGGCGCTGACGACGCCGATCTCTATTTCGAGCACACCACCGGGCATTCGGTGGGCCTCTCCGACGGGGCGGTCAACCGGGCGAGTCTCTCGACCGACGTAGGGGTGGGGGTGCGGGTCGTGGTGGGCGATCAGGTGGGCTACGCCTATACCGAAGATCTCTCGCTCGAGGCGATGCTCGGGGCCGCTCGCACCGCCGCGACGATCGCCCGGACCGCCGGTCGCGAGGTGCCCCCGGTGGTCAGCGGTCGCGGAACCTCGCCCTCGTATTACCCAGTGGGTCGGAACTGGGAGGACGTGGCGCTGACCGAGCGGATCCCGCTGATCCGCGCCTGGGAGCGGGCCGCCTTCGCGATGGATCCGCGGATCCAGAAGGTCCAGGTCTCGCTCGCCGACGCCGACAAGCGCGTGCTGATCGTTCGGGCCGACGGTCGGATGGTCACCGATCATCGACCAATGACTCAGGCCTACGTCTCGTGTACGGCGGCGTCCGGAGAGCGTACCGAATCCGGCTCCCACAACCTCGCCGCTCGCGACGACCTGGCGTTCTACACCGCGGACCGGCAGGATCGGCTCGTTCGCTTGGCAGTCGATCGCGCGATCGACGCGCTCGGCGCCACGACGGCCCCGGCCGGAGAGATGACGGTCGTTCTGGCCGCAGGCTCGTCGGGGATCCTCCTGCACGAAGCGATCGGCCACGGCATGGAGGCCGATTTCAATCGGAAGGGGATCAGCATCTACGCGGATCGGATGGGAACCCGGATCGCTCCCCCCGGGGTCTCGGTCGTCGATGACGCGACCTTGCCGGGCGCGCGGGGGTCCCTCAACGTCGACGACGAGGCGAGCGACACCGAGCGAACGGTTCTCGTCGAAGACGGTATTCTCAAGTCCTATCTCCACGATCGGATCAGTGCGCGACATTTCGGCGTGGCCCCGACCGGGAGCGGCCGGCGCGAGTCCTTTCGGCACCCGGTTCTGCCCCGGATGCGCTCGACCTACATGGAGCCCGGACCTTACGATCCCGAGGAGATCGTCCGCAGCGTCGAGCGCGGCATCCTCTGTGAGACGTTCGGGAACGGCCAGGTGCAGATCGGCGCCGGTGACTTCTCGTTCTATGTCCGTTCGGGCTGGATGATCGAGGGCGGCCAGCGCACGCGCCGGGTGAAGGACGTGAACCTGATCGGCAACGGTCCCGATGCGCTGGCCGGAATCGAAATGGTCGGAAACGACTTGGTGATCGACGAGGGGGGCTGGACCTGCGGAAAGGACGGCCAGGGGGTCCCGGTGAGTCAGGGGATGCCCACCGTCAAGGTCGGCCGGCTCAGCGTCGGCGGGGGACAGGGATGACCGACGACCGAGAGCTCATCGACCTCGCGGACTGGGCGGTATCCGCCGCCCTTCGCCTCGGCGCAGAGGAGGTCGCGGCGAGCGCGAGCCGCTCCGACCAGATCCAGCTCGCGTGGCGAGCGGGGAAGATCGAGCAGGCGAGCGAGGCCGTGTCGCGCGGGCTGTCCGTCGCGGTGCTGGTCGGCGATCGGTACACGAGCAACGCGACGTCCGACCTGCGTAAATCTGCTCTATCGAGCTTTTTGGCGGATTGCGTGGCGGCGGCCCGGGAGCTGGAACCCGACGTGGCGCGCCGACTGCCCGCGCCCGAGGAGTGTGGGCGTGGCGCCTCGGAGGCGGAGCTCGATCTCGACGACCCGGTGTGGCTCACCCGCACTCCGGATCAACGGGCCGCCGACGTCGCCGGGCTCGAGGCGGCCATCGCCGAACGCCCAGCGGGCGACGTGGTGTCGACCGCGGCGAACCTCGCCGAGGGGCGAGGCGTCTCAGTCCGCGTCACGAGCGGCGGCTTCTCCGAGCTGACCCGGGGCGCCTGGTTCTCGCTCGGTGGGGAGACGACCCTGCGCGACGGAGAGCGGCGCCCAGAGGCCGCGGTCGGCTACGCGGCCCGGTATTATCGCGATCTGCCCTCCCTACCGTTTATCGCCGACGATCTCCGCGTGCGCGCCGAAGAGCGGTTGGGGAGCGGGCCGGTGAGCAGCGGTGTCTACCCCGCGATCATCGAGAACCGAGTCGCCGGGCGCATCCTCGGCCTGTTGTTGGGGCCGATCGCCGGAATCACCCTGCACGAGGGCCGCTCCTGTTTTCGCCGCTCGCTCGGCGAGCCCGTTGGGAGTTCGCTCCTTACGATCCTCGATGATCCGCTCATTCCACGGGGTCTGGCGTCGCACGCCTGGGACGGCGACGGCCGGCGTCCCGTTCGACGCGAGATCGTCGCGAAGGGGGTGCTGAGGTCGTTCTACCTCAACACGTACTACGCTCGGAAGCTTGGGATGACCCCCACTTCCGGTGGGCGCTCCAATTGGGTCGTGGAGGCCGGGCCGAGGCCCTGGCAGGCGGTCGCCGCCGACTGGCCCCAGGCGATCCTGGTCACCGGTTTCCTTGGCGGGAACGCGAACCCCACCACGGGCGACTTCAGCTTCGGCATTCGGGGCCGACTCGTCGAAAACGGCGTGCCGACCAAGGCGCTGTCCGAGATGAACATGGCCGGAAACCTGGGCCAGATCCTGCACGACCTGGTCGCGCTGGGCGACGACGTGTGGACCTACGGTTCGACCCAGTCGCCGGCCCTGATCTTCGGCGGCGTGCGCTTTAGCGGGAAGTGAGGCGCTGGTCGTCGTCGCCGGCATGACCGGCGAGTCGCAGGAGGCGATCGTGGAGCGGGGTTGCGACGCCCATACGGCGAGCCTCGGCGGTGAACCAGCCGTTTCGGAACGGCAGATCGCGTACAGCCGCCGGCCAGTCGGGGATCGCTGCGCTGTACCGGATCATCCGTTCGAGAGCGAAGGCCAAGGGGACGTCGATTCCAGCCGAAGCACGCCCGACATGGAGCAGCTCCATCACCAGTTCTCGGAGCATTTCGCTGTGGTCGGGGGCCACGCGCCCGACCGGGATCCCGTGCACCGTCCCGATCAGCCCGAAGGCCGAGAGCCAGACCGACTTCTCGAGCTCGTAGTAGGTCAAACGCAGCCAATCGACGGTTCGTGCCGGGAGGCCGAGGTCGGTGAACCACGCTTCGACGGCCTCGGCGTGGGGGCCAGCGAAGACCGTGCGATCACCGGCCACAATCGCGCCGCCTCGGCTCGCCGCGGCGAGGTAGAGGATCGCGCGCGTGCACCGCGCCAGCCCGAGATCGCCCAGGAAGCCGCGAAGCATACCGTTCTGGGCGAGGACGAGGTCGGCGCGTCGGGGAGGGGGGACCCGCGCGACGAGGCCGTCGAGATCCCGCGTGTTGACGAGCACCAGGAGGGGGCTCCCGGGGGATCGATCGAGCTCTTCCCACCCTGACGTCCGGTCCAGGAGGGTCAGTGGGCGGCCGAGTGCCGCGCACCGCGCCGCGAGGCTGGTTCCGACCCGCCCGGCCCCGATGGCGATCATCCCGCGTCCCCCCGCTGCGCGCGTAACCCGCCGCTGGCGGTTATGGCTGGTGGATGGCGCTTCCCCCTGCCGTGGCCGCAGATCTTCGGGCTGCCGGCGTGCCGCTCCAGGACGACCTTCCCCTCGCTCGGAAGACCTGGTGGCGGGTCGGTGGCCCAGCCGACGGTTGGGCAGAGGTGGGCGAAATCGGCGTCCTCTCGCGCGCCCTCGCGATCTGCGACCAGGCGCGCGTTCCCGTCTTTCCAATGGGGAACGCCAGCAACCTCCTGGTGGGCGATGGCGGGGTTCGGGGGCTCGTGGTCCGCTTGACCGAGGGGCTGTCCACTGCGGAGCCCGACAGCGGGGATCCGCCGATCCTCCGGGTCGGCGGTGGACTGCGGCTGGTGAGCCTGCTCGCTCGGGCCCAACGGGAGGGCTGGACCGGGCTGGAGATGCTCGCGGGGGTACCCGGCACGGTCGGCGGGGCGGTTCGGATGAACGCCGGAACGCGCCTCGGCGAGATCTCCGACGTCCTGCTCGGGATCACGGTCCTACTCCCCGACGGTCGGGTCGCCGAGCTGCCGGCGACCGCACTCCACCTGTCCTACCGGCACGCGGACGTGCCAGATCGGGCCATCGTCGTCGCCGCGCGCCTCCGTACCACCGGGGCCGATCCCCAGGAGAGCGCCGAGAAGGTTGCCGAACACCTGGACTATCGGGCCCGGACGCAGCCAGTCGACGTGCCGACCTGTGGCTCGACCTTCCGCAACCCGCCGGGGGACTCGGCCGGGCGCTTGATCGAGGCTGCGGGACTCAAGGGCTACCGCGTGGGTGCTGCGGAGGTCAGTGCGAAGCACGCGAATTTCGTGGTGAACCTTGGCGGTGCGACGGCAACTCAGATTCGGGCGGTGATCGACGAGATGATCCGCCGCGTCGCCCTTCACGCTGGCGTCGTCCTTGTCCCCGAGGTGCACTTCGTCGGGGATCAGGCATAGAGGCTGTCGGCCGCGGGGTGGCGCCACGGCTCGGCGAGGGCGTCGGTTTCCCAGCTCAGGAAGTCCGAATCGGACAGGACCCTGGCGCACCAAGTGGCCACCGGGTCCGGTGCCGGGACGCCGTAGGTGCGAAGTCGGGTTGCCATCGGGACGAAGAACGCGTCGGCGATGGAGCGGTCGGCGAACAGCCAGGGTCCGCCGGACTGGTCGAGGTTGTCGCCGAGGAGCGCGAACAACCGGTCGAGATCCGCGCAGGTGTCGGCCGGCCAGTCGGGCCCGGCCACTCGCCGGCGAATGTTCATGCTGAGGTCGCGGCGGATCGCAGCGAAACCCGAGTGCATCTCGGCGGTCGCCGATCGGGCCACCGCGCGGCGAAGCGGGTCCTTCGGCCACAGCGACGGTTCCTGCTCGGCGGCCCATTCGGCGATCGCCAGGCTGTCCCAGATCACCGTCGAACCGATCACGAGCGCGGGCACTTTCCCGGTCGGGCTGACCGCGCGAACCTC
>CANLGQ010000107.1 GCA_947490265.1 Pseudomonadota bacterium | reverse complement strand
CGCCCTGACCGCCCTCCTGGCGTTGGCTGCCGATCCCGATCCGACGGCACTGCCCCCGTCGGGGTGGTCCGTTCGCCCGGTGGGCGGCCCGACCGCGACCTCCTTGTCGGTGCTCGCCGCGCTCGGCGGCTCGGGTGGCACCCAGATCGCCGTGCTGGCCGCCAGAGGCCCCATCGGGGCATGGCAACTCGGCGCGGCCGTTCCATTCGCCGCTTTCCGCGCTCCGTCCACCCACGAAACCGGTCTGGCGAACCTCGCGGTGACGCTCGACCGAAAGCTGGAGAAGGGAACGCTTGGCGTCGAGGCGCTGGTCCATGTGGGGGCCTCGGCATGGACCTGGGGCTACGACGCCGGGGATGCGTGGCCGACCTCCGGCGCGGCCCTCGCATGGCAACGCCCGGCCCGCGTGGGCGAGGGGATGGTGATCCTGCGGTCGTCGTTCGGCCTCTACCGGACCCCAGGGATCGCACCGGTTCCGGGAGTCTACGGACGGCTTCACCTCGCCGCAGCCGGCGACCACCCGGTCGCGCACCATCTGGGCCTGCTGTGGGAAGGTGGGTTCGCCTGGTACGACCCTTCACCCCTGGATCTGGTGTTGGGCGGCCGGGTTGACCCCACAGACGGGGTTCGCGTCCGCACTGCGTTCGTGCTGCCGCTCGCGATCTGGATGGGTGCCGGCGCCGATCAGCGCAGCTCGGGCGTACGCGAGATTGGCTGGGTCACGGACCTGACGCTGGGGTTTTAGGAGTCAAGCCGGATGGCGCGCCGTCACTCCGCCCAGCGGATCTCGGGTTCGGCGCCGGTCAAGTCCGCGGCCCGGCGGAACAGCTCGCTGACCGCCAGGACGCCCGCCTCTCCATAGTCAAACGTGCGCTCGTTCGCGTACATCCCGAGGTACGTTTTGAGCGCCTGAGGCGTGTCGAGTGCACACCCTTCGCGCAGCAGATCCGCGATCGCCTCGTCCACGTGATCGAGGCCATAGCGGATCGATCGGCGGAGCACCCGACTCGCCCGGGCGCGGACCTCGGGGTCCAGATCGGCTCGGATCACGTTGGCCCCCAAGGGGAGGGGGAGGCCGCCCGTCTCCGTCGCCCACCAGGCGCCGAGGTCGACGACCGCGTGGAAGCCTTGGGCGGCATAGGTGAGCCGCCCCTCGTGGATCACGAGCCCGGCGTCGACCTCGCCCGATCGGAGCGCGTCGAAGATCCGCGCATAGGGAACGATGGGGATCACGACCGGCTCGAGATCCGGCGCGATCAACCGAAGCACGAGCCAGGCGGTGGTCGTCGTTCCCGGGACCGCGATCCGCTTTCCGGCCAGGTCACCCAGCCGCGCAGGGCCGGGGGTAATGACCAGCGGACCGTAGCCCTCGCCGAGCGATCCCCCGTGCGGGAGGATCAGCCATCGCTCGGCCAGTTTCGGCCACATTCCGAAGGAAACAGCGCAGACATCGGCCTCGCCGCGCAGCGCGATCTCGTTGAGCACGTCGGTGGGCGCGGTGCGAAGGTCAAACGCCAGTCCTTCGGCGTCGATCCGATCCTGCCGGATCGCCCAGGTCATGAAGCGATCGTCGGCGTCGGGAGAGAACCACGCGATCAGGTTCACAGTTTGCCGAGCTTCTCGTCCGCGCTGCGGAGTCGCCCGACGACGCTCTGGAGCAGGCGCCAGACCATCAGGTTCCCGAGCGCGGGCTCGAGCGTGCAGTACTGCCGGAGACCCTCGCGGTCGATCGCCAGCAAGTGGCCGAAACCGTTGGCGACGATGTCCGCGGTTCGCGGCGAGCTGTCGACCAGCGAAATCTCGCCGAAGTGGGAGCCCTGCGACAGTTCGCCGAACTGCTTGCCGTCGATGAGGATCGAGAACTGACCCTGGACAACGACATACAGCGTGTCGCCAAGATCCCCTTGCTTCACGATTCGCTGTCCGGGGGTGACGAACAGCTCGCTCACGATCTGTCCGACCCGAAGGCGCGCGTGGAACGGCAGGTCTTGGAACAGGAACAGCCCCTCCATCGCCTTGGCGCGTGCTACGACGGCCTCGGCCTCGAGCACGGCCTCGGGCTGGATGCAGATGGCGGTGATGTTGTCTCTTCCGCCGCCTTCGAGCGCGCTCACCACGAGCCGGTCCACCGAGGCCACCAGATCGGCTCCGATCAGGTGCTCGAGGATCCGGGGAACGGGGACCATGTCCGTAACGCCGTCGGAGCAGAGGAGAATCCGGTCACCATCGAGCAACTCGACATGCAGCGTGTCGGTCTGCACGGTGGGGTACAGACCCACCGCCCGGGTGATCACGTTCTTGTACCGGCTCGTGAGCGCTTCCTCGGGGGTCATCTCCCCGCGCCGGATGAGCTCGTTGACCATCGAGTGATCGTCGGTGAGTTGGCGGAGCTCGGCGTTTCGAACAAGGTAAGCGCGACTGTCGCCCACATGCACGACAAACGCCGCCCCGCCGCCGACCGCGACCGCCACGAGCGTGGTGGTCATCCCCTGTCGACCGGTCGCCGCGGCTGACTCGTAAACGCGGCGAGAACTAGCGTTTGCGGCCTGATCGAGGAGGGTGAGGACCGCGTTGCGGGTCTCCCGATTGTTTTCGGCCGCGAACGCCTCGACTCCGGCTCGGATCTGCGGGGCGTAGCCCTGGAAGGTGTTCACCGTGATGGCGCTGGCGAGCTCGCCTGCCTTTCGGCCCCCCACCCCGTCGGCGACCACAAACACGCCGAACTCCTCGGCTGCGAGCAGCGAGTCTTCGTTGTGCTTGCGTTTGAGACCGACGTCGGTTCGGGCGTGGAATTTCAGCATCGTCTTCCCCGGCGGCCTGACGATACCTCGGGCGCCTGCCGATCGCGAGGTCAGAAATCCACGATCTCTGGGTGGTCGCCAGCCGGGGTGCGGGGAAGCAGGACTCCCGCGTCCGGGTCACCGTAGAGGGCGACATAGGTGGACCATCCCGCGGTCACCTTCTTCACGTAGTCGCGGGTCTCCTTGTAGGGGATGTGCTCGACCCACAGGTCGAGCGGCAGGTCGGTACCGGTGTTTGCGAGCCAGCCGGAGACATTGAACGGTCCGGCATTGTACGACGCGATGGCCAGCGGCGGCACGCCGTCGAAGCGCTGCTGGAGGAGCGACAGGTACTGGATACCCATCTCGATGGCCTTCCCGGGGTCCTCCAGGTCTCCCGCAGAGAAGTCGATGTCGTGCTGGATGTCGGCCAGCAGGTGGCCCGTACGGGGCATGATCTGCATGGCGCCTCGGGCGCCGGCCCGGGAGCGAGCGATGGCGTTGTAGGTGCTTTCTTGGCGCATCAGCCCGAGCACGAGGTAGGGGTCGAGGTCGGCTGCCCGCGCCGAGGTCCACACGGCGCGGTCATGCGCGAGGGGCCATGCGATTTGCAGGGCCTGCCGCGCGAGATCGGCGGGCACACTGTTCCAGAGTCCGGACAGGGTCTTCGCGGTGTGGTGGTGATCGCGCGCCAGCAGGAAGAGCCCCCGCCACGCTTGTGGGGTGGGATCCCACGCCCGTGCCTCGGCAGGGTGGCGGCCCTTTCCGCGCAGGCTGTCGGCGCGCTCCTGGTGTGCGGCGGCGAGCATGGGGCCGGAGAGATCGTAGATCCCGAGGTCGCACAACACGGCGATTTCACCGAGTTCCGGCCAAGTGGCCGCGTACCGGGTCCCCGCGTCGCGAAGGGCAGCCTCCGCGGGGCCGAGGTCCACGAGCCGTGCAGTGGGGTACGACGGAGGTGGATCGTGGCGGTTGAGGCGCACGACGCTCTCCGGTGCCTCCGCAAGGCGCTCTACCCGGGGCAGCGCCCAACCCGGGGCATGGAACCAGGGGTCGGCGGGGGGGTCGAGCGGCGCGAAGTCCACGATCGCCGGCGGTCCTTCTGCCCAGCGGCCGTTTCGGGGCAGCATCGGCGTCCGTTCGGGATCTCGCAGAAACAACGCGTACCAACCGTTCGGGTCCCGGGCGAGGAGGTCCTGTCGGTCTGCGGCGGCGTTTCCTGGTTGGCCGAGCTTGTCGCGGGCTCGGGCACGCCAGTACAGCGCGTCGGGTTCCCCCGCGTCGGCCAGCGGGTTGAGCCGTTCCTCGGCTCCCGCTGCGTCGCCGGCCAGCAGCGAGGCAAACCCCGCCGCGAGGCGACCCCGTCGGCCGAGGTTTCCGCCCCGTCGAGCGACCTCGTCCAGCACGCGGGTGGCCTGTGCATACTGCCCAATCAATAGGAGGGAGCGTCCCAGTTCCTCTCCGTGCCATCGCCACTCGCTTGCTGCGGGCCACTTCGCCAGCATCTCTTTGGCGACGGCGGCTGCGCGCCTTTTCTCCGCCCCCCGGACGGCCACCCGGAACACGTCCCAGGCGGTCGAGGCCGTCGGATTCTGACGGTACTGGCTCTCGTTTCGGGCCAGCAGGTCGGTCCAGTGCCGGGTGCGCCACCCGAACGGTTCGGCCTGCCTCTCCACCCAGGCTCGGGCGGCAGGCTCGGTCTCGGCTCGGGTGGCCACCTGTTGGAACACTTCCCAGGCCAAGTCGGTGCGGCGGGTGTCCCGGAGCGAGACGGCGCGGTCCATCAGGGAAGGGGTGTCGTCGGGAAGACCTGCTCCCAACGCCACGAGTACCTCCTCCGCGACCCGACCCGCCAAGGGGGTCGTGTGGTGGACGGCGAGGTCGCGGAGTCGAGGAATGGCCCGCTCCGGGTGCTCCACCGATTCGCTGATGGCGAGGCGAAGGGCGATGTTCTCGCCGATTCGTCCCCACGGGTGCTCGGCGTCGTAGGCGGCGGCCGCGGCGAGAGCGGCGATGGGCCTGCCGCGGGAGGCCTGGGCGAATGCGATCACCCGAAGGCAATCGACGGCGTGTTCTCCGTTTGGCCAGGCCGTGCGGTAGCGTTCGCACCGGTCGTTGGCGCCGGAGGGCTGATCGGACGCCAGGAGTTGCTCGGCCTCGTACCAACTCGCGAGGGCGGTGAGCGCGCCGCCCGACCGGCTGAAGGCCTGCGCGGCGAGCGCGGACTCGCCGCCGAGGCGCCGGAGCCAACCGACCGCGAACCAGGCGGCGTCTCGGGTTGCGCGGTCCCGGCCTTCGGTCGCTGCCAGCGCAGCCGGCAGCGCGCGCGAGGTATCCCCGGCCGTGAGGTGGGCGCGGATCTCGCCGAGGCCAGGGTCGTCGTCGGACCAAGCCTGAAGGGGGAGGAGGGTGAGGAGGAGGGCGGGCAGGAGGAGGCGGCGCATGCTTTATGGAGGTTGCCACACACGGGATCGGCCCGCAACCGGGATCGGCGTGTCGGCTGTGGGGATGGCGACCGAGACCGGTGCGCGCTATAGCGCTGTCTCGGAGGGGCGATGCGGCTCCTGGGGCGGATGGTCCGCCTGTTCGTCCTCGGCCGGAAGAACGGGGTTCGGCGGCGGATGGCGCGGGTTGTGGCTTGCGGATTCGGGAGGCCGTCCGAGCGACGACCGCCGGGCGGAGCCGATCCGGTCCCCCCTTCGGCCGCTCCAGCGAGCAAGCCGCCGTCGCCATCTGAGGAGGCGGGCTGGACCGACGTCGCCGCCTGGGCCGAGGTGGCGGAGCGGGGGGTGATCGAAGTTCGAGTCGACGAGGAGCCGGTCGCGCTCGCGCTGATCGACGGGGCGCTCCACGCGGTAGCAGGTACCTGCCTGCATGCCGGGGGACCTCTCGCCGACGGTGCGCTCGATGGCACCGCGCTGGTCTGTCCCTACCACGGGTGGTCGTACGACATGACCACCGGGAAGTGCCTCGTGGACGACCAACTCGCGTTGCAGCGCTATGATGTTCGGGAGTCCGGGGGCCGGATCCGACTGCGGCGCGCGCCCGTAGCTTGAACCGCCCATTTGTTGTACCCTCGGGGTGGAGGGTTGGTGGACGAGGCCTGCCCGGTCCCGCTGATCCAGATCGACGCGTGCGGTCGCATCGTCGCGGTAAACTCTGCGTTCTTGCGCTTTCTTGGCCCATCGGACGTGGAATGGCTCGGGTCGCCCTGGGTGAAACTCCTCCTTCCCTCGCACGTCGCCGAGGCGGAGGGGTTGGCGGGCACGGGCTGGATCGGTGCGAGCGAGAGGCAGTTCCCCTTGAACGACGGTCGGTGGGTCGGGTTGACGGTATCGGTCCTCGAGGACGGGTTCGTGATCGGGCTTCACGACACCACGGCGCGCGAGGTGCTCGAAGCGGCGCGGGATCACCGACGGCGCGCCGAGTCGATCGCTCAGCTCGCTGGCGCGGTGGCGCGGGAACTGAACGACCCGATGTCGATCGTGTTGGGCCGCTTGGAGCTGCTCCTCGCCTTGGGGCCGCTGGCCGATGCCGCCGCCGTCGCCCGGCACGCGGCGGTGGCGCTGGAGCACACGCGGCGAGTCACGGCCTCGCTGCGAAATCTTCGGCTTGTCGGTCGGTCGATCGCGCACCGCGCTGAAGCCGTCGATATGGCCGAGGCGCTCCGCGATGCGCTCGTGCTGGTTGGGCCGCGTGCCGCTCAGGTGTCCGTGAGCGTCCCGCCGGGTGCCGCCACCGGCGGCGACCCCGCGGTGATCGCGCGGATCCTCGCCACTCAGATCCGCCGTGTTCTCGATGGCGCGCCGCGTGGAGTTCGGGTTCAGGTTCGGCGTTCGCGTGACTCAGTGGAGGTGGAAATCGGCGGCCCTCGCGCGGATCGCCGTGCCCGGGTCGAGGCGGAACTCGATCCGGGCGACTTGTCGCTGCTCGCGGGAGCGGGCGGGCGGATTGAAGTCTCCTCCGACGGGCCAGGCTGTGCGCTTTTCCTGCCGCTGGCAGCCGTGCCGCGGGCGCGCGCCCGGCGGGTGGAGGGGAGGGTGATCGCGGTCGGGCATCCCGATCTGGCCGACGCCCTCGGCGGGGTGATTTCCCGGGAGGGGTTCGAGGTTACCCAGGCTTCGTCGCCCTCTGCGGCGCTCGCCAGCCTCGAGGACGACCCCACGATCCTCGGACTCGCGTGCGACTTGTTCCTCGGGTCGACCAGCGGGCTCGCCTTCGCGGGCGAGGTGGCGCGGCGTCACCCGGAGATCGCGGGCCGGATCCTGCTCATCTCAGAAGTTGGGATCGCAAACCCGCCGGTCGGCGTCCAGGTTGTGCATCCTCCGCTTCGGCGGGGTCCGGTGCTGGAGGCCCTCGGGCGGCGCGTTCGGCGCCGATAGCTTCGGGGTCGCCGCTCCTCCGCGGCCGACCGGCTAGCGTTCCCTCACCGTGAAGGTGCAGAGGAGCTCCGCAACGTCGGTTCCGTGGCCATCGAGCACCTTCACCGGCACCTCGATCTGGGCCATGCCGCTCGTCAGACCTTCCCCCACGACCCGGACCATCTCCGACGTGACCGTCGCGTGCGCCGTCACATCCTTCGTTGCAGGAACGAAGTACTTGATTCGGGCACTCTTTTGCAGGCTGATTAGCGGCCCGAGGAACGGGTGCGTTGCCAGCACCACTGCCGCCGACAGTTCGCCGACCGAGAAGATCGCCCCGGTGGAGATGGCGCCGGCGTGGTTGGTGACGTTCTTGCCATACGGGATCCGCAGGACCACATGGCCGGCCCTGGCCTCCTCGACCCGAATCCCCAAGCTGGCCACGTAAGGCACTCCGCGCAGCGCCTGGTCGATCACCGCGAGCGACATCCGACCTCCCGAACCCGAGGTTGCCCTGAAGCCGTGCGGGGCGCAAGCCGTCCGCGCGGTTACGGTGGGCGCGGAGACTCCATGTCGGCTACCCCGCAGGGCCCTGAGGCCGTCAGTAACGACGCCGCGCGAGGCTCGCTCGACACCCCGGTCGCCGGTTCGGGGAAAGTCGCGCGGCTGCTGCGCGACGCGAGCGGCCGGATCGATTTGAAGAGTCTGGACTTCCAGGCGCTCCAGAACTGGGTGCGAGACGAACTTCACGAGAAGCCGTTTCGGGCCCGTCAACTGTGGAAGTGGATGTGGCAGAAGGGGGCGCGTTCCTTCGATGAGATGACCGACCTCGCCCGTCCGCTCCGCGAGCGGCTCTCGGCGTTGGCGTTCCTGCCCTTCCTCCATCCAGACCTGATCCTGAAGTCCGACGATGGGACGATGAAGTTCCTCTGGCGACTCGAAGACGGGTTCGTGATTGAGAGCGTGCTCATCCCGGATGACGGCCGACTGACGCTGTGCGTCAGCTCTCAGGTGGGGTGCGCGATGGCGTGCACGTTCTGTCTCACCGGTGACATCGGTCTCCGGCGTCACCTGAAGGCCTCGGAGATCGCCAACCAGGCACTTCAGGTGCAACGCCAGCTTCCCGAGGGAACCCGCATCACGAACCTGGTCATGATGGGCATGGGTGAACCGCTGCACAACCTGGGGCAGCTCATTCCGGCGCTTCGCATCTGCCTCGACGACGACGCCCTCAATTTCAGCCACCGGAAGGTCACGGTCTCGACGGTCGGTCTCGTCCCCCGAATGGCGGAACTCGCGGCGGCATTACCGGTCAATTTGGCCGTTTCCCTGAATGCCACGACCGAGGAGCAGCGCCGGGCGATCATGCCAATCACCCGGAAGTACTCCCTCGAAGAGTTGCTCGAGGCGTGCCGACAGTTCCCGATGCCGCGCCACAAGCGGATCACGTTCGAGTACGTGTTGCTCGCCGGCCACAACGACTCGCTCGACGATGCCGAGCGCCTTTGCGGCTTGCTACGCGGGATCCCCGCGAAGGTGAACCTGATCCCGTACAACGAGAACCCCGACCGCCCGCTGCGCCGGCCCGCCGACGCGGTGATCAAGGCCTTCCAGCACTACCTCCTGCAGAAGGGAATGAACACCTCGGTGAGGGCCACCCGCGGCCTGGACATCTCGGCGGCCTGTGGTCAGCTCGGGAAGGCCCGACAGCAGGCGATCGATCAGGGCTGGCTCGACGATGCGCGGCGAATTGCGGGGCTGCCTACTGAACCTCGGTGAGCGGCGCGTCGTCGCGATCCCCGGAGCGGGCTACACCGCAGCGGTGCGGAGGGGGCGATGGTTCGGATCGGCGTGATCGGCGGATCGGGTCTGTACGAACTCGAGGGTCTCATCGACATCCGGGAGCAGGTGGTTCAAACGCCGTTCGGTCCCCCGTCGGATGCCCTGGTGGTCGGTCGCCTCGGCGACGTCGAGTTGGTCTTCCTGCCGCGCCATGGACGCGGTCACCGTCTGACCCCCACCGAGGTTCCGTATCGGGCCAACCTGTGGGCGCTAAAAGAATTAGGGTGTACTTGGGTAATATCGGTTAGCGCGGTCGGTTCGCTGCGGGAGGAGATCGCGCCCGGCCACGTCGTGCTCGTCGACCAGTTCATCGACCGGACTCGCCAGCGACAAAGCACGTTCTTCGGGGATGGCGTCGTCGCGCACATCTCGTTCGGCGACCCGGTGTGCGGGGCATTGCATCGAACGCTGGCTGCCACCACGGCGGATCTTGGCCTTCTGCACCACCCCACAGGAACCTACGTTTGTATGGAGGGACCCGCATTTTCCACCCGCGCCGAGTCCAATCTGTACCGCTCGTGGGGCGCATCGGTGATCGGGATGACCAACCTGCCCGAGGCGAAGCTTGCGCGGGAGGCGGAGATGTCGTACGCCACGCTCGCGATGGCCACCGACTACGACTGCTGGCACCCCGATCACGATCAGGTGAGCGTGGAGGCGGTGATCGGGGTGCTGACCGCCAATGTCGACCGGGCGAAGCGAATCATCGCGGCGGCCGCCCCGCGAATCGCCGCTTTGGGCCCGTCGCCCCATGAGAACGCACTTCGCAATGCGATCATGACCCAGAGCAACCGCATCGATGCGGCGACGCGGGCGCGCCTCGACCTACTCATCGCGCGGCACCTCGGGTGAGGCCCGGGGCAACCCTGCGGGCACGGCGGGAGGAACTCGGTCGAAGCCTCGTGGAGGTTGCGTCGGCGACGCGGATTTCCATCGAACACTTGATGGCCATCGAGGCTGATCGCTTCGAGGACCTGCCAGCGGGGCCCTACGCGGCCGCGTATGTGGCCGCACTCGAGGAGCACCTGGATACCGTGGTGGTGATGCCCTCAGCGCCTCCGGTTCCGGCTCGGGGGCTTCCCCTTTCGCTGGTCCGCGGGATCGCGTTCTCGTCGCTGGTGGCCATGTTCCTGGCCATCGTTTGGCGGGTTGCCTCGAGTCATCCTGCCCCCCAGGCTCGCCAGGAGGCGGTGTCCGCTGCGCCGCAGCGGGATCAGCACCTGGTGCTGACGACCCGCCGCACGATCGACCTCGCGGTCCGGGTCGATGGCGAGGAGCGAGTTCGAAGGCAGGTCCCCGGCGGCCAGAGCCTTACGTTCGATGCTTTCGAACGGATCGAAGTCGATGTTCCAGCGGTGGACGCCGTACGCCTCGAGCACAACGGGAGGGGAGTGGTGCCTCAGGGCAGGCAGGATCACCCTCGGACGATCGTGTTCGTCGATGATCTGGGGACGGGGGCGTGACGGTTGGCGCGCCCGACACCGCGGGCCGCACGGATGCGCTGCTGCGCCGACTGGTGCGGCGTGAGGCGGCAACGGCCCTGAACAAAGTCCTGGCTCGGATGCGGATCGAGGATCTGGCGGCGGCGATCGAACACCTGACCTGGGACGAGCAGCGGCGGATGTTTCGGCTCATCAGCGATCAGGAACGGGCGGCCCAGCTCCTTGCATTTCTTCCACCGGAGAGTGTGCGTCAGGTCACCGCTGGCCTCACGAGCGTGCAAGTTGCCGACCTGATCGATCGACTGGAGCCCGACGATGCCACCGATGTCGTGGGCGATCTGCCTGGGGAGATCCGCGAGTTGGTGCTGGCCGAGATGGATGACGACGCCACAGGCGAAGAAGTAAAGGAACTCCTGGAATACCCTCCGGATTCTGCCGGGGGAATCATGCACCCCAACGTGTTCACGGTTCGCGACGACGCGACCTGCGGGCAGGCCATCGCCCAACTGCAGTCGAACCCCGAGGAGCACGAGGTCGTCTACTACGTGTTCGTGGTCGATCCCGCCGAGCGGCTCGTCGGGGTGACCTCGCTGCGTTCTCTCCTGTCCAATTCGCCGAAAACGCCGATTGTTCAAGTGATGAGTCGCACGGTCATCACCGTCTCCCCGTTGACGGACCAGGAGGAAGTGGCTCGATACGTGGCCCGCTACGACCTGCTCGCCATCCCGGTGGTTGCCTCGAACCGGCAGATTCTGGGCGTGGTGACGGTCGACGACGTGATCGACGTCCTCCGTGAGGAGGCAGCCGAGGACATGCTGCTGATGGCCGGCGTGAACGCTGAGCCCGATCGATCGCTGCTTCGACAGGCGCGGAGCCGTGCGGGTTGGCTCGTCGCGACGCTCTGCGGGGGGCTGGTCGCCTCGGAGGTGGTCAGCACCTACTCAGGCACTCTCCAGGCGGTTGCCGCGCTCGCCGGTTTCATCCCCGTGATTACCGGCATGGGAGGGAACGTCGGGATCCAGTCGGCGACGCTCTCGGTCCGCGGCCTGGCACTCGGTCGGGTCCTGGCCGAATCCCCCTTTCCGTTCATTTGGGACCAGATCCGGGTAAGTGTGCTGCTTGGGTCTCTATTCGCGGCGATTCTCGCTACTTTTGGGTTGATTCGGCACCCCCACGACCCGTTGGTCGGCGTGAGTGCAGGGACCAGCCTATTCGTGGCGATCTGCCTTTCCGGCACGTTCGGGGCGGCCATGCCGGTCGGGTTGGTGCGGGTCGGGGTGGATCCCGCGGTTGCCACGGGTCCGTTCGTCACCACGTTGATCGACGTGCTGTCGATCCTCGTCTATTTCAACATCGCGCGCTTACTTCTGGGGCTGTGAGTGCCGGTTGTTTCCGGCGAGTCAGCGATCGTGGTCGGCGGAATGGACCTCGGTGAGTCGGACCGGTTGATCCGATTGCTGTCGCCGAGAATCGGTCGTGTTTCCGTGGTCGCTCGTCGAGCGCGGGCGTCGCGGAGGCGCTTCGCAGGAGCGTTCGAGGTCGGGAACGAAGTCGTCGTCGATGCGCGAGGAAAGGGCGACCTCCTGGCCGTGTCGATGGTCGAGTTGGTGCGCGCACCGCGCGCCGCGCGCGACGATCTGACCCGGATCGCGCTGCTGTGCTTCGGATGCGAGGTGGCGGGATCGCTGGCGCCCGAGCACGCTCCGGCGGAGCGGCTCTATGGACTGCTCGGGCACTGGCTCTCTCGCCTCGAGGGTTCGGCACCCCCTACCCCCGCCTTGCGGATCGCGTTCGAGGCCAAGGCCCTCACCTTTGCCGGTCTCGGTCCTCGACTCTCGACCTGCAGCCGCTGCGGCGCGGGGCTCTCGGATCCAGCAACCTGGCAGGCTGACTCCGGGGGGGCGCACGCGTCCTGTTCCTTCGGGAAGCCGGTTTCTGCCGACCTTCTGGCTGCGCTGGAGGCACTCCGGCGGGCGCCGCTCGCCGAGGCGGGGGGAGCGCTCGAGTCGTGGCTGCTCACCGACGCGATCGAGTACCACCTGGGGCGCGGGCTGAACACCCGGGCGCTGCTCGGCACGGGCTTGTTGGCGGGGTAGAGCCCGCTGTGGGGATCGTTCGATGTGGCTCCTCCTG
>CANLGQ010000106.1 GCA_947490265.1 Pseudomonadota bacterium | reverse complement strand
TGGTGGCTCGAGGACGACGGGTATTTTGCCCTCCCCATCGACGAAATCCTCCTCGGCGGTCTGGATCCGACGTACATCGGGTTTACCCTCGAGCGGTGGAACACCGGCGTGGTCAGCCACCACGGGCATACGCTCGAGATCACCCACATCACCGGCCTCGAATTCGGCGCAGACTACGACTACGTCGGCTCGCGCACCTACCTCGAGCCGTCGGACAACTGCGCCCAGGCCGTCAACAACATCGTCATCGACGACATCGGCACCCACTCCTACTGGGGTCGGATGACGGGCTATGACCTGGATGTCCCGGACCAATGCGGACTCGGCGGCGGGAGCGGAGCAGGCTTGGTCGCGGTCAGCCTGCCCCCTCTGACCGCCATGGCCGCTTCGTACAATCTCCCGAAGGGCGACGCCCTCGTCATCCCCACCAGCCGCGACGCCGCGCTGTGGCTCACCGACGACTGCAGCGTGTCGAACGCGTGCCTCGCCGGCTCCAACGTCAACGACGACTTCGTCGAGGAGCTGGTGTCGTACTTCAACCCGTCCACCACCGAGGACTTGGTGGTCTACATCGTGCTCGGCGGCGACGATTCCACCGGCGACATCTTCTGGCTCGACGTGGAGGTGAGCCAACTGTTTGACCCGAACCTCTCCGACGAATGCCTCGAGGCCACCCAGTCCGCGGGGCTCGCCGAGGGTGGGTACTACAGTGAGGAGGTCTCGTTCCTCGACGGGCTGAACCCAGGAATCGCCTGCACGAATTCGCAGACCCCCGGCCCCGACGCGATGAACAAGGTGACCCTGCAGGCTGGCCAGACCCTGACGGCCTCGGTTCAGATGCCCGGTTCCGACCCGGCGCTCTACCTCCTCTACAACTGCACGCAGCCCCAGACCTGTGCAGTGGGGGCCGATGCGAACTTCGGGATGGCCGAGCAACTCGTCTACAGCAATACGAGTGGATTTCAGGAAAACCTCTACATCGTGGTCGACACCAAGGGGACTCCGATGCAGCCGTATTTCCTCACCCTCGACCTGTACCCGTAACAACGCACGAAGGCGCCGAGGCGTTTCTGCGGCCACTGGACGCCACCGGCCCCCGGGTGTACTTCTGCTGTCGGCAGTCAGTCACGGGGGTTCGGTTGGACGCCATCGCAGGGATCCTGGTCGTCGAAGACGATCCGACCATCGCCCATGGTCTGGTCGGAGCGCTCACCCACGAACGGTACGCGGTCCGCCATGCCGACACCGGCGAAAAGGCCTTGGCGCTGGTGCGCGAGGCCGTGCCCGACCTTGTGCTGTGCGACATCATGCTCCCGGGGATCGACGGGCTCGCCGTGATGCGTGCCGTCAAGCAAGAACACCCCGGCGTGCCGGTGATCATGCTCACCGCCAAGACCGAGGAGATCGACCGCGTGATCGGCCTCGAGATGGGCGCCGACGATTATGTGACCAAGCCCTTCTCGGCGCGGGAGGTCGTGGCGCGGGTCAAGGCCCGGCTGAGGGACCGTACCGGCGACCAGCGCACGCCCGACGTGTACTCGTTCGGCCCGGTGAAGGTCGACCTTCGGCGGCGTATCCTCTGGCATGCCGGGGAGGAGAGCCACCTGACGACCCACGAAGCCGGAACCCTCGCCTACCTGATCGCCCATCGCGGCCGCGATGTGAGCCGCGACGAGCTGCTGCAGGAGGTTTGGGGCTATCCGACGGCGATGAACACCCGCACGGTCGACAACCAGATCCTGAAGCTTCGGAAGAAAATAGAGGACACACCGGGCCAACCACGCCACATCCTCACGGTCCACGGTACCGGGTACCGCTTCGAGCCGTGACGCGCACCGAGTGGGATCTGGACCCGGGACCGCCCCGACTGAGGATCCGGGTGAACGAGTGGACCGGCAGCGACGGCGGGCGGCCTCCCGTGGTCATCTTGCACGGGTTCCTCGAACAGGGAGCCGCGTGGGACGCCGTGGCCACGCGGTTGGACCGGAGAGTGATCGCCCCCGATCACCGGGGCCACGGTCGGTCGGCGCACGTCGGGGCCGGGGGTTTCTACCACTTCTGGGATTACGTCGGCGATCTCGACGGGCTCATCGAGCATGTGGGCGGGCCGGTCGACCTCGTCGGGCATTCCATGGGGGGGACCATCGCCGCGCTCTATGCCGGAAGCCGGCCGGATCGCGTTCGCCGCTTGGCGCTGATCGAGGGCCTCGGCCCGCCCGACGCCGAGTCGGGCGCAATCGACCGGGCCCGGGCGTTTCTGGCCGACCTTCGCGACCCGCCCGCTCACCCGCCCGCGGTAACCGAAGTCGACGCCGCGGATCGGCTCCGAAGGTGGAATCCGGCGTTGTCCGCCGACACGGCATCGTGGCTCGCCGCGCGGCTCCTCGGCGGGGGCACCTGGGGGTGGGACAGCCGCCATCGAATGCGCGCTCCGGTGCCGTTCCAAGCGTCGATCTTCTGCCGTTTCCTGCGGGAGATCACCGCCCCGACGTTGATCGTCGAGGGGGTGGCGTCGCCGTTCCGGGTGCCGGACGCAGAAGCGCGGAAGGCGGCACTCGTCCAGGCTTCCGCTGTTTGTATCCCGGGAGGACACCTGCTCCACCACGACAACCCCGGCGGACTGGCCAACGCCATTACCTCGTTCCTGGAGGACTCCTGACCCCTGCCTCCCTGCTCGTGCTGGAACAAGCGCTCGAACTCGCGGCGAGCGACGAGGTCGCCCGGGCCACCCGAACCCAGGTGCGGAGCAGCCGCGGGATCCGGGGCATCGCCACCGGCGATCTCGCGCGCGCGCTCGACGCGGCCTGGCGGCTCGACCCGCCTCGGCTGCCCGACGACCTGCCGTTGCTCGACCGCCTGTTTGCGACCTCGTGGGAGCATGGCCTCGCGGCCATCGGACTCACGGCCGCCCTCGTTCCCGACGAACCGAACCCGGTGCTGGCGACCGCCACGCGATGGCTGACCGACGCCGACGACCTCGTCTCTGCCGACGCGATCGGATGGCTGCTGCTCGGCCCCGCCCGGATCGCCCAAGGGCTCGGGCCCGAGAGCCTGGTCGACGAGACCGAGCCCCTACGCGCGCGGGCCGCGGTCGCCGCCGGGCTGGCCTGGCTCCCCATTCCGATCGAGGGTCCGGCGGCAGCGGCCGTGCGGGCGCGCCTAAACCAGGCGCGTGCCGCCTGGGTGAGCGCGTCCGACGATGCGGCCGTTGGCCAGATCGCCACGTGCTACGCTAGACATCCAGACCCGCACGTGCAGAAGGGGATGCGGCGGCTGCTGCGGACGTGGGGCACGGTGTCGCGGGATGCCGCGGTCCAGTGGACTCGCGCGTTTCCGGGGGGGCTCCCGCGCCTGCTCGCCGACGAGATGGCCAAGCTCACCAAAAAGGGGGGATGAGTGCCGCCGCTCGTTGAACCGGGACCGGGTTGCGCGCTGGTGGTCGAGGAGATGGCGGTGATCGCGGTGGGCTCGGACTGGCTCGAGTCGACGCACCTCGAGGTCGCCGGCGCGCCTGGTTGTCCGTGGGTCGACGTCGCCCTCCCCGCCAATGCGGCGCTGGTATCCTGGACCGGTCGGTCAAAACTTGGGGACGGTCGGAGCCAGCGGCTCGGCGAAGAGCGCTTCGAGCGGCGCGTCCGCGACGTGAACGGAGTCGGTGCGCTCCGCGTCTACCTACCGGAGCTGATCCAGGGCGACCAGGCCATTCTGGAGGTCTCCCGCCGGTGGACCGACGGGTTCTCTTGGGAGCCGGCGACCCACGGGGCGCGGTTCGCCCAGCTGACCGGCACCCCCCTCGCGGTGACCGGGCTGACCCCGGACGGCGACAGTTGGTGGGCCGCCCCGCCGCCCGCCGGTTCTCGGGCCACTTTCGGCGTGCCTCCCACGGGCGAGGCGATCGCCACAGCCGCCGCGCCGCGCGAGGATCGGTCGATCCGACTTCAGGTCCCGCCGGGAAACCCCCAGCTGACGCTCTACCCCGGAGGCGGATCGTCCACCCGAACCGAGCTACAGCTCACATTCGAGGCCGAAGCGCGAGATCGAGCCTGGGTCATCCCCTTTCGCCCGGAGTACGACGCGCTCACCTGGAGCGCGCGCCCGGAGCGAAGCGCGCGCGTCACCCAACGCGATGACTCCCTGCTCATCGAGCTCGCGAGCTCTGAGGCCGGAGCGACCGTCGCCCTGGGCTGGCGCGCACCGGATGCGGCGACCTTTGGCGAAGGCGACTCGTCGCTCCGCGTCGCCGGCGACGGCGCCGAAATCCAGTGGGAGAGCGTTGGGGCGCGTCGGGCCTGGTGGTTGGCGAGCTGGCAGGAAGCGCGGGTGCTTCCGGACCGGGCGGCCTATGTGAAAGCGTTGAACCGGCGGTTCGAGATCCAGAACATCCCGGGCGTCGCGCTCCCCACCGAGCTCCGGGGCCGACTCCCCGACGCCGCGTTTGCCGAGGACGCGCTCGCGACGCTGCGGTCCCGAGCGGGTATCGGCCGCTGGCCCCAGCAAGCGACCTGGCCTCGAAAGCTGATTCGGGCCCGACGGTCGCTGGCGTACACCGAAACGGAAGCGACGCTCGTGCTGGTCGGGTGGCTGCGCCAGGGTGGGCTCCAGGCCGACTGGGCGCTCGCGTACCCCGCAATGCGCGGTCCCGGCTGGACGGTCTCCCCCGCCGGCTACGATCGTCCGCTGGTGGTGGTCTCCCTGCCCGACGGTCCTCGGTGGATGGATCCAGGATGCGCGGAATGCGGCCCCTGGGAGATCCGGACGACCTCCGCCGGATCCTGCCTCGGGCCTGCAGGGCTCGACCCACCGATGCCCACCGGTCGGTGGGAGGTAGCTGTCGGGGGGGGAGAGGTGCGCTGGACGCTGGCGGGCGCGGCAGCGCTCGCGCTGAGAGAATGGTTGGCTGAGTTGCCACCCGCGGACAGGGAGTATCGACTGGCAAGTCGCCTGACGGGTGGTTCCGAGCTCATCGCCGTGGAGGGTCTCGCGGAGGCGGGGGCCCCGATCGCGATTCGCGCAACGACGACAACAACCGAAGAAGATCCCATCAACAGCCGAGAACTTGGCTGGATCGGGACGCGAGCCCTGAGCTCGCCGGCGATGGTGGCACAGCCCGAATTGGCCTGGAATGGAGACGGACTCCACTGGCGGCGGACAACGACAAACGGTGTGACTACCGAAGAGGTCATCGTCGAACACTTGGGGATCGCCCACGGTGCCTGGGACGAGCTGGCCCGCGTGCGTATTTCGCCCAGTCAACAGCCTTTGATCGACGATCCGGCCTTGCAACCTGTCCCGGGCGGGGGACTTGTGATACCTTGAGTGCAGCACTATTCTACGTGCTCGCTGCGACCTGCGCATCGCGATGCGCTTTGAGGCTGCGAACTCCACAGACCCCGTGATCGACTTCGTGCGATTCGAGAGAGTGACGCGTGGCGAACCTTGAAGACACCCCGGCGTGGCAAGACATCCTGCCCCTGCTCAACACCATGTCGATTCCGGCTCTCGCTCGCAAGATGAACGTCCCACCGGGAGAACTTGCGGTGGCGCTGAAGCGCACCGGAACGCCGCGGGTCGCCTCGCGGGCCATGGGTTCGCCTCCTCCCGAACCCGCGGACTACGCGGCCATCCTGACCCGGCCGCCTGAGTCGGTATTTGGGCCGCGTTCGGTGACGCCCTCGATCCCCGGTCAACGGCCCTCAAAGCTCGATCGGCACCGCGAGCTCATCGGCGCGATGCCCGACGCTGCGGTCGCCGCCAAGGTCGGCATGAGTATTCAAGCTGTGCGAAACTATCGCCAGAAACATGGGATCTCTGCGGTCGGACGCCGCCGTACGCAGGAGGAACTGGAGATCACGAGCGTGATTCCCTTGTCCGTGGGGCACAGCCTCGCGGCGTCGGGCGGAAGCTGGGCTTGGCGCGTGGTGTTCACGGACAACACGGCCCGCATCGTACTGGCCGACGACGCGGCGAGCGCGGCGACCCGGGCGCAAGTCGCCGGGCTCGGTGCTGTCACCCTGATCGAGCGGTTGAACGAGGCGTTGTGAGCGATTCGATCGAGGTCGGGCCGGGACTCGTGATCCCACCCAGCGAGCTCAACTGGGAGTTTTCGCGGAGCGGGGGACCTGGAGGCCAGCACGTGAACACCACCGACACGCGCGCCCGGCTTCGGTTCGCGTTGGAGGAGACGTCGATTCTGGGTCCTGGCGTGAAGCGGCGCCTCCGCGAGCGCCACCCGGGGTGGATCACCCAAAGCGGCGACCTCGTGATCACCTCTGACGAACATCGGTCCCGCGGGCAGAACACCGCGGCTTGTATCGAGCGGCTGACCGAGGCGATCCGCGAGGCGCTGGTGCCACCGCGACCGCGCCGTCGGACCGCCCCCACCCGGGCGTCAGCGCAACGCCGCTTTGCCACGAAAAAAGCCCGCGGTTCGGTGAAGTCGACTCGGCGACGCGTGGACCCTTCCGAATCGGGCTAAACCCCCGTCCCGCACCGGTGGAGTCGCCGCCAATATGGCGCGTTTTGGGTTGTCATGACTACTTGGATCTCGTAGCGGACTGCCGGAGCGCCCGAGCTCTCCGCGCCTTCATCACCAAGTCGAACGCTCGAAGATACAGCGGAGTCGGGCTGTTCTCGTCCTTCGGGTGCCAAGTGTCGCACACGTAGGGCACGTACATGCTGCGCCGAAGGCTCGGCCAGCCGGAGACCGGCGCGGCTTCCACCCGATGCCACATGCGCCCATCGTGAACCGTGAGATCGCCCGGCCAGGTCTCGACCGCGAGTTCTGCCGGATCGGGGCGCTGGGTGACGAAGTGGATCTTGCGAAACAGGGTGGAGGCCACCCCTTGGGTGTGGGTTCCGGGCAACAACCGCAGCCCCCCATCGCTCGGCCGGATCCGATCGAAGTGCAGCCCGACGTTCAGCATCGGCCCTGGCATGCGCCAATTGTAGAACACGTCGCGCAGGGCGTCGGTGTGCCACGCAAGGCCCGGCCGGATGCTTCGGGCATCGCGCACGTACCGGTTGAAAACCACCCCGTCCTTCTCTCGTTCGCCGATCCGCGCATTGTCTCCGATGAGGCGGCGGATAGGGTCGAACCGATCATCTCGCACGAAGCGCGACAGCCACTCGCTGTACGTACTCGTGAAGCCCATTCGGAACAGGTAGTCCCGGCCGTCGGGGTCGAGCCCAAACCACACCGGAACGCCATTCACCGTCGTGCAGCCCGCCGCGAGCAGCTCGGCCTCGATTCGATCGACCTCGGCCAGGATGGTGTCCACCTCCTCGAACGAAGCCACCCGATCGAACACCGCAAATCCATGTCGAGCCAGGAAAGCGAGCTGACCCTCCGTGACGACCGGCCCGAGTTGGAACCGGGCTGAGAGGGGGAGCGATTCGGCCCAGGCGGCAGCCTGCCCCGCGGTGAGGCCTGCCGGCTCCACCGCGCAGAGCGGAGGACCGTCGCTCGGGTCGCGCCGGGGCGGATGGCGGGGGGACAGAGACTCACCGGGTGCGAGGACAGGCATCGCGACCTCCCGGTCCCCTTTAATCAATCGATTGAACAACGGCAAGGGGAGCTACCCTGGGCGCACGTGCACCCGCTAGGCCGCGCTGCTCGATCGCGCCTCCTTGTCGTTCGGCGTCTCAACCCGAATCACGACCACGGTGATGTTGTCCCTCCCACCGCCGTTGATCGCCAACCGAACCAGCTCTTGAGCCGCCATCCCCGGGTCGGTCTGATCGGTCAGCACGCGACGAATGCCTTCGGTTGGAGACATCTTGGTCAGCCCATCGGAGCAAAGGAGGTAGACGTCGCCTACCTGCGGGGTGCCGATCACCATGTCGATCTTCAGGACCGGATCGACCCCCAGCGCCTGACAGAGCCACTCGGCCTGCGGGCCCTGGACCCCGGTCGCGGCGAGCGTGTGGTCGGTGGTGAGTTGGGCGAGCTGGCCGTCTCGGAGGCGGTAGCACCGGCTGTCGCCAACATGACCAACATATACCCTGCCCTTTCCAGGCGCGAACCTTGCCGCGACCAGGGTCGTGCCCATGCCCTTCAAGGCAGGCACCATCTGCGCATGGCCGTGGATCGCCAGGTTCGCCATTTGGACCGCCTGCGCGAGTTCGCTCGCTCGGCGCGGGACGTTGCCATAGGCCGGCGCATCAAACGTGCGCGTGCGGAACGCCTCTTCGATCGCATCCACTGCCGTACGGCTCGCGACTTCGCCACCCGCGTAGCCCCCCATGCCGTCGGCCACGACATAGAGGCTGGCGCTCTCCACTACCAGGAAGCTGTCCTCGTTTTTCTTGCGGCGAAGGCCGCGATCGGTGCGCGCCACCGCGCTCGTGAGGATCACCGGCGCATTGAACGTAGGCTCGTCAACCTCCGCGCCGTCGTCGGAGTAGATCGGCACGGTCCGCGTTCCCGACCCGAGCAGCGGGGGCTCCGGCTGCTCGTCGTCCTCCTCGAGGGGCGCGGTCGCGTCGAGCACACCGAGCGTCACCTGGGTGATGTCGTCGTCCTCGCCACGAGAACCCCGCGAACCCGATGCCGCCGACCGGGTTGACTTCCGGCGGGGTGCGGCGGTCATCGTGCGCACGGCGAGGATCAGCAGCAGGCCGACCACGGCGATCATCATCGCCGCGATCACCAACAGCACCCCGATCAGGATCCACTCCATCGGCGCCCCTCGCCCGCGCGGAGAGGATACCGCAATCCGGGCGCCGCCGCGCAACCGGGACCGCCATTGACTGATAGGTGGACCCGGCCGCGGTATACACTGAGTAGATGCAACGTCGTCAGACCGAAGCGGAACGGGTGCTGCACGAAGTTCGGCTCGAGACCCCGCAGCCGATGAGGTCCGCCGCCAACGAGGCGCCGATGCCGGGCGCGGTTCAGCTCGCGCTAGCCGCCCTCGGTTGGCTCCTCGGCGTGTGGGCCATCTGTTACGTCGGGCTGCAACTCTTCGCAATACTACTCGGTTTTCGCTCGAGGTTCGCCCATCCGATCGAAGCCGGCGTGGCTTGGCTCACAGCCAGTTTGGTGGTGGCCTTTGCACTTCTCAGCTGGCGTCCCAACATCCCCCCCGACACCCGGAGAGACCCAGTGATCTCCGCAGCCGCTGGTGGCCTCCTGGTGTGGGCCCTCGCGTCGAACACGCTCCCTGTGTTTCGGCCGTTCAACCACTTCGGGACCGGAGAGTTCGTCTGGTTTGTCGGCCAAAACATCGTCGAGATGTTCCTGCTCGCGGTGGTCTGGGCGAGCCTCACGCGCCGTCCGTTGTTGGCGTTTGGTCTGGGTGCCGGCTTTCAGGTACTGGTGACCGGGATCAGCGCGCTGCTCCTCGCGCTCTGATCATCCCTGGCGGATCCGCGCCGCGATGCGCTCCCGATCCGAAGCACCGGGGCAAGCCTGGAGGTAGCCTCGAAGGTCGGCGATCCCGCCTGGATCCCCGAGGTGCAGGCGCATCAACCCGCGATCGCGGAGCTCCTCGACGAGGTCCGGCGCGACGATCAACATGCGCTCGACCGCCCGAAGGGCCTCGACGACGCGGCCCCGGCGAAGCCAGGACCCCTTCAGGTTGTTGTTGATCCGAGCCAGGATGTAGCGGGTTCCGACCGGCGTTGTCGCCTCCGCGACCCGAGTGGGGGAAGGAGCGCAGCCGTCGATCTGGGCGATGCGGGCCACGAGCACTGGGCGGGTCAGCACCCGACCGCCGTTGAACGGGTCGAGCACCACCGGCGGATCCGTGTGGGTAGCCACAAGAAAGTGTCCTGGAAAGCCAATACCATGCAAATGGACGCGATTGCGACTGGCGACCTCGAGGAGCACCACTGCGAGCAGGATCGGCATCCCACGGCGTCGCTTCAAGACCTGGTCGATCAGCGAGTTCGCCGGCTCGTCATAGTGTGCTGCATCGCCCGCGAATCCCTCTTGTGAAAACAGGCCGATCGCGATCCGGGCGACGCGCTCGGCCTCCGGGCCCTCGGCAACCGCGATCCGGGCGGCGAGGGCATCGAGATCCGAGATCACGGAGTCGGGCTCGAGATCCGGGTTCTCCTCCGCGGCAATCCAGGCCGTCGCCACGTCGAGGCGGGGCTCGTCGCCTGCGAGCGCGGCCAGGTAGCCAGCGCGCGCGCGATCCGGCGTCACTGCGAAGTGGAATCCCGGTCCTGCCAGGCCGTCAGCACGGCAAGCAGGTCCTTCTCCCGGGCACGGGATGCCGAGAGCTTGCGTTCCAAGGCCTCGAGTCGGTGGTGCATCGCGTCCACTGCGGTCAGTTGGAGGCGGAGATGGCCGAGAGCGGCTTCGCGACTCAAGCCCTCCAGCGCGGCAGCCGCCAGCGCGGGCTGCATCGGAACCGGACGCTCGATCCGGTTGTCGGATTCCGGAGGGCGACTCGGCAACGGTTCGCCGGCCCGGACCGCAGCGGGAGCGATGAAAGCGCCAGGAGGAGGGAGGCTCGCCGGCCCCGCGAGCGGAACGACCGATGCCGCGACTTGAACCTGAATGGGGGCCGTTGCGAGCGCCCCGTCCGGAATCACCAGGTACCGAAAACCAAACTCGATCACTGGCTTCAGCTCGGTCCACTGTTCGGTGGAGAGCCGCAAGCAAAGTTCCGGGGTCAGCCGCGAGAGCGCGAAACTCTGGCGTTGATTGTTGAGGTTGTAGACGAAGCGGGCGGCGCGAAACAGCTCGGGATCGATGCCCACCTCCTCGTGGTGCACCGCCAGCCCCACTTCCGCCCGACCCGATGACTTCAGCGAGAGCTGCCCCATCCCCTCGGCGACCGTGAATCGGAGCGTGATCCCGGCTTCGTAGGGGTTCCCCTTGCGAACCAGGACGCGGAAGGGATCTTCGGTGGGCATCGGACTCTCGTAGCACCGCGCAGGGCTTCAGCCCAGGTGCTTCTCGACCAGTCGGGCGAGACCGGGCACCGACTGCGCCACCTCCCGGCGGGCGGTGCCGCGCAGCCCGCCATACGCCTGCTTGAGCCCCCGGTGGCTGCTCAGCTTGGCCTTGCGATCGGTAACCGCCAGGAGGGCGTCGGCGATGCTGTCGGCGTGGGCGGAGAGGTAGGTGAACGCATCTCCGCTCGCACGGGCCGCAGCCAGGTAGGGGTCGAGGACCGGAGCAAACTCCGGAAGCAACGACTCGAGGGCAGCAGCGACGACGCCCGGACGCGTCGCCTTCACGACCTGAAAGCCAGCCTTGACGGCCAGTCCCGAGAGACCCCTCCGGCGCGCCACCTCCGACTCGACCAACAGCACCCCGTCGGCCACGACCGCCCGCCGCTTCACTGGATCGCGCAACGCCTCCACCAGGGTCATTCGGCCTCCTTCACCGGATGCCGCGTACCGCAGCCGACCACGCCGGGCAACGCGCACCCGGGCCGGTTAACCCTCCCGGCTCGGAGGGATAGCATGCTGGGGATCCGGCGCAGGCTGGTCAGGCAGATCCGAACCTTCAACCGGTGGTGGCTCGATCGGCTCGACCCACGAGCGCCGCAGGACGCCGTCCCCCGCGCCCATCCGACCGCGAGCCCGCCGGCCGCGGTCCGGGTGACGTCCGAAGACACGCCCAACCCCGATGCCAGAAAATTCGTCGCGAACGTACCCATCGTCCCGACCGGCTCCCTGTCCTTCAGCACCCAGCGCGCCGCCGCCGAGCACGAAGTCGGCCGCCGCCTCTTCGAAATTGCCGGTGTACGGTCCATTTTTGCGACCGGCAACTTCCTCACCGTAACGCGAAACCCGGGTGCCGACTGGCCCAGCCTGTCTGCAGCTGTCGAAGCCGAGCTGTCGCAGATCCTGGAACTCCCCCGCGGATGATGCGCCCGCTGCTCCGGATCGAGGCGCTGACCACCCGCTTCCACACCGGGTCAGGCACGGTTCACGCCGTCGAGAACCTGACCCTCGAGGTGCACGAGGGCGAGACCCTCGGCATCGTCGGGGAGTCGGGCTCCGGAAAGTCGGTCACCTCGCTCTCGATCATGCGCCTCCTGCCCGACCATGGCGCCGAGATCATCGGGGGCAGGATCAGCTTCCTGGACCGAAACCTGACCGCAGCGACCGAGCGGGAAATGACCGACGTCCGCGGCTCCGAGATCGCCATGGTCTTCCAGGAGCCGATGACCTCCCTGAATCCCGTGGTCCGGGTGGGAGATCAGGTGGCGGAAGCGGTCATCCGGCATCGGAAGTGGTCCCGCGCGAGAGCGAGAGCCAGAGTGCTCGAGCTCTTTCAGGAGGTCGGGATCCCCGAGCCCGAGCGGCGCATCGACGCGTACCCGCACGAGCTCTCCGGCGGCCAGAAACAGCGGGTCATGATCGCCATGGCGCTCGCCTGCGATCCAAAGCTCCTCATCGCAGACGAGCCGACGACCGCCCTCGACGTGACCATTCAGGCTCAGATCCTGGCCCTGCTCCGCGAGCTCCAGGTTCGACGCCGAATGGGCCTCGTCTTCATTACCCACGACCTCGGCGTCGTCGCCGAGATCGCCGACCGCGTGGCGGTGATGTACAAGGGGCAACTTGTTGAATACGGGGATGTCCTGGATGTTTTTTCCCGACCCAAACACCCCTACACCCGCGGCCT
>CANLGQ010000105.1 GCA_947490265.1 Pseudomonadota bacterium | reverse complement strand
CTGCTGCCAGGTGTCGGCCGACGAAGATGGTAGTCATTTGTGACAGGTCCAGCAGTCCTTGAGCTCGGCGCGGCGGGCATTCGCCCTTTCGCCGTAGTTCGTCTCGATCGAAGGATGCGTGGCGTGACAGTTCAGGCACCACCCCATCTGCAGGGTGGGCTCACGGATCATCACGTTCTTGACGATTTCGGCATCTACCGCTGTCGCGTGACCGCCTTCGGCGCCTTCGTGCGACGGCTTGACCTTCACCGTCTCCTTCTGCCCCTGCAGCTGCACTTGGCCGTGGCACTCGGTGCAGTGCACCCCGGCATTGACGTGGCGGCTGTGGGCGAAGTTCACATAGTCGGGAAGATCGTGCACTTTCTTCCAAACAAGCGGGGTTCCGCTCGTGTGCGCTTCGATCACCTTCGCGATCTCCGGGCTCGGTACGTCGGCGTCCGCCGCCTGTTTCACCACCGAGTGGCAGTTCATGCAGACTTGGGTGGACGGAACCCCGGAATGGATCGACTTTCGGGCGTCAGAGTGGCAATACTGACAGTCCATCCCGAGCGTCGTCGCATGGGTGAAGTGGGGGAAGGCCACCGGCTGCTCAAGGACGCGGCCGGTTCCCGTCGCGGCCCCTGCCGCGATCTGGCCGTTTACCGCCGTGTATTGCGGATAGAAGACGTGAGGCTCGATCGGGAACGTAGGGGATCCCTGCATCGACCATTCTTCGAACGCGCAGCCCTGAAGTGCGAGAAGCACTCCGAGCCCGGCATGACACACGCGCTGGCGCATCGACCCTCCGCGCCTCATTCAGTGAGGGTCGGGTGTTTAGTGCAGCGGCTCCGCGCGTTCAAGTGCCGCGCAATCTTTCGTGGCACCGGACTAGGCTACGAGCCCGCTTCGACTTGCTCTCCACGAGATCCAGCACAGTTGCGATTGGCCGATCGCTGGGAACCCTTGCGGCGCCTTCGTTGATGCGGGCGAGGTCGACATGCTGAGCGTGAGCAAAGAACCGACGGTATTTGGCGATCGTCGCGCGCCGCTTGTCGCGACGGTCGGCGTCGGCGTCGGCGAAGTGGCGCCGGTCGAGCGTCCTGTGGTCCAGAGAATCAGCCCATGTGACGCCGGTTTCCGCGATGGCAGCCCCAGCGATCGCGCTGGACCCGCGCAGCTGGCCTGCCTGGAACCCCCCAGCCGTCGCGTGATCCGGGCGGCGTGTGGGGCGGGCAGCGTGCACGGGCTGCTCGCGTCGCGTCGCGTCGCGGGTGGCGGTTGCGTGGCCAACCGTTCGCAAAGCCGGGCGCGATGGGTTCGGTTGGCGTAGGATGCCGGGGGAGGGAAGATGGTTCGCTCGATCGTTGCGGCCGGATGGTTGCTCGTGGCTTGCAAGAACGGGGGAGCTGACGGGCCAGCCGCCGGCGCCGAGCCGAAGTCGCCCGCACCGGTTTCCGCCCCGCCCCCCTCCGCTCCCGTGGCGGCGCCGCTCGAGCCGAAGTCGCTCTACGCCGAGTGCCACGATCGACTCGAGCTGCCTCAAGGGGAGGGGGAATGCAAGGCAGACACGGATTGTGCGGTCAGCGGCTGCGGGAAGGAGGTCTGCACCACCGTCAAGGGCGCGACCGACCTGATGACAACCTGCGAAAACAAGCCGTGTTTCACGGTCGTTGAGAATTGCGGGTGCCATGCGGGCGCTTGCACGTGGAACCTCAAGGCCGAGATGCCTGCGGTGCCTCCTCCACTTCCGCGGAGTCTCCCTTCGGCGGGCCCCCCTCAGCCGCCCGCCCCCGCGCCCTGAGCCCCCCTCGGCTGACCGGGGGCACTCACCGGGGGCGCCCCCTTCCTGTCGCGGTTTCGGTGGGCGTCCGCCCCACCTCGAGCCGGGTGCGCGAGGCCTTGTTCTCCATCGTCGGCCAGACCCTGTCCGGCTTGCGTGTGCTCGACGCGTGCGGTGGCTCGGGGTTGATCGGTTTTGAGGCAGCTTCACGTGGGGCCGTCGTCGTCATCGCAGAGCAAGTGGCGGCGCGCGCCGCGGCGATCGCGTTCGCCGCGGACGCGCTCGGGCTCCCGGTCCAGGTAGTCTCCGCTGACGCCGCGAATCTTCCCGCCCACCTAGCCGGCTTCGACGGAGTCTACCTGGATCCGCCGTACGACCTCGACCCCTCAGTCCTCTTGGCGGCCCTCGCCAGGAGGGCGAACGGCTGGTTGGTGCTGGAACAGCGCTTCGGGGCGCCGCCGGCCGCGACGCCCCCCGGGTTCGAACCGGACCCGCCCCGGCGGTACGGAGATACAGAGCTCAGGGTTTTTCGCCGAGCCCAGCCGAGCGCGGAAGGATAGCCGGAACCATGCTGGGAGCGACCGAACTGCTGGATCGCGCGCTGGCGGGAGACCGCCGCGCACTCGCCCGCGCGATCAGCCTCATCGAGCGTGGTGATCGCGCCCTCTGTGCTGGGCTCGGTCGCCTCCGCGTGCGCCGGCGCGACGGACCCGGAGCGCCCCACGTGGTCGGGCTGACCGGCCCCCCGGGGGCCGGCAAATCGACGCTCGCCGACGCATGGATCGCCGAAACGAGAGCCGTCGGGCTGCGGATCGCGGTTGTAGCCGTCGATCCGAGCTCGCCGTTTTCGGGCGGGGCGATCCTCGGCGATCGCATTCGGATGGAGCGACATACCGGCGACCCCGGGGTCTTTGTGCGATCGCTCTCCGCGCGCGGGCGGGTTGGCGGGCTGTCGGCCGCGTGCGCCGAACTGATCGACCTGCTCGACGCAGCCGGGTTCGACCGGATCCTCGTGGAGACCGTCGGCGTCGGACAGTCAGAACTCGCGGTGATGGAGGTGGCCGACACCGTCGTGGTGCTGCTCACCCCGGAGTCGGGAGACACCGTCCAGACGATGAAGGCGGGGTTGCTCGAGGTGGCGAGCGTGTTCGCGGTGAACAAGGCCGACCGGCCTGGCGCGGAGTCACTCGTTCGGCTGCTCGCCCAGGCGGTGGCGCTCGACGCGGGCGTGGGGTGGGTTCCTCCCGTCCTTCGCGCCGTCTCGTCGAACGGGGAGGGGGTCCCCGACCTGTTGGCGGCCGCGTCGGCCCACCTCGCGTGGTGTGTCGCCGCGGGACGGCCGGACTGGGATGCGCGCCGAGCGGAAGGGCGCGTTCGGCAATTCCTGGATCTGGTAGCGGACGAAGCGAGGGCCGGGGCCCGACGGGCCCTCGTCGGCGAGTTGGGTGCGGACTTGCGCGCCGGGCGGCTCGACCCGCGCGCTGCCACCCGGATCTGGACCTCGTCGTGAATCTGGACGGAGCGGTCTCCACCCTCGCTGCCCTCGCCGCCGGAGTGCCGGAGCGAGCCGGCCGCGTGCGCCTCACCTCTGCCGACGGCGTCGCTACCCTGGTCATCGACAATCCGGCTTCGCGCAACGCGTTGACGCTTCGCATGATGTCCGACCTCGCGTCCGCCGTCGCGGCGCTCCAATCGCTTCCCATCGTGGCGACCCTCGTGGTTGGGGAGGGGGACCAGTCGTTCTGCGCGGGGGGGCAACTCGACGAGTTGCTCGGCGCGATCGACCGGCCGGCCGCAGCGCGCGCCATGTGCCTGGCGATGGGCGTGGTGCTCGACGCGCTGTTGGACAGTGGGTTTGTGACGATCGGCGCTGTGGATGGGCCGGCAGTCGGCGGCGGCGCGGAGCTCGTGACCGCCCTCGATCACCCGATCATCGGCGGTCGCGGTTGGGTTCACTTCGCTCAGGTTGGACTCGGCATCCCCACGGGCTGGGGCGGAGCGCGGCGACTGGTCGGACGGGTGGGTCGAAACCGAGCACTCACCGTTGTCTTGGGTGACGAACGGCTCGATGGTCCGGCCGCGGCGACCTTGGGGCTGGCCAGCGCCACCCCGGGCTCGGCGCGGGCGGCGTGCGAGGCCTTCGCCGGCAAGCTTCGCGCCCTGCCGGCGTCGGGCGTCCGGGGGTTGAAGCGCCAGGTCGTCGCCGCGGGAACGGGCGACCGCGATGCCGACGCGACCGCCTTCGCGGACGCCTGGGGTGGGCTCGAGCACCGGGCAGCGCTCTCGGCGCGGTTGGGTCGCCGGTGATCCCCTTTCTGTGGAACGGCCTGGTGGGTTGCCACCGCTCGCCGGCGCCGGTGGAGAGCGCGGCCGTGGAGTCGGCGCCGGCGGACCCGGTGCTGCAGGCGACCCACGCGGTCGTGGGGCCCGCGTCGTGGGAGACGCCGGCGCCCGATGGCGGGCGGTTCACCTTCCACGTTCCGGCAGGGTTCGCGGCCGCACCCGAGACCGGTTGGTTGGTGGTGGTCCGGCACCTGCTGACTCGAGCCGAACTCCGTGTCGGTCAAGGCCCAATCGAACACCCACACCCTGGATTTCTGCTCGTTTTCGAGGACGCGGGCCTTTACCGTTCGGGTCCCGCTGGCGAGCACGCTGGGACGGAAACCTGGGTTTCCCGCGCAATCGGCGGGCCAACCCTCGTCGTGATGCGTTCGCTCGACGGGTCGAAGCTCTACACCGAACTCGAGATCCCGTTGCACGCCGAAGTGACGGCCTGGGCGGCGTTCCAGCCCGTGCTCGCGAATCTTCGGGTGTCTCCCTAGCGGAGTTCCGCCTTAGATCCCGGTAAGGGAACGCTACCCTTTGCGGCGCCTCGCCACGACCGCCGCAGTCAGCAGTCCGAGCAGGGACAGGCCACGGCCGCCGCCGGTGTCGCAGGTGCTGGCTGCGGGGTCCGAGCAACTGCAGCCCGTCGAGACGTAGGTGGCCGGGCCGATGGTGGCAAAGATGCCGAGATGGTCGCCTTGGCCGCCGCTCGGGTCGAGGTCGAGGTTGCCAGTCGCCTCCACGTCGAGCGACGTCACCCCATAGCCCAGGAAGGCGGGCATGGGGAAGCTCAGATCACCCAGCGCGCTTCCCAATAGGGGGCCCACGAGCGTGCTGAACAGGTTCCCGAACGAGTCGGCGATGGTGGCGCTCGCGTCGGGCACGAGCTCGTTGAATCCGATGGTGGGTTTGATGGCGTCTTCGCCGAGCGCGATCGCAATGGCGAGCAGGCCGGTCGCGTTGTCGAAGGAGAGGTCGGCGCCGGCATCGACCTCGAGGTCGATCCCGACCACGCGCACCATCCGGCCGTCGAGCTCAGCCAGAAAGTCCACGCCGAGCTCATCGATCGCTACATTGATGTCGCTCGTTCCCTGCGGGCTCGCCACGGGCGGGAGCCGCGGCACGAGGGCCAGGACGAGCGGCCCGGTCTCTGCGAACAGCGTGTCGTATACCCCGGGCGCGAGCAGGTTTAGCAACCCCGTGTCGATCGCGATCGGGATCCCGAGGTCTGCCGCCGCGCTGCTGTCAATGGTCTGGCAGAGGATCCCACTCTGCCACACGGCAAAGAGGGCCTGGTTCACCATGTCGTCGTCGGCGTCGATGATGAGGTGGGGGGTGTAGCCGATGGTGGTGGGCCAGGTGCCCACCGCTGTCGCCGTGCCGGTGGTGGCAAGCGACTCGGTGATGCCGTACTGCGCCACACAGGGGTGGGGAGTCGTCGCAAAGGTACCTGAGATGCCGATCCGAACCCCCTCAGGCACGATGGTGATCTCAGAGGGAGTCAGCGCGTAGTCGAGCGGTGCGCCGAGCAGGTCGACCGATCCCTCGATGGTTCCGATCGATCCGAACGCATCTTCCAACGCCGATTCAATGGTCGGACCGAGACCGGCAATTGCGTCGTCGATCGCGGGCTCGAGCTGCTGGATGATCAGGTCGTACGGTTCGATCCCCACGTAGTCCAGGATGTCGACGATGTCGCCGATCAGGCAATCGGCGAGCACGATGTCGTCGGCATCGAGCGTCCAACTCCAGCCGGGCGTGGGCACGTAGGCATCGACCGTGCCGTCCGGCAGCAGCGTCAGCTGGACTGAGACGAACAGGTTGATGTTCACCGGCTCGAGCCACACGTCGCACGACTCGTTGATGCTGATGAAGCCGATCGCGGTGGCGTCGACGTCGAGGTGCGACGGGTCGGCTGCGCTGTTGAGCGAGAGGTTCAGACTCGCGGTCAGGTCGAGCACCCCGGTCGCAGGCTCGATGTCGATCGTATTGACGGCGATGAAGGCTTTTCCGTTGGTGAAATCGACGCTGTACTCGTAGAGGCACCCGAGCCAGGAGCAGCTGTCGTCGGCGAGATGCACCTCGGGAATCGCCACCTCGGGCGGGACGAGCGCAGGGATGATGCCGGTGATGGCATCCAGGCCCTCGGGGGTCACGTCGGCCGTGATGGCGCCCGGGATCTCCGCCCCGCTCGGCCAGTCGGCGTGCGCCGGGTTGGTGAGCAGCCAGAACGTGAACATGGAGACCCCCTCTCGACCGGGACGAGCGTGCCTTGCACCGTACCCTGTCGGACCCCCAGGCAACAACAACCGAACGGCTCGAACCCCCGAATCGAAGGGAGTGGGTCAGGGTTCGGTGGGAGTGCGGACCCCTCGCCCTTGTGGCGTCACGGCGCGCGAGGCGGACGGCGCCTCCTGGCCATCGACGATGCCGAGCGTCGCAATCCGCGCCGCAGAAGCCAGCAAGCTGTCCACTGCGTCGCTCAGCTCCTCGACCTCCGCCACGGCGTCGAGTCGCGCCCGCTCCACCGCGTGGTAGTCGGCGAGCGCCCGCTCCGCGCCGCGGGTCCGCAATCGGGTCGGGTCCACCTCTCGGGTGGTCGCCTCGGCTCGGACGATGACCTCTGCCAGGCCTTCGAGTCGCCGCTCTGCGTCGCGAAGGGAGCTTCGGAGGTCTACTTCCGCCGCGGCAGGAAGGGCCAACGCCTCGAGACTCGCCCGGGCTCGTCGGAGCCGGTCCCAGGTGCGGCCGAGGGGCCCCGAGGCGGTGGTCGAGTCGAATTCGAGCGCAAGGAAGGTGGCGCCCCGCAGGGCGCGATTCTGGGCCGCAGCGGCTCGGCGCGCCCCGATGCCGAGGCCGAGCCCTGCGGTAGCCATCGCTCCGCCGAGGAGGAGGAAGAGCCAGCCGACCAGGTATAGGTAGGGGAGGAGCGCCGCCCCTGCGAGGAGGGGAAAGAGGGCCGCCAACCCAAGCGCTCCGGCGAGGAGGAGCCCACCGAGGCCGACCGGACCGGTCTGCCGCACCGATGCGCCGTTCCAGGTGGCAGCGGCTTCCTCGGCTCCCGACCGAGTGGAGAATCGACCGACCACGAGGGGAAGGCTCACGTCGACCAAGCGGGCCAATGCGGAGACCGGCAGGCCGGCGCGGTCGGCGATTCCGTTCCACTGCCAACGAGGAAGATCGGCGATCTCGACCACCAAGTGGAAGGGGAGTCGTGCGGTCGCCGCGGGGGAGCTGGGGAGCTGTAGCGCCGTGGCCAGCGCAGGGGGGCGCGCCCACGCGCGGAGGTCGATTGGCGGGCCTGCGAGGTTCCCGAGCGCGGCGGCGCCGGCGGGTCGGTGCGTCGGATCGCTGGAGAGGAGTGCGGCGATCGCCTGGTCGAGGTCGGGAGGGAGGTCAGGTCGAAGGGCGCTGGCCCGCGCCGGGGGGCGTCCACTCCCGGCTGGGGGGATCGGCGAGCCGGTTGTGAGGCGGAAGAGGAGGGCTCCGAGTGCATAGAGCGCCGATCGTCCGTCGGGTGGGGCGCCAGCGAAGACCTCCGGCGCGACGCCGCGCCCGGTCCCGATCTCGACCCTTCCGGGAAGGCGCCCGGTCGGGGCGAACATCGGAGCGCCCTGTGGATCGAGCGCGAAGTCCTCGTCGGTCACGAGTGTCCCCCCGGCGCCGCCGAGCGACTGGAGCGCGGGGGCGAGGCGCGCGCCCACCCAGGCTGCGACTTCGGCAGGCACCGGACCTCGAACATCGGCGAGCGACCGGTCGTCCAGAGGGGCGCGGATGACCCAGGGCCTGCCGTCGATCACCAGCACGTCGCGAACTGCCGCAGCGGCCGGGTCGACATGCGCCAGCAGCGCTCGGAACGCCCGCTCGAAGGACAATTTGCGCTCGGGGGGGCCGTTCGCTGGACTGATCGCTTCCGCGGCCTCGGCGGAGTCGAGGGCCACCACCCGTAGGCGCGTCAGGCTCTGGGGCGCGGGGGCCGGCCCGACGATCCGCCAGCGCTCGCCGAGGAGGTTCCCCGGTTCGAGCGGCAAGGTCAGCTTCCCGGGCGCGGCGGGGGCGGAGCCACGTTCCAGCGCAGCGTGACCTTGAACTGGCAGTCGTCTGGGCGTTGAGAGACGAGCACGGCGCCTTGCCCGTCGATCTTCATCCCGAACATCATCTCGAAGTTCGAGGCTCGCACCTCGCGCAGGGACGGGATGACCCCGGCCGCGATGGTGCGCGACATCTTGGTGATCGTTTCGACGCTGTTGATGATGGCGCGCTCCGGATCGGGTTTGACCTCGAGTTCGCTCTTGCTGAAGGCTCCAGTGGTCTCGGTTTCCACCATGACGATGGTGTCCTTGTCGAGCCGACTCACGATGAACGCCATGCAGGCCTCCGTTCCGGGGGCATAGCCCGGTGCTCGGGTCGGGTCGCTCCGCCGACGTGGTAGATCATCCGGAGGGGGACGGATGCGCAGCGCACTCACGCTCGAGCAGATCATCAACTTCTTGCTGGACGCACCGATGTTCGGGGATCTGGACTCGGGCGAACTCTCGCGCATCGTGCACATCATGCAAGTGAAGTCCTTGGTTGCCGGGCAGGTGGTCTTTCAGGAGGGAGATCCTGGGGATGCCTGGTACGTGGTGTACTCGGGCGAGTTGGCGGTCACCAAAAGGCGGAAGCGGATCGCGCGCCTTGTCCAAGGCTCTTGCTTCGGTGAGATCGCCATACTCGACGGCTCGCCGCGTTCTGCGACCGTCTCCGCGGTATCCGATGGCATCGCGTTCCGATTCCCGCGCACGGCATTTGCCGACCTGCTCGTCGCGGGGAACCTCGCTGCGTACAAGTTGGTGCACCAGATCGCGCTCGTGCTCGCCGCGCGCCAGCGGACCACCACGTCGTGTCTGGTAGAGTTGATGGGCGAAGGCGACGATGGCCCCCTCGCAGCGCTCGTGCACGAGTCGGCGGTCCGTGAATGATGGAGGTTCTGGGCGCCGCAGCGCTGGCCGCCGCACCAGTGGAGGGTCTGCGGGCCGTGGTGGCGCGCCCCGGTGCGGCGGACGACTTCCGCGCTTGGCTGGTCTCGAATCATCGACCCGAAACGACGCTGGCCTGCACGGAGGGGTGGGCCGGGCTGGCGAGCCTGTGCTTTCGGATCTGGGAGCCGGCGCCGGGAGATCCCGTGCGTCGCTCGCGCCGATGGGTCACCGCGGCCGATCTCACTGCGTGGGCAACCGACGCGGTGCTGCTGAGAGCGGCCTTGGGGGTTGCGGGCCGCGAACACGTGGCGCAGGCGACCACCCACCAGATCGAGGGAATATCAGGCGAATACCTGAAAATTGTCGACGGTGACGGCTGGTCGGCCTCCGCGCTCCTGGCGCCCGACGCCCTGGCAGCTCGCCTCGGGGGCCCTCCGATCGCGGTCGCGCTTCCTTCGGACACGGTTATGTTGGCCTGGAAGCCAGGGAATGATCAGGTGGACCTGATCATGGCAGTCGGGGTCCACGAGGTCTTCGCGGCCGCCGAGGCTCCGGTTACCGAGGTCGTGCATCGGTGGGACGGCACGACCTGGACGGCCTGGGCGATGACGCTACCGGCCACCCCGTCGCCGTAACCGCGGCGTCCAGGGTCCCCTAGACAGCGCACGGCCGGGCCGCTATCTGGCCCCGCTACAGGAGCCCCATGGACACCGCTCGACTCGCTGCCGATGTCAGTGCTCGGATCCGGGACATCCCGGACTTTCCAAAGCCGGGGATCCTGTTCAAGGACATCACGCCGATGCTCGCGGATCCCCCCTTGTTCGGGCGGGTTCTCGATTGGCTGGCCGCCGACTGGGGCCCGGTCGACCTGGTGGTCGGGATCGAGTCGCGCGGCTTCATCTTCGGGGCAGGGCTGGTCGAGCGTCTCGGCGCGGGGCTGGTGCTGGCTCGCAAGGCAGGGAAGCTCCCGTGGGCTACCGTGGCGGTGGACTACGGCCTGGAGTACGGTGCCGCGTGCCTGGAGATGCACACCGACTCGATCCGCCAAGGCCAGCGGGTGCTGATCGTCGACGATCTGCTCGCAACCGGGGGCACAGCGGCGGCGGCGGTCGATCTGGTGCGCCGGCTCGGGGGGGAGGTGGTCGGTTTTGGCTTCGTGATCGAGTTGGCGTTTCTCGACGGCCGCTCGCGGCTCGATGTGCCGGTGCGATCGCTCCTCACGGTTCCCGACTGAGGGCAGGCCAGATCCGATCCAGTTCGGTCTCCAACGCCTGTAGATCGCCATCATTGTGGACGATCCAGGTGGCCTTCGCCTCCTTTTCTGCCAGGGGCGCCTGCGCCGCGATCAGAGCGTCTGCCAGGGCCGGTCCGTCGCGCGCCACGAGGCGACGGCGTTGCACCTCGGGCTGCGTCGTGACCACGAGCAGGTCGGGGTAATTCCGGTACGACCCCGATTCGACCATCAGCGCGGCCTCCACCACGATCACCCGGGCCCCGCTGTCCCCCAGCGCCGTCACTTGACGGGTAATCTCGTGAAGAATGGCCGGGTGGGTGATTCGCTCTAGCGTGGTTTTCGCAGCGGGATCGGTTGCGATCCGCTGCCGCATCGATGCCCGGTCGAGGGTGCCATCCGGGAGGAGCACATCCTGGCCGAACGCGGAAACCACGGCGTCCAGAGCTGGTTTGCCGGGCTCCACGACCAGGCGCGCCACTTGGTCGGCGTCGATGGTCACCGCGCCGTGCGCGCGAAGCAGGCGGGCGACCGTGGACTTGCCCGTCGCGATGCCGCCAGTGAGGCCGATCAGCCGCATCACTCTGCCTGCTGGAACTTCTCGATGTATCGGAAGATCGTTCGCGCATCGACGCCAAGGTCCCGCGCGGTCTGTGCTTTGTTCCAAGCGTTCAGGTCGAGCACCTGACGGATGTAGCTGACCTTGAAGTCCTCCTCGGCTTGGGCGAGCGGCAGGACTTCGCGCTTTTGGCCCCCGTCGAGCCCGAGATCATCGGGATTGAGCAGCGGTCGGTCGCTCATGATGACCGCTTTCTTGACTCGGTTCTCCAACTCTCGGACGTTTCCGGGCCAATAATAAGCCTTCATGGCCTGTAATGCTTGATTCGTAAACCCGGAGGGTCGGGCGCCGTATTGCTCGCGAAACCGGTTGAGGAAGTATTGGGCGAGCATGGCTACATCTTCGCCTCGGTCGCGGAGGGGCGGGAGCGCTACTGAGATTTCGTTGAGCCGATAGTATAGGTCTTCGCGGAATTGTCCTGACTTGATCAGCTCCGCGAGGTCCTTGTTGGTCGCGGCGACCACGCGGATGTCGACGGGACGGGGGGAGAGTTCGCCGACCCGCTCGATGACCCGCTGTTGCAACACCCGGAGCAGCTTGACCTGGAGGTTCATCGGCATTTCGCCGATCTCATCGAGGAAAAGGGTGCCTCCGTTTGCCGCCTCGATCCGCCCCACCTTGTCCGCTATGGCACCGGTGAACGAGCCCTTCTTGTGGCCGAAAAGCTCGCTTTCTAGTAGATTCTCTGGGATCGCCCCGCAGTTTATCGCCACGAACGGCCCCGCCTTCCGGGGGCTAAGGGCATGGATCTCTTTGGCGACGAGTTCCTTGCCTGTGCCCGTCTCCCCGAGCACGAGCACAGAGAGGTCGCTGGGGGAGACCCGTCGAATCACCCGGAACAGCTCCTTCATCGGCCCACACGTGCCGAGCATCTCGCCTTGGGCGGCCGCCGCGAGCTGAGTCCGCAGGTTCTTGTTGTCTGTTCGAAGCTGGTTCATGGCGAGGGCGTGAAAAACGACGAGGCTCGCCTGGGCTGCGAACACCTTGACGAGCTTGAGGTCGCGTTCCTTGAACAGGCTCGTGACCTTGTCGTTGCCCAGGTAGAGGACACCGAGCAGGTCCTTTCGGTAGATGAGCGGTAAAGCCATTACCGAGGAGAGTCGAAGGTCGACGACGGACTGGGCCCGGCCGAAGCGCGCGTCGTGCATGGCATCGCTTACGATCACGGGCTGAAGCGTCTGTACCACCTGTTCGAGGATCGAGTCTGAGACCTTGCCGAGGTCGAGTTGCTCGTCTGTGACGTTATGGGAGGCGGCCAGGTGGCGCTCCCCGTCGCGAAACACGATGACGAAGCCCTTCTCTGCCCCGGTAAGTTCGAGGATGCCCGCCAGCATGGTCCCGAACAGTCGGGTGGGAGACGTGTCGCGCATCATGTCGTCTGAGAGCAGGACGAGGCGTTCGAGCACGTCGAGCTGAAGTCCGGCTTGCTCCGCGGTCGTGGTCGCGACGGGCTCCCCCTCGCCGAAGGTGAGTTGCCAGGCACCGATCAGCAGCTTGTCGCCCTCGGCGAGCGTCGCGGTCTTGACTCGGCGCCCGTTGAGGTAGAGCTCTCCGGCGCCGAGCAAGGCCACCGTCGTCGCCGATCCGCTGCGCATCAGGTTGGCGTGGGTCGGGGCCACCATCGGGTCGTCGAGCACCAGGTCGTTTCCTGCGGCGCGGCCGATGGTCGTGAGCACCTTTCGGATCGGGAACTCCGAAGCGGTCTTCCGGATCGTGTGCTCACACCTCAGCCAAGCCAT
>CANLGQ010000104.1 GCA_947490265.1 Pseudomonadota bacterium | reverse complement strand
GCGATCCGCGCATCCACACCCCCGTGGAGACCCCCGACGGGGCCACCCTCGGCTGGCGCCTCGTCGGCGGCGTGAAGGTGTTCCACCTCGTGGCGGCCCCGATCGTCCATACGTTCGCGCCCGGCCTCGTCGCCCACGCCTGGGGCTACAACGGGCGAACCCCGGGCCCGACCATCGAGCTGGTCCAGGGCGACCGGGTTCGGTTCTACGTCACGAATCACCTGCCCGAGCCGACCACCGTCCATTGGCACGGGATCCTCCTCCCGAACGGCATGGACGGGGTGATGGGGGTAACTCAGCGGGCGATTCGGCCCGGAGAAACGTATCGATACGAGTTTACGGTCCGACACGCCGGCACGTTCATGTACCACCCCCACGCCGACGAGATGACCCAAATGGGCCTGGGTCTCATGGGGATGATTGTCGTGCATCCGAGCTCCGGAGCCGGCGCGGTCGACCGCGACTTCGCCATGATGCTCTCGGAATGGGAGATCCCGATCGGCGCCTCGCGCCCGGATCCCCGGGAAATGACCGACTTCAACGTGCTGACCATCAACTCGAAGGCGTTCCCGGGCACCTCGCCGCTGGTGGCCAGGACCGGGCAACGCGTCCGGATCCGGATCGGCAACCTGTCCGCGATGCACAACCACCCGATCCACCTGCACGGGTACACCTTCGAAGTAACCGCCACCGATGGCGGGTCCGTACCGCCCTCCGCGCGGCACCCCGAGGTGACCGTGCTCGTCCCGGTGGGCGCCACGCGCGACATCGAATTACGGGCGGACGCCCCCGGTGACTGGCCGATGCACTGCCACTTCACGCATCACATCATGAACCAGATGGGGCACGCCGGGCCCAACCTGGTCGGGATCGACGCGCACGGGCTCGACGCGCAGATCCGGCCGCTCGTTCCCGGGTACATGACGATGGGCGAGACCGGAATGAGCGGGATGGGGGAGATGTCGATGGGGGTGCCCCCCAACAGCATTCCCATGCGGGGAATGGCCGGCAAGCACGACTACATCGACATGGGCGGGATGTTCACGCTGTTCAAGGTGCGCGATCGACTCGACGGCTACGCCGATCCCGGCTGGTACGAGAACCCGCCCGGCACGCTCGCCGTCGCCGCGACCGCCGAGGAACTCGCAAGGGACGGAATCGACCCGCGGTCGTAGCCCCGGAGCCACCGTGCTACTCACCCGACATGAACCGCGGCACCGCAGCACTGGGGGTTGGGTGGGCGTTGGTCCTCCCGGTGGAGCTGTGGTTTGGCGCCTCCGGCTTCGTGGCGTTCGAGCCGTGGCGGATCGCGGCCGAAGCCGCGCAGGTCGCCATCCTGGCGGTGAACCACGCGTGGTTCGCTCCCGACGATTGGCGGCGTTCTCCGTTGATCCCGGGCGTTGGACTCGCGACGGTCGCTTTGGTCGTCACCTGGCCCGCTGATCCGCTTCGGCTCAGCCTCTTGGCGTTGGGGGCAGGGATCGCGGCCATGGCAATGGTTCGAGGCCTGGATCGACTCACCCGCCGCGCGCCGCTCGTCACCGCGGTGCTGGGAACCTTGGTCGGCGGCACCGTAGCCCGCGCCGTCCAGTTGACGGCCCCGCTGCCAGACGAAACCACCGTCATGCACCCCTTGACCCAGCTCGGAAGCGAATTCCGACCCATGCTGGCCTCGGGCACCGGATCGACGGGTCCCCGCATCGTGTTTCTCACCGTCGACACCCTCCGGGCCGACCGAATGGTGACGATGCGATCCTGGCAGCGCCTCGCCGAACGAGGCCGGAGTTGGGAACGGGCGATGGCTACCGCCAGCTGGACGTTGCCGAGCATGGCGTCGATCGCGACCGGAGTCGAGCCTGGCGTGCACGGGGCCAGCGCGCGAGCCGACGGCACTTTCCAGGGGATCCGGCCTGGCACCCCGACTCTCCCCGCCGAGCTCGCCGCGGCCGGCTACACCTGCGCCGCGGTCTTCAACAACAGCTGGTTGTCTCCCGAGATGGGCTTTGGAGCTGGTTTCCACCGCTACGTCCATTCAGACGACAACCGGAGGCACCGGCTGGCGCTCGCCGGGTCGCCCGCCACGCGTCACCTCTCTGGCACCGCTGCCGTGGACCAGGCGATCCGCGCGGCCGACGCGCTGCCCGCGACCGGGGCGTTCCTCTGGGTGCACTTCCTCGATCCGCACATGCCTTACGCCCACGCCGAGGGTGCGCTGTTCGAGGACGCGGAGGGCGCGCTGCGCGAGGGCAAGCTCCTCGACGCCGCGGCCAAAGACGAGATCCGCCTCGCCTACGACCGGGAGGTCGCGCTCCTCGACGCCGAGCTCACCCGCCTGCTCGACCACCTGGAAGCGACCGGTTGGATGGACGGGTTGGTCGTGCTCACCGCGGATCACGGCGAGGAATTCTGGGACCACGGCCGGGTCGAGCACGGCCATTCGCACCACGGCGAGGTGCTCGACGTCGGGTTGGTGGTCGTCGCTCCAGGCCTGGCCGCAGGCCCGGGCACCGGGATCGCGAGCCTGGTCGACCTCGCCAGCACCGCGCGGGCGGTCGCCGGGATCGCGCCCCGGGGGTTCGACCTCCGCAGCCCGCTCCCGCCCGACCGGGTGGCCACCGCATGGGGAAACGTCTTTTTCCAAGTGGACGCGAGCGCCCGCGCCGGGAGCCGGCGGGTGATCGTTCACGAAGATGGAAGCTTTGAAGGGTACGATCTCGCGAACGATCCCCGGGAGCAGGCCCCGCTGACCCTCGCCGAGGACGACCCGCTCGTCCGCGCGACGCGCCAGATCGCGGCGCCGGCCCGGCAGGACGAGTCGGAGATCAACCGCGAAGCCCTGAAGGCGCTCGGGTATCTCGCCCCCTGAGGCACTTGGCGGAGCCCGATCAGGCCGAGCGTGCGGCCGGCGCGTCGGCTATCGTTCGCCGGGGGAGGGTTCGCATGCGGCGATGGGTCTTGAGTTGCCTGCTGGCGGTGGGTGGGTGCGCCCCGGGTGAAGGAAAGGAAGATTCCAACGAATCCGACACCGACACCGACACGGATGTCGATGCCGACACCGATACGGACACCGACACCGACGCCACGAGCGACGCCGATAGCGACGGGTTCTCCATCGCCGATGGCGACTGTGACGACGGCAACGCGGCGATCAACCCCGCGTCCACCGACATCGTGGGCGACGCCATCGATCAGAACTGCGATGGCATCGACGGCACCGACAGCGACGCCGACGGGTACGCGTCCGAGGTGAGCGGCGGCGCGGACTGTGACGACGCGCTGCCCGCGGTCAACCCGGCCGCCACCGACCTCGCGGGCGACGGCATCGACCAGAATTGCGACGGTACAGACGGAACAGACTTCGACGGTGACGGCGTGGCCAGCACGGTTTCGGGGGGCGACGACTGCGACGACGCCGATCCGACGATCGTCCCCGGCGCAGCGGACACGGTCGGCGACGAGGTCGACCAGGACTGCGACGGAGTCGACGGGGTCGATGGCGACGCCGACGGCGTGGCCGGCACCGGCAGCGGCGGCACCGACTGCAACGACGGCGATCCATCGATGTTTCCCGGCGCGGCCGACGACCTGGGCGACGGGATCGACCAGAACTGCGACGGGATCGACGGAACCGACGACGACGGCGACGGCGTCGCCAGCGAGGACTCGGGCGGGGCCGATTGCGACGATGCCAACGGGCAGATCCGACCGGACGCGAACGACGCGGTCGGCGACGCAGTGGACGAGAACTGCGACGGGATCGACGGAACCGACGCCGACGGCGACGGCGCCGCCAGCAGGTCCTCCGGGGGCGACGACTGCGACGACGGCGATCCGACCATCTTCCCAGGTGCGCCCGACCTTGTCGGCGACACCGTCGACCAGAGCTGCGACGGGATCGACGGGGTCGACGCCGACGGCGACGGCGCGGCGTCCATCGCTTCGGGGGGCCTCGATTGCAACGACGCCGACGCCACCCTCACCCCCGACGACGAGGACAGCGACGGCGCTTCGACTTGTGCTGCCGACTGCGACGACCAGGATCCAAGCCGATTCCCGGGCAATCCTGAGGTCGGCAACCTCATCGACGACGACTGCGTGGCCGGCGTCGACCTCGACGGCGCAGGCGTCGACGCCTGCTTTCGCGAGGAGCACCCAGTGGCCGGCGGCGGCAAGCTCGACCTGCTGCTGATCGTCGACGACTCCTGTTCGATGGCCACGAAGCAGACCCGGCTCGCCGACTCGGTGGACGAGATCCTCGATCCGCTTCTGTCGAATGGCGACATTCACGTCGGGGTGATCACGACCGACATGGCCGACGCGGCCCGATCGGGGCGCTTGATCACCGGGCCCGACGGGCGGAAGTGGATCGACAGCAACGACGCCCTGCTCGATGCAGGGCTATGGCTCGAGAACGTCGTTCAACCTGGAATCAACGGCTCCGCCGCGGAACAGGGGTTTGACGCAGCCTACAGCGCGCTCGCGGTGCTAGGCGCCGGGCCGAACCTCGGTTTCGAGCGGCCCGACGCCGACCTGGCCATCCTCCACCTCACCGACGAAACCGACCAGAGCGCGATGAGCCCGGGGGCGTTCGATGCGTGGTTGTCCGCCTATAAGGCTGCACCAGCGTTGACCAGCTACCACGCCATCGCCGGCCCCGCGGTGAGCTGCGGCCTCGACTGGGTGAGCAGCGGGCAGGCTCTGCTCGACCTGGCGGCGCAATACGGCGGAACGGCGATCTCGATCTGCGACGCGAACTGGCAGTCGGAGCTCGACGGGATGGCCGACGCCATCGCGCCGGGGGCTCTGGGCCTCTACCTGCTGTCGGACCTCCCCGATCCCCTCACCCTCTATGTCGAGGTCACCGAGCCGCTGGGCGGCGTCGTGGTGGCGGCGCAGGGCGTAGACTACGATTATGACGCGGCGAACAACGCGATCGTGTTTACCGGCTACGCGCCACCCGTCGGATCCGACGTGTACGTGTCCTATCAAGCGCTTCCCTAGCCGGGCGGCGCCGTCGCCCAGGTCGCGTCCTGCACGATGCGCCAGCCGTCGGCGAGCCGGTGAAAGACCAGCAGGGCCCGGCCGGTCAGGCGACCCTCGTCGAGCGTCCAGGCCAGCGCCACCGACCCGGCGTCGCCGCGGACTCGGAGCTCCAGGATCTCGAGCGCCAGGCGACCCATGGCGGCCCGATCCGGGTAGTCGCGGCGATATCGCTCGCGCAGCGAACCCCGCACGACAGAGCTCGGCGAGAGAAACAACGCGTCGTCGGAATAGAACGCGCAGAACGCGTCCAGATCGCCGGCGTTCCACGCCTGCACCTGCGACGCCAGCACCGCCGGGATCTCGTCCATGTCCGACGGTACCACAGACGCGCTCCGAGATCGCTCCGGGTGCCGAGCCGGGATAGCGGGGTCAACATGGGACGAAACGACGAACAGATTGCATTTTGGAACGGACCGGCCGGAGAGCGGTGGGTGACCGCTCAGGCGGACCTGGATCACATGATCCGACCCCTCGGGCTCGCGGCGATCGAAGCCGCTCAGGTCCGCGCGGGAGAGCGGGTGCTCGACATCGGGTGCGGCTGCGGCGACACCACGCTGGCGCTGGCACTGCGGGTCGCGCCGGGAGGAACCGTCACCGGAATGGACGTCTCCGAGCCGATGATCGCCCGGGCCCGAGCGCGAGCGCCGGATCTCGCGTTCCAGGTGGCCGACGCGTCCACGGCCACCGCACCCGAGGTCGACGTCCTCTACTCCCGGTTCGGGGTCATGTTCTTCGCCGACCCGGTGGCCGCCTTCGCCCACCTGCGCCGGGCGCTCGCCCCGAGCGGGCGACTGGCGTTCGTCTGCTGGCGGGAGCTGGCCGCCAACCTCTGGGCTTCCCTACCGCTGCAGGCGGCGAACCGCGTGCTCGGTCCGGGAGACCCGACCCCGCCGGGGGAACCGGGGCCGTTCGCGTTCGCTGATCGGAGAAAGCTGCTCGGCACTCTCGAAAGCGCCGGTTTTTCTTCGATCGACATCCGCCCCCTCGACCTCGCCGTCCCGTGCTGCGAGGCCGGAGACGACGAAACGCTGCGCGCCGCGTTTGCCCGGATCGGTCCCGCCGCCCGCCGGCTCGCCGAGGCCCCGCCCGACCTTCGGGAGCGCGCGATCGGCGAGATCGTCGCCGAAATGCGAACCCGCGTCGGTCCGAACGGCGTGGCGCTCCCCGCCGCGTGTTGGATCGTCACCGCGAGGCGGTGATCACGACACGGCCTCGAGCAACCGGGCGTAGACCCCCGGGTCGCACTGGATCCGGTAGTGAGCGACCCCGCCGATGCGGCCGACCTCTCGCGGAAATCCCGCACCTGGGCCCGCGGCGCTCGCCCGACTCACCATGCCGTCGCCGAGCACCCGCGCCGCCACGTGGTCGGGGTCGGCGGTGAGGGTTCCGCCGAGGAACGTGTAGCGGATCCCCTCGATCGCGGGCACCCCCGCCTCCTCGGGCAGGCCGCGCTCCAGATCGCGGATCCCGGCGCTCCGGCCGGCGAGGATCTTCGCGCCGATCCTCGTCGCGGGCAGGTCGACGGCGGACAGCGCCTGCTCCACCACTTCGGCGAGGCGCGCCAGCGGCGCCCCTTGGTGCGGCGTCCCGAGGGTGACCACCTGGCGCACCCGCGGAAGCCAGGTGCTGTCCCCGCCCTGGGCACAGGCCGACCGGCCGACCAAGCCACCCATGCTGTGACCGATGATGGCGATCGCCTCCACCGGCACCGGCCACGTGCGGACCAACTCCTCCAGCGCACCCGCCAGAAGCCGCCCGTTCACCGCTACCGGTCGACCGGTGTTGTAGCGTGCATACACCGGGACGACCCCGGCATCCCGAGCGAGCATCGTCCCAAAATGCGCGTCGGGATCCCCCCCCACGGCCTCGAGGGCCCACGACCATTCGGTGGCCGACAATCCGTGGACCAGCACGGCGATCCGCGCGGTGAGGGGCACCGCGTGTTCGATCCGCAACCGCATCCCGAGGTCGAGCGCGTTTCCGGTCGCGTGCAGGTGATCGCCGGCGAAGCCGTTCAGGGCTCCGACGAGCGCATCCGCCGTCCAGGCCGGTGAGCCAGCCGCGTCCGCGCGCAGCGGGAGATCCGGGACGGCCGGTCCCCCGCCCGCCCGATCCCAGGCGACGCCGGCGATCCGCTCGACCAGCCGGTTCACCGCCCGAACGACCCCCAGCGTCGCGTCGGTCGCCGCACCCCGCACCTCGTCAGCCTCGCGAACCGGAGCCGCGATCGCTGGGATCCGGTCGGTGACTCGCAGAACGTTGCGCCCGATCGAGGCGTGCCCCTCGCCGATGAGCTCGGTCGTGGCATCGACCAGGTCGTGCACCAGAGTGGCGAGACCCCGCCAGCGGTCCATGTCCGCCCCCCTGTCCCCAAGTAGCGCGGCAAGCAACTACCTGCCTGGTTCCTTGGCCTTACGCTCCGCCCGCTCCCGCTTCTTGAAGAACCCCCGGAGCAAGACGTTGTGCTGGGCCGCCTCCAGGTCCTCGGCCAAGAGCGCGGTCGCCCGGTTCAGGTTGTCCAGCGACGCCTTCAGGTCGGCCGCAGCCGCCTCGTCTCGCGCGAGCGTGCCGACGAGCGTGTCCGGATCCGCGAGCCCGCCGACCAGCCCGCGGACGTCCGCGGTCGTTGCCGTGAGGTTCGGGTAGATCTCGCGGTCGGTCGCCAGATCGTGGGCCAGGTTCCCGTCCTGGTTCAGCGCAGCGGTGAACAGCGCGAGCGAGGCCGTCAGTTTCTCCGCATTCCGGGCCGCAAGCTCCAGCGACGAGGCAGACGCCTGCGCCGAAGCGTACAACACCTCGTCGGTCACGAGCTTCCCGGCCGTTCCCTCCCCCGCGGCCACCCGAGCGACCAACCCCTTCAAGTCTGTCGTGATCGCGACCAAGTTTACGTTGTTCTCCTGCAGGGTCGCGATCACCTCCTCCGGCCCGAGCGCGTCGCCGACGCGCAGCCGATCCCCCTCCGCGATCGGCTCCGCGTCTGGCGTGCCGCCATAGAGCACCACGATGCGGTTCCCGATGAGCCCATCACTCCCGATCTTCGCGAGAGAGTCGGACGGAATGTGGCGGCTGGCGTGTCGCTCGATCGACAGCGCCACGGCGACCTCCGCGCTGCCCTGGAAGTCCAGGCGCTTCACCACGCCCACCTTCATGCCAGAGAACCAGATGTTGTCGCCCTTCTTGAGGCCGGTGACTTCCTCAAAATCTGCCTGAACCGTGATCTTTCTCGTGAACGTATCGTTCAGGTCGCCGATGGTCAGCACCCCCGCGATGAGCAGCATCGCCCCGACCGAGACGAACAACCCGACCAGGACGGACCGACGCGCGGGGGAAGGGCTCATGATGTCGCCTTCGTGACAAAGTTATAGTCATAGAAGCTTCGGATTCGCGGATCCGGATCCGCGAATACCGATTCGAAGGTCCCGATGCGAAAGAGGACTCCGTCGAGGAGGATGGCCACCCGGTCTCCGGTCACCTTTGCGCAGGTCAGGTCATGGGTGATGATAATAGAGGAAGTGTGGTACTTTTCTCGGACCCTCAGGATCAGCTCGTTGATCTCGCCACAGGTGTTGGGGTCGAGCCCGGCGGTCGGCTCGTCGTACAACATGATCTCCGGGTTCAAGATCAGCGTTCGGGCGATCCCGACGCGCTTTCTCTGGCCCCCAGACAGCTCCGAGGGCATCTGATCGATCGCGCCCGCCAGCCCAACGGCGTCGAGCGCCTCGTTCACCGCGTCGCGCACCGCCCCCTCCGTGAGACCCCGCCTGTTCATCCGGAGCGGAAATTCAAGGTTCTCTCGCACGTTCATACTGTCGTAGAGCGCGCTGCTCTGAAACGAGAATCCGATCCGCACGCGGATCGCGTCGAGCTCCCGCGGCCGCAGCCGGTGGACATCCTGACCAAACACCTCGACCACGCCCGCATCCGGCGCGAGCAGTCCAACGATAATCTTGATCAAAACTGATTTTCCGCTCCCTGAACGTCCCAACACCACGACGTTCTCCGCCGGGCCGACCTCGAGGTCCACGCCAGCCAGGACCCGATTCTCCCCAAAGGACCTGGCGAGGCCGCGAACCCGGATCACCGGCTCCCGGTCAGACACTCCGCAACCAGTGAATGACCTGGACGATCAACACCTCCTCGATGAACACCGCGAACATCGCCAGCACCACCGACGCATTCGCCGCGCGCCCAACGCCCTCGGTGCCCTTCGACGCGTGAAATCCCTGGTAGCAAGCAATGATTCCAATTGTGAACCCGAAGATGAACGACTTGGCGACCGAGGACCAGAGGTCGAGGAAGCTGATCTGGGCGAAGCCGCTCTTCACGAACGCCTGAAGGCTTTGTGCCTCGTTCCCGGCGACGTTCAGGAACGAGCCGGTCAGGCCGACAAAGCAGCAGTAGATCGTCAACACGGGGACCATCAGCGTGGTCGCGAGCGTCCGGGTGACCACCAGGTATTTGAACGGGTTGATCGCTGATACCTCCATCGCCTCGATCTGTTCGGTGACCTTCATCGACCCGAGCTCGGCGCCGATGCTCGACCCCACGCGACCGGTACACACGAGCGCGGTCACCAGCGGAGCGAGCGAGCGCACGAGCGCGAGGGTGATCAACGAGGGCAGCCACGAGGTCGCCCCGAACGCGGCGAGCGAGGGGCGGGACTGCTTGGTGAAGACGATTCCGGTGATGAACCCGGTCAGCGAGATCAACGGCAGCGACCGAACCCCCACCTCGAAGCACTGCCGGATCACCTCGCGGACGTGCCAGGGAGGCCGCCAGAATGATCCGAAGAAGCGCACGACGAACTCGCTCCCGTCGCCCACCGCGGCGAGGAAGCGATCGACCCCTGGGGAGAGCAGAGACCGTGAGCGCGGCACGAGCCCAAGCGATGCAAAGTCCGCACCAACGGACGCTGCAGGGACCGCGAAGTGGACAAGGGAGAGCCGGCACCCAGGGGAAAGGTAGACCCTCGGAGGGTGCAATGTCCCCACTCCCGCTCCTGTTCACCCTGCTCGCGGTCCCCGCCTGGGCCCGGGAGCCGACCCAGCCCTTTCCACCCGACCAACCCATGCCCCCCAAACCCCCGGCGCGTTCGGCACCGAGCCCGGTCCACCCGCCAGATGCCCGGCGTCTACCCAGTAATCTTGGCGTTCTGACCGTGGAGACCGTGACCGCAGGCTGGCCGCTGACCTCTCGGGGGGCCGCGCTCGACATGATGTCCCGGTACGGGATCCCCGACGAGATGACCGCCAGCGCGCTCACCTGGTACGACAACGGCCCCTGGAAACGGACGATCGTGCACCGCGACTGCGACCAGCACCTCTTCCCGAAGCCCCACGACGACGTGCTCGAACAGGTCGTCGCCTTTGCCGTGCCGCTCGAGCGCTACGACGACCTAGCGAGGTACAACGGGAGTGTACACGCCGACCGAACGTCCGGTGAGCTGTCGGTGCGCTGCGACGACGAGGTCACCAACACGCTCCTCCTGAACCTCGCGGTACAGGTCGCGGAGGGAGAGCTGTCCGTCGAGGCCGCCCGCCGCCGCGCCAGCGATGCGGTGATGGAATGGCTGATCGGCGGCGTACCCGCCGAGATGCGGGCGCTCCAGTTCAGCGTGGACACCGACCGGACGACCGACCTCGACGAGACCGTGATTCCCTGGACCTTCCTCCGCGACCATCCGGGCCCCGCGCCGCGCCGCCCAGGCTCCTAGGCCACTCTGGCCCGGACCTTGCAGACTCAGCAAGCGAGCCTCCCACCCCGAGGGAACCCATGAACGAGGTCAGCCGGAGTCGAGTCACGAACCCGGTGCCAGCGGGCGACGCGCCCGTCATTCGCCGCGTCGCGCGAGGACCTGCCCTGCCACCGATGCCGTCGGTCGCACGACGGCAGGTCGAAATCCCCCTCACGGGGAGCCAGGATGGGCACCATCGCGTTGAGTGGTAGCTTCGCAGTACCGGATCGGGCGATTGCGGCGTTGCTGCTCATCGGCAGCGCGCCATCGCCCCGTCGCTTACACGTTGCGGACTTTCTGCACCATTGCGGGTTCGCCACCCTGGTGACCGACCTCGGGACCGACGAAGATCCCGCGTTGCCAGGCACGATCGAGCGTCTCGCTCGGCCGATCGCCGCCTCGCTGGAGTGGCTCGCAAACCGGCCCGGTACCCGCGCGCTTCCGATCGGGTGCTTGGCCGACGGCGCCGCCGTGGCCCCCGCGATGCTGGCGATTCGATCGCATGGGGCCCGCGTGGGGGCGTTCGTCGCCTTGAACGGGCGCATCGACCTCGCCGGAGCGGCGCTGCGGGGCTTCGAAGCCCCGACCCTGTTGATCGCCGGCGAACACAGCGAAGCCCTCCAGGTTGCGAGGGCCTCGATCGGGCGCTTGGCGGTCGGGGAGCTGCTGGTCGTAGAGTCGGTGACCGACCCACTCGCCGACCTCGACGCCCTGGGCACGGTCTCTCGCCAGGTGCGCGGCTGGTTCCGCGACTACCTGGCGAGCCCCGAGAGCTGACCGATCCCGCTACGTGAAGGTCAGGTTGTCGACCACCGTTCGCACGCCGCGCGTCCCGCGAATCGCCCGCAGAACCTCCTGACGCTCCGGCCACGAGTCGACATGGCCGCTGACCGTCACCCTCCCCTCGGCGACGTCGACGCGGACCGAGTTGGCCTCGCGCAGGGCTCGGCGTTCGAGCGCCGACTTGATCGCCTTCTGCACCTCCGTGCTGGCGACCTCCTCCTTGACCTTGACGTTGTTGATGATCCCCATGACGCCGGTGAGGTTTCGGATGGATCGCTCGGCATCCGACCGCTGGATCGCGTAGGGCACCTCGCCCTCGAGCGTCACGATCCCGCTCGAGACCAGCGTCCGGATCTTCTCGTGGGGGACCAGCACATCCCACTCGAGCGCCTTGCGCACGTTCGCCGCCACCTCGACGTCGGTGAGACCCGGCGCCATCAGCGGGCGAACGCGCACGTCGTCTACGACATCGAGGACCCCGGCAACGCGATACGCTGCCTCCTTGGCCGCGACTTTCTTGACCCAGCTATCGACCGTGCCGGTGAGCGTGACCGTGCTGTTCTTCACCGCAACGCCGATCTCCGTCGGCTGCAAGCGGATGTCCCACTCGATCTCGTTCAGCACCTGATCGCGCACTTCGATATCGGTCTTCTTCATTACCCACCTCGGGCCAATGGCGCTCGCCTCCATGGCGACGCCTGCAGTCACACCAAATGCAACTGCCGTGCCAGACCGCGGGGCCGACCGACGCCACGTGGGGCCCCCGATCGCCCCATTCGCCCTCGGTGGTTCCGCTACCTGACGGTAACGCCACGGCGAGCACCGAGCCCCCATCCCGCCGGCAGTCACCAGCCGGTGACACCTCGCTACCCTTGGGTGACGCCGACTGCACTCGACCTCGTGGATCGCCCCTCAAGCCTCTGCAGGAACGCCGAGCAGGGAGCGGCAGATCGCCACACACTCGTGGCAGGCTTCCTCGCAAATCCGGCAATGGTCCATCTGGGCCGCGTGTTCGTGGCATTGCGCGGCACAGTCGACGCAGGCCGCCACACACGCGCGGAGCATCGCCGACAACACGCCGAAGTCGCGGTCGCCCG
>CANLGQ010000103.1 GCA_947490265.1 Pseudomonadota bacterium | reverse complement strand
TGGGGTGGTGCGCTGCGGCGAGCGTTCCGCGCGCTATGGCGAGCTGGCCGCCGAGGCCGCCGGAATGCGTCCGCCCGGCAGGGTCCCCCTCAAGGACCCGGCCACGTATCGAATCATCGGCTCGAGTCCCCCGCGACTCGACAGCCGCGACAAGGTCACCGGCGCGGCGGTGTTCGGGATCGACGTGCGGGTTCCCGGCCTGCGCTTTGCGTCCGTGGTCGCCTGCCCGGTGTTTGGGGGCCGGGTCGGCGCGGTCGACGACCGGGCGGCGCGGGCGGTGCCCGGCGTCTCCGATGTGCTGGTGTTCGAGGACTGGGTGGCGGTGGTCGCCGACGGCTCGTGGCCGGCCCGACGCGGGGTCGACGCCCTCGTCCTCACCTGGGACGAAGGCCCGAACGCGGCGCTCGACTCGGCGTCGATCTCCCGTCGGTTCGCGGCGGCGCTCGACCACAAGGGAAAGCCCGGCCGCCAAGAGGGAAACGCGCCGGGTGCCCTCGAAGAAGGGGCGATCGAGGCGCGCTACGAGGTGCCGTACCTCGACCACGCTCCGCTCGAGCCGATGAACTGCACCGTACACGTGCGCGCCGACGCGGTGGAGGTCTGGGCGCCCACCCAGGCCCAGACGCTCGTGGAACGGAAGGCAAAGGAGATCACAGGACGGAAGACGGTTCTCCTCCACACCACGCTCCTGGGCGGCGGGTTCGGCCGGCGCGGCCAGATCGACTTTGTCGAGCAGGCCCTGCACGTGGGCATGGCGGTCGATGCCCCGGTGCAGGTGCTCTGGACGCGAGAAGAGTGCTTCCGACATGGCTTCTACCGGCCCGGTTTCGCGGGTCGGGCTCGGGGAAGGGTCGAGAACGGCCGGCTGACCGCGCTGCACCTCCGGATCGCCGGAGACAACACCCTGTACCGGTGGATCCCGCGGGTCGCGCGGAACCTCCCGCCCGTGGTGAAGTACCCGATGGAGGGGATCCTCCACACCTGCGCGTACAACATCGAAAACCTGCTCGTGGAGTGGGTTCCCGTCGAAACGCCGATCCCGATCGGGTTCTTCCGGGCGGTGAGCTACAACCACAACCTGTTCTTCCTGGAGAGCTTCCTCGACGAGCTGGCGAGCGCGGCGGGGATCGATCCGCTGGCCTTCCGCCTCGCGATGCTCGATAAAGCTCCGCGTTACAAGGCCGTTCTCGAGAAGGCAGCTACGGAAGCGGGGTGGGGCCAGGCCCCCGTCGGTCGGTTCCAGGGGCTCGCGCTGGGCGAGTGCTTCGGCTCGATCGTCGCTCAGGTTGCGGAGATCTCGATGATCGAGGGACGACCCAAGGTCCACCGGGTGACGGCCGCGGTCGACTGCGGCCCGGTCCTCCACCCCGGGCTCGTGAAAGTCCAGGTCATGGGCGGGGTGATCTTTGGCCTGTCCTCGGCGCTGGGCGAGGAGATCCGCTTCGAGCGGGGTCGCGTCGTGCAGTCGAACTTCCACGACTACCCCCTCCTCCGCATGTGCGACGCCCCCCAGGTCGACGTCCACATCGTCGAGAACCCGACGGCCCCCATCGGCGGGGTCGGCGAGATCGGCACGCCCTTCCTCGGCCCGGCCGTGGCCAACGCCATTTTCGCCGCGACCGGCAAACGGCTGCGCAGCCTGCCGCTCTACCGCGCCCTGGAGTCCGCGTGAAGCTGACCGTGAACGGGACGATCCACGAGGTCTCCGACCCACCCGACACCCCGCTGCTGTGGGTGCTCCGCGACCGCCTCAACCTCACCGGAACGAAGTTCGGATGCGGGATGGCGCTGTGCGGGGCCTGCACGGTCCACCTCGACGGGTCGCCGGTCCGATCCTGCGTCACCCCGGTCGTCGAGGCAGAGGGCCGCTCGATCCTCACCATCGAGGGCCTCGGCGCGACCGTCCTCCACGCGGTTCAGACCGCCTGGATCGAGGAGGGGGTGCCGCAGTGCGGGTACTGCCAGAGTGGACAGATCCTGAGCGCCGTCGCCCTCCTGAACGCGGTCCCCACCCCGACCGACGCCGACATCGACGCCGCGATGTCCGCGAACCTGTGCCGCTGTGGGACCTACCCCAAGATCCGGGCCGCGATCCACGCGAGCGCCCGCCGGCTCGGGGCTGCCCGTGTGGAGTAGCCTCGTCCTCGCCGCCCTCGCCCAGGAGGCGCCCCCGCTGGTCGATCCCGCGGCCGGCACCGCCGCCTTCCTCGACGTCGTCCAGGTCCTCCAGTCGCCGCGGTGCATGAACTGCCATCCGGTCGGCGACGCCCCGCTGCAGGGCGACCTGAGCCGCCCCCACGCGATGTCGATCACCCGGCACAGCCCTGAGGTGGGCCTGCCGTGCTCGACCTGTCATCGGGTCGTGGGGCTCCCCCTCCCCGGGGTGCCTCCGGCGAACCCGAGCTGGCATCTCCCCCCGGCGAACCAGGTCTTCCAAGGTCGAACGCCGGCCGCGCTGTGCGCTCAGCTGAAGGACCCGGCGCAGACCGGGGGGCGCGACCTGCCCGCGCTGCTCGCCCACGTGCGCGACGATGCGCTGGTCCGGTGGGGCTGGTCGCCCGGCGGACGGACCGTGCCGCCCGGGTCCCACGAGGCGTTCGTCGCTGCGTTCGCGACGTGGATCGACGCCGGCGCCCCCTGCCCGCCGCCGTAGCGACGCAGTTCACGGCGCGGACACCTGTTCGGTCGGACGTCCGGCTTGGGGAGGCACCGTCCGCGGGGCGGCCCCTCGGCGCTTGGGCACCGGCTCGAGAACATGCGGTGCGAGCAGGCCAAGTGCCACGGCGACGGTGATCGGATCGGCGACGACGTGCATGGCAACCTCGGGGTACGACCTCAGTGGGTGCAACCCCCATGCCAGCGCGGCCCGCCGCGCACGGTGCTATACGGGATCGGGAGGTCGTCGTTGTCTTTCCTCGCTTCCTTCGCGCAGGTCGCCCTCGCGCTCCCGCCGTCCTACACCACCGGGCAGGAGGCGCTGGCGGCCGGGCGGGTGAACGATGCCACCCGGTACTTCTCGGAGTGCCTCACCGCCGATCCCCAGGCGGTGGAATGCGCCTGGGAGCTGGGCTGGGCCCGTTGGAAGGGGACCGACTGGGACGGGGTGACCACCGCCTGGCGAAAGGTGCAGGCGCTCCAACCCGGACACCCCGAGGTCGGGAAGTACCTGCCCCTCGCCGAAGCCCAGGCGTCGGCCATCGCTGCCGCCCGGACCGCGCTCGCGCAGGCGCCGGCGCCGCGTCCCGCCCCTTCCGGCAGCGTGCGGATCCGCGCGGTGGGCGACATCATGATGGGCACCGACTTCCCGGCGGGCTGCCTGCCCCCCGATGGCGGTGCGGGGGCGTTCGCCGCCGTTCAAGGCCTCCTGAGCGACGCGGACCTCACGTTCGGCAACCTGGAGGGCCCGCTGTGCGACAGCGGCACGACCACGAAGTGCGGCGAAGGCGAGAACTGCTACGCCTTCCGCACCCCGACCGCGTATGGAAAGTGGCTGGACACCGCCGGTTTCGACCTCGGCTCGACGGCGAACAACCACGCCGAGGACTTCGGCCTGACGTGCCGTCTGGAGACCGAGGCGACGCTCGACGCGCTCGGGATCGCCTGGTCGGGCCGGCCGGGAACGGTGGCGACGGTCGAGCGGAACGGCCTGAAGATCGGGATGATCGGCTTTCATACGAACCCCAACAGCCACTTCGTGAACGATCTCGAGAGCGCTGCCGTCCTCGTCGGGGCGGTCGCTCGCGCCCATGACCTCGTGATCGTCAGCTTTCACGGCGGGGCCGAGGGTCGCAACGCCACCCACGTGAAGGCCGGCACCGAGATGTTCCTCGGTGAAGATCGGGGCGATCTCCGAAAGTTCGCCCGGACGGTCATCGGCGCCGGGGCCGACCTCGTGCTCGGGCATGGCCCGCATGTGCCGCGGGCCCTCGAGGTGGTCGACGGGCACCTCGTCGCCTACTCGCTCGGCAACTTCTCGACTTATGGCCGGTTCAACCTCTCGGGCGACCTGGCCACGAGCCTCGTGCTCGAGGTCACCCTCGACGCCACCGGGGCGTTCACCGGGGGGAAAATCCTCCCCGTTCACCAGGCCGGCGCTGGGATCCCGGAGCCCGACCCGACCGGCCGGGCCATCGCGCTCGTCCGCGAGCTGACCGCCGCCGACTTCCCCACGACCGGGGCCCACATCGCCGCCGACGGCACGATCACGCGCTGAGACGGCCCGCGGTTTGGCTCCGGCGGCGCGCGCAACGCACCGACAGGACGGCCACCGCCCACCCGGCGAGGCCGGGCGGCACCGGCGAAGCGCTGAAGCAACCGCCCTGCGCGGTGGGCTCGCGTTCGGAGCGGACCCAGCCGCTGGGCTCGTCCGGGTCCGCCTCGTCGGCACACGCGAAGTACATGGCCTCGATCCCGGCCACGTCGTCGGCCGTCATCTCCCTCAGCGTGCACGGCGAACCGGCCCAGTACATCAACGCATCGAGCGCCGCCGGGTCGGTACAGGCCTCGTCCATCTCGCAGGAATGCGCCAGCCCCACGGCGTGACCGAGCTGATGGGCCAGCAGCCCCACCAGATCGGTCCGCCCCTGGCACTCAGGGTCGGCAATCTCCGCGGGCAGCGCAAAGTCCGTCCCGACCGTCGTAAAATCGTAATCCAGCCGGCGGGCGAACGAGCACTCCCCCCGGACGACCGGCGCCAGGGCGTCGTCGAGCGGCGTAGCCCACCCCGCCGGCTCGGGGGAATCCTCGGGGGTCGCGGCCCGAAAGTGGAAGGTCAGGATGCCGTCGCCCGACACTGGCGCACATCCGGCAGGGATCTCCTCGAAGGGCAGACCCGTCGCGGAAAACATCGCCACCGCCTGCCGGGCGGCCTCGAGCGGAGCGCCCTCGGGCAAGCCGGTCGCCCCCTCGTCCACCACGCACCATCGGATCGGATCGGCCTCGATCGGCCACGTCGCGTCGTCGAGGCGCCACGCATGGGCAACACCCAGCAGGAGGCCGAAGATCAATGTCCGCTCACAGCGGGAGGTCGAGTGGACGGCACGGGAACGCGAACAGCGGCCAGCCCGCCCGAAAGCCGGCCTCCACGTCGTCGCACAGGCGCTGCACCGGCAGGGTGACGTCGACCGGGCCCCCCGCCCCAAGCGTCTCTCGCCCACCGCTCGCGATGGGCGTCGAACCAGGCCTTGTTGTTGGCCGCCGGCAGGTCGTCGAGGAATTCGAGCGCGGGCTGGAACACCGGATCTCCTGTTCGGCCCCGAGGATACACCCTGTTATCTGGCTCCATGGCCGATCCACACCATGTCGCCGCACTCGATGCCTTCGATCGCGGCTCCGTTCGCACCTACCGGGCAGGACTCACCGTCGCGGCGGTCGGCTTGATCCTGTCCGCAGCAGCCGAACTCGGGCTTTTCGACCTCGTCACCGCCCGCTGGGTGGTCCTGGTGGGGGCGGCGTTGTCCATCGCCAACCTGCACCTCTACGTCAAGCGCATCCGCGCCGTGATCGTGCTCTCCGGGTGGGTCGGGGCGTCGCTCCTCCTCGCGCCCTGGCCCCTCCCGCTGGTGAAGCTCGCCGGGATGGGGTTCGTGTTCGTGAGCCTGTCGGGCTTCGCGGTCAAGGAGCAATTCTGCTTCCGCATCCCGTTCCTCCGCGCGGTGCCCCTCCTCCTGGCCACCGCCCTCGTGCCGATGCGCTTCGGCCCGCCGCCGGTCGCCGCCGGCCTGCTCGGCCTGGCCGGTCTGCTCTACGCGATCCTGGCGGTCGCGAAGTGGCGGATGCCCCTGCACTTCGACATCGGGGACAAGTCCCGGTACGAGGTCTGATTCGGGTCGGCGCCGCGGGGCTCAGCCCGCGCAGTCCGCGGCGAGGGCGTAGGCGATCTCGATCTCGGCGCCGGGGCCGGGAACCGCGCCCGCGTCGAACACCACCGCCCGATCGACCGCGTCGTATCGCCACCCGGTCGCCACCCCCGCGCCGTCCACCGTCACGGTGATCGACGCGGTCACCGGGTCGTCGGCCAGGGGAAAGGTGTCCTCGAGCGTGACCGAGCTCTGGGCGACCGCCGACAGGCTGGTCCCCCAGTCCCCGCACACGCTCAGGAAGAGGCCGCCCAGCAAGATCACCACGTCGTCGAGGGGGATGCTGGGCAGGATCGCCGACGCGCAGGCCGGCACCGGCACATCGCTCCCGATGGTGTGAAAGCGCACCAACGACGCGTCGTGGCCTTTCAGCGCCAGGAGCTGATTCGCCAGCTCGACCGGGAACATCGGCGACACGTCGTCGGGCTCGTCGGTGACGACGATCACCGAGAGCATCGCGTCGTCGCGGAAAAATGCCCCGCCAGGCGCAGCGTCGCCCCCGGGGGACACCGCGAGGGACACCATCTGCATCGGGGCCTCGTCGGCCGAACCGCCGATACCCGCGAGGGCCTGGCGGGTGAACTCCCCCACGGGGTCGGGGGTGGCCGGACTGAGGATCGGGCCGCGGAACCGGGGATCGTCGGTCGTGATCACGGCGATCCGCCAGTCGGCGTCGGCCCGCGCGACCTCCGTGAGGAAAGCCTGGAAGTTCCCGGTCAGGTTGGCCTGCTCCTCCGCCATCGATGCGCTGTTGTCCACCACGACGAGCACGTCGGTGCGCACCGCGTCGGGCTCGGTAAAGACCTCCACCGCCGAGGCCAGGCCGGCCCCGAGCCCTACCGCCGTCGCCGTCGCTTCCGGGCGCTCCGGGTCGTTCGACCCGGCCACCAGTTCGCCGCTGTCTTCCTCGGTGTCCGCGGGCAGGTAACCCACCGCCAGCGCCATCGATCCGCCCGGAGCGAGGGTCAACGGCAGGACCGAACCGGCCCATGAAAACTCCGACGACCCGGTCAGCTCGAGGGCGTGCACCACGAGGTCAGCGTCCCCGTCGTTCCAGATCCGAACCGGCTGCTCGGCAGGGCAGCCGACCAGCGGGGCGCCGAAGTCCCACTGCTCGGGATCCAGTCGGATCACCGGCCGGGGATCCCCGACCTGCCCGGCCGGGTCGGAGGGATGCACGAAACCCTGATCCATGCACGCAGCAGACAGGACGAGAGAGCAGCCGAGGACGAACCGGGTCGGGCACATGCCGAGCCTCCCAGGTCGTGTGTCAAGCAAACGTCATGCCAGATCGGAATTCGCTTCTAACGCCTACTGTCCAACGCGGTGCGGCGTTTTTTCCGCATCTCGGGTCTCGCGAATCACCCGGGACGGGAGCTCGAGGCAGGTCAGAAAGCCGCCCTTACCGCAGCCCGTGTCGAGCGCGTAGACGGCGGCCCCCATCCACACGTCGAGCGGGTCCTCCGGAGTCAGCCCGTCGAGTTCGGGCGGGAGCGTTCCCGTGGTCGTGTGACCGACGACCACGAGTTTTCCTCGGTAATCGGTAAAAAACGCCAGGGATCTCTGCCAAAGCAGGTACTGCCGGTCGACGACCTCGCTGGGATGGAGCCACCGATCGCCCTGGAACGGGAGGCCCGCGTGCACGTAGATCGCGTGCTCGTCCTCGTACCACCAAAGCAAATCCCGCATCCAGATGATCACGTCATCGGGGAAGAAGTCGCCGTCTTCCATGCGCGCCCACTCCTCGGGCGTCGGGTGCTCCTTCGGCTTGGGCTGGCGCCCGCCGGTCCAAGAGCGCATGGCCGCGAGGCAGCCGTTCCTCGGGGGAAACAGGAACCCCGGCCAGCCGACATCGCACACGCGCAGCCAGGCATCCTCGTGGTTTCCTCGCAGAAACACGAGCTTCGCCGCAGTTCGGCCCGGCAAGGTGAAGCGCAGGAAGTGGACGACGCCCGCGGAATTCGGACCGCGGTCGAGGTAGTCGCCGAGGAAGACGAGGGTGTCCTCGCTGTCGAGGGGCGGCAACCCGTCGAGCAGGCGCTCGAGCTGAACGAGTTCGCCGTGGATGTCGCCGACTGCAAAGGTGCGCCCAGCCAATCCTCACCCCGTGGCAGGTGCCCTCCGGCTCACCGGCACACCCACTCTCTTGTACACAAACTGGAGGAGCCACGCCGGGCCGACCAGCAGAAACTGGAGGTCCTGAAAAAAGGACGGCTTCTTCCCTTCGATCTTGTGACCGACAAACTGGGCGACCCAGGCAACCAAAAAAATCGCGGCTGAGATCGCGCCGATCGGCAGGCCCGAATTCTCCATCGCCCCGTTGATTCCGAGGCACACGCCGGCCACGGCAGCCATCCCGGAAAAAATCGTAGCCGACAACCTCGCATAGAACACGAGCGCCAAAGCGACCGCTGCGGTTCCCGCGTGAAGCCACGGCGTGGCGCCCGGAACCGGGATCGCCTGGGCGAGCCCGAGGGTGGAGAGGACGATCAGCGGGATACACACCCAATGGATCGCCTTGTTGAGGGCGTTCTTGTGGCTTTCCCCGTAGAGCTCGAACCAGTCTTCGGCCGTTCGCATCCCACCCTCGGTTGACTACTTACCTGTAAGTAGGTAAACTGAATCGCGCAAGGGAGAGCGATGCAGCGAAGGAGAAGATCGGCGGAGGAGGCCAAGGAACAGATCCTCGGGGCGGCGGGACGGCAACTCGCGGTGCGGGGACCGGCCGCGGTGACCCTCGACGACGTGGCGGCGGAGGTCGGCATCTCGCGCCAGGCGGTGTTGCACCACTTCGGCAGCCGGGAGGCGCTGCTGCGCGCGGTGGTGGAGCGCGCCTGGCGTGGGCTCTTCGCCGAGTTGGCAGGCGTGGAGGCCGGCGATCCGGCCCACCTGGTGGATCGGGTCGACGAGGTGGCCAGGAAGCGCGGGCACGCCCGGGTCGGGGCCTGGCTGCTGCTGTCCGGGGAGGGACTTCCCGCCGAGGTGTTCGAGGGGGCGCTGGCCTCGCCCGGCAGCCCCCTCGAAGATCGCTATGCGATGCTGTTGGTCGGGGCTGCGCTCTTCGGCGACGCGGTGTTCGGCGAGCGGCTGCGCCAGGCCCTGGGGCTGCCCGACGGCGAGGCCGAGCGCGCCGACTTCCGGCGCTGGCTCAGCCGTCGCCTCGCTGGCGCCTGAAAGGCGGTCACTCCCCGGAGGCCAGGCCGAAGGCCCGCGAGAACAGCGCCAGCGCCTCCCCCGCCGCCGCGGCGGGATCCCCGACGTCATTCCCGTGGAGCAGCTCGTAATACAGGCGCTCCGCGGCCCCATAGACCATGTACGCCGCCACCCGGGGGTTGTCGGTTCGAAGGAGCCCGCGGTCGGCCGCGACCCGGGTGAATCCCACCGCGATCTCGAGCAACTCTCGCTCGCGGCGCCGCAGCTCGTCGCCCGCCTCCCCGGTGCGGCGCATCTCGCGAAACGCCACGTTGATCTCGCGACCGAACGACAGGCCGGTTGCCGTGAGACCCGCCGCCATCGCCTGGTACACCCGCGCGAGCTCGGCCGGGGTGCCGGCGGTCGCCACGTGCTCCGCCGTGTGTTCGAGCAGGGCCTTCACCGGGATGAACCAGCGATCGCACAGCGCGGCGAACAGCGCGCGCTTGTCGGCGAAGTAGAGGTAGAAGGTGCCGCGCGCCACGACCGCGGCCGCGGAGATCTGCTCGATCGACGCCCGGTCGTAGCCCAGCTCCTCGAAGTGGGCGAGGCCCGCCGTCTCCAAGCGGTCGCGCTTCTCCTGCTTGTTTTCCTCCCGGCGTCCCAACCGGCATCCTCCGTCCCGCCGGTTATCCGGGATCAGCGGGAGAACCCATGACCCAGAACAACATGCCCGGATGGGCCGTGGAACTCCGAGCGCGGTACCTCGCCGGAGAAGCCAGCCTCTTCCTGCTCCACGGCAACGTGCGCGACCTCGTGCCCTGGACCGATGCCGGCGGGGTGACCACCTGGGTGGACCTCCGCACGTTCCTGGAGCGCTTCCTGGAGCGCACGCGGGAGATCGTGGCCTACTACAACGTCTCTCAGGGCCTGTGCTTCACGAGCAAGCTGCACCGGAAGCTGTTCCAGACCGTGATCGACGCGCGGCGCCAGCTTCGCGGCGAGCCGAAGCTCGCGGAGCTTCCGATCACCGCCGCCGCGGCGATCCCGGTGATCGAAGACCTGATCACCAGCCCGACCCACTCTACCGGCGTGATCCTGGACTTTTTCGAGACGATCGCTCCGAACGGCGACCTGTCGTTTCTGGGAGACGGCGACAAGGCGAACCTGGTCAGCCTCCAGCGCTGGTCGAGCGATCCCACCCTGTTGACGACCGACAACCTGGCGATTCTCGTCACGGAGCACCTGTCGGACGTGTCGCGCCGGATCACCGCGAGCCCGCAACTCGCGATCTTGCGCGTGCCGTTCCCCGACGAGGCCACCCGCAAGGCCTTCGCCCGCAGCGCCGACCTGGCCGACGCCCGGCTCGAGATGCCCGTCGAGCGCTTTGCCGGCGTCACTGCTGGCTTGTCGCTGCTGCAGATCCGTGCCCTGTTGCGCGGGGCGTCGCTCTCCGGCGAGGCGATCTCGTTTGGCACCATCAACAGCCGAAAGAAGGCGATTATCGAACAAGAATGCCACGGGCTCGTCGAGCTCGTGGCCCCCGACCACAACTTCGAACACGTCGGGGGGATGGACGGCGTGAAGGCCGACCTCCGGCGGGTGGCCGAGGCGGTGAAGCGCGGAAACCGAAACCGGGTTCCTATGGGGATGATTTTCGTCGGGGCCATGGGAACCGGAAAGACCTACATCGCGGAGGCCTTCGCGGCGGAGTCTGGCCTGACTTGCTTGAAGCTCAAGAACTTCCGGGACCGGTGGGTCGGGTCCACCGAATCGAACCTCGAGAAGGTGCTCGAGCTGGTCGACGCCCTCGGCTACGTGCTCCTGATCATCGACGAGGCCGACCGCAGCCTCTCGGCCGGAGAGTCGAGCGATGGCGGGGTGAATTCACGCGTGATCGCCCGACTCAAAGAGTACATGAGCGACACCGACCACCGCGGGCGGGTGGTCATCCTGATGATGACGAACCGGCCCGACAAGCTCGACGTCGACCTCAAGCGACCGGGTCGGTTCGACCTGAAGATCCCGTTCTTCTTCCCGGAGACCGCACCGGAACGGGAGGGCATTTTCCGGGCAAACGCGCGAAAGAACCGGATCCTTCTCGGCGACGACGTCGATTTCTCGGCTGCGGCCACCGCGACGGCGGGGTACTCGGCCGCCGAGATCGAGGCCGTGCTCCTGGCCGCCGCCGCCGCCGCCGGCGAGGCCGAGACCGACGTCGTTCGCGGCGAGCACCTCACCGCCGCCCTGCGCGACGCCGTGCCCAGCCGCGACCAGCGAATGCTGGCGTTCATGGAGCTCCTGGCCGTCTTCGAGGCCAGCTCGCGCAAATCGTTGCCCGAGCGGTACCAAGCGCTGACGACCGATGAGGTGACCACCCAGCTCGACGCGCTGCGGATGGCGCTCGGGCGCCGGGCCGCCCTCTAAGGGGTGGCGACCTGATGCTATTCGCAGTCTTGGCTACAGTGAAAGGGCAAAACCCAGCGCTGTGGCGGCGGCACACAGGCGTTCGTCGTAGCTCGCAAGGTCGACCGACGCGCCCTGCGCCCGCAGGTAATCGGCCGTCGCGAGGTGCAGCGCGTCCAGCGTGCGGACCGGCACAGGGAACGGGCTGAAAGCCCGCGCGCAGGCGGCCGCATCGAGCTCCACCGTGCCGATCGACAGCAACGTGGTCCGCAGGGCGCCACCATCGGACCCCGCGCGACCGTAAGCGTGGATCCGCACCCAGCACTCGTACTCGGTGAGTCGGCTGGTCACGAGGTGGGAACCCCAGAAGCTGGCCGGCGGGCAGACGGGCTCGCGCAGGACCCACGCAAGCACCACCGACGTATCGACGTACGTCACCGGTCCTCGCGGTCTTGGGCGAGATCGACGAGCAGCGTGCCCGGGGGCAGCGGCGGCAGGGGGCTCTGGGGCGGAAGCCCTGAACGCGCAGGTGGAACGAGCAGACCGCGCGCGACCAGGTCGGCGACATCACTGGGCAGGCGGCTGCGCACGAGCTCCGCCGGGCTGGCCAGCGACCGCCGCATGGCGTCCTCGAGGATCACGGTCTTCGGAGTCCCTGCCGGGTACCGGCGTGCCAACCGCTCCATGAGGTCGTCGTCGAGGTCCAGGGTGGTTCGCATATCCTTATGCTAAGCGATGCCGACCGGCCCGGCAACCGGTTGCACCGTGTGTTCGCCGCCGAGGGTCAACCGATCAGGGTGAGGAAGTGGCCGAGGACGATGGTCCCGCCGTGCGCGGTCATATCGCCCAGGCGCGCGGCGGGCATGCCGCCGATCAGGACGCTCATCGACCCCATCGCGATCGTGTCGGGCGGGCCGACACACACCGCCATGTCGCCGACGCGGGCGGCGGGCAGGCCCCCGATCAGGACCGTGGGGCAGCCGACCACGATCGGACCGCCGACGTGCGGAACCGGCCCGGTAAACATCGGGCACACATGCATGTCGGTGATTCGCGCGGCCGGTTGACCCATCGGACACCTCGAGGAGGTCCGAGTGTAGCACAGGGCGACGTTATGCTGACGCCGAATGAACGATGCCTGGTGTTTCGTCGAGCTGTGCTGCGGCAGCGCCGCCCCGACCCTGGCGCTGCTGGGCGCGCGGCGTGGCCTGGTCCCTTACCAGGGTTCGAAGTGGCGATTTCGCGACGCGTTGGTGGGCTCCTTCCGCCGCGCCGGCGTCGCCGGGCCGCCCGACGAGGTGGTGCTGCACGACATCGGG
>CANLGQ010000102.1 GCA_947490265.1 Pseudomonadota bacterium | reverse complement strand
TGCCCGCCTGTTCGCGGAGCTCGAGACCTGGATCGCCGCCCTGACCGGCTTCGATGCGGTCAGCCTGCAGCCCAATGCAGGGTCGCAGGGGGAGTATGCGGGCTTGATGGCGATCCGGGGCTACCACGCGGCCCAGGGACAGGGACATCGCGACATCTGCCTGATCCCGAGCTCAGCGCATGGTACCAACCCGGCATCGGCCGTGATGCTCGGGCTCGAGGTCGTGGTCGTCGAGTGCGACGAACGCGGAAACATTCGGGTGGATGACCTGATCGCCAAGGCCACCCTGCACGCCGATCGACTCGCCGCCCTGATGGTCACCTATCCGTCCACCCATGGCGTGTTCGAGGAGGCGATCGACCAAATCAACCAGGTGGTTCACGAGTTCGGCGGACAGGTCTACATGGACGGCGCGAACCTCAACGCGATGGTCGGCCTCGTTCGTCCGCGCGATATCGGGGCCGATGTCTGTCACCTGAACCTGCACAAGACGTTCTGCATCCCGCACGGCGGCGGCGGACCCGGCATGGGCCCGATCGCGTGCCGGGCGCACCTGGCGCCCCACTTGCCCGGCCACGAACAGGTGCCGCTTGGCGATCGCACCGGCGGACCCGTTTCCGCGGCCCCGTGGGGGAGCGGTTCGATCCTGCCGATCTCCTGGGCCTACATCGCCATGTGCGGCCCCTCGGGGCTCGCGCGGTCTACCGGCGTGGCGATCCTGAACGCGAACTACATCGCGCGTCGGCTCAGCCCTCATTTCCCGGTCCTCTATACCGGAAAGAATGGGTTCAACGCGCACGAATGCATCCTCGATCTTCGGCCGCTGAAAGCCTGGGTGGCGGTGGAGGACGTCGCGAAGCGCTTGATGGACTATGGTTTTCACGCTCCGACCATGTCGTTCCCCGTGGTGGGCACCCTCATGGTGGAACCCACCGAGAGCGAGTCCAAGGCGGAACTCGATCGTTTTTGCGACGCCATGATCGGCATCGCCGGCGAGATAGCTGCTGTCCGGGACGGGCGATTCGACGCGGTCGACAATCCGCTGCGCAACGCGCCCCACACCGCCGCAGCGGTCTGCGCCGACCGCTGGCCTCACTCGTATGGTCGGGAGTTGGCTGCATTCCCCGCCACGTGGACCCGCGAGCACAAGTACTGGCCCTTCGTTTCGCGGATCGACAACGCCTACGGGGATCGGAACCTCATCTGCAGCTGCGACGCGTGGCCGCACACCGCATGACGAGGGGGCGCCGGTCCTTCAGGCCGCCCAGGGCTCGAGGCCTTGCCGGCGGCGGGACAGGCGGAGCTTCTTCAGCGCCTTGATCTCGATCTGGCGGATCCGCTCGCGGGTCAGCGCGAAGCGCGTGCCGATCTCCTCAAGGGAGTAGTGGGTGGGTTCGCCGATGCCGTAGCGCATCCGGATGACCTTCTCCTCGCGGGGGGACAAGTCGGCGAGCACCTCGTTGATCTGCTCCCGGAGGTCGGCCTCGTCGCGCGCCGCGGACGGTTGCTCGGCGTCGGTGTTCTCGATGAGCTCGATGATCGGGGTGTCCGAATCTTCGGACGCCATCGCGTCCAGGCTCATCGGCTCCCGCGCGAGGCACAGGAGCTCCTCGACCTGAGCGACGTCGATCTCCAGGTTTGCGGCTAGTTCGGAAGGTGTTGGCTCTCGTCCCAGGGTCTGGTAGAGGGACTTGTGGGCTTGGTGGACGCGGTTGGCGACCTCGAGCTTGTAGATCGGGATCCGGATGGTGCGGATTTGGCCTTCGATTGCCCGAATGATGGCTTGGCGAATCCACCAGGATGCATAGGTGGAGAACTTGAAACCTTTGGTCCAATCGAACTTCTCGACCGCTTTCATCAGCCCGAGGTTCCCCTCCTGGATGAGGTCGGGCAGCGGCAACCCGCGGTAGGCGTACTGCTTGGCGATGGAGACCACGAGGCGCAGGTTGGCCCGGGTCAACGCGGCCTTCGCGAACTCGCTGTCGGCCACGATCGTGGCGATGCGGCGCGCGACCTCGATCTCGTCCTGGTGAGACAGGAGCGGGATCGCCCCCATCTTTCGCAGGTAGGTGTTGAGGAGAATGCCTTGCTCATCCGGTCGCCTGGCCGCCAGCCCCATGAGACCCTCCCTGACTGTGGGGGGAAAGCAAAGGTCGTGCCATACGAACTGTCCCGCAAAATGGGCGTAGCAAGCGGAGCGGCTACGATGCCGCGTCGGGTGAGTCGTCCGGTTGCCGCGACGCTGTCAAGATTTTCGGACAGTCACCCGTCGCCGACGGCGAACTCCGCTGGGTCGGCGCCGACGGCCGTGCCGAGAGCCGCCCATGGGTCACCTCCTTCGGCCGTGATTTCGCGGACCCGCTCGATGAACCGCGCCACGTCGTCGTCCTCCTCGGCCAGGATCTGGCGGAACCAGGCCGCTCCGCGGTTGTAGGTGCGGAATTGGACGAGCCGAGCATTGTTCCAGGTCCCGCGCTGGATCGCCCCGGTACGTCGACGGGGTGGACCTACCCCCGCGTCGGCAGCTCGCCGGGGGATGGATTCATAGATCATGGCTTTGCGAAGCCGTTGTTCCGACGAGTTCAACGATGCGTCATCGAACACCGCTTCGAGGTCTTCGTACACCCGGTGCAGCACCCCCCGGTAGCGTTCGGCGTCGGCGCGGGCCCGGGTGAGGTCGGTGACCTCGGTCGAGCCGGCACCGTAGGTGTGCACCATCCATTGGGCACTCGCCGCCTCGCCGACCGCGCTCGCGAAGCTCTCGTTGAACATAGCGCTGCCCGGGATCCAGAGCGTGGCGTGTGCCAACTCGTGAAGGAGGGTGTCGGCGAGCGCGGGCTCGGGCCAGTCGAGCATGTCGGGCAGCACTGGATCGGCGAACCACCCGAGGGTGCTGTACGCGCCGGCGGTGCGCAGGTACACATCGTAGCCGGACCGCTCGAGGTCGGCGGCGCGCTCCGCGGCGTCGGGCTGCCGAAAGAACCCGATGTACGGCATGCTTCCCACGACGGGAAAGGTCCAGCGCACCGACTCGAATTGGGTGGGCCGGCACGCCGACAGGTTCCAGATCTGCCGCTTCCAAGTGGGGTTGATGGTCTCGTAGTTCTCTGTGCTCGCGAGGCCGAGCGTGCGCCCGAACTCCTTGATGGGTGCCACGCGACGCAGATTCGCCGTTCGGTCCGCGGTGAGGCTCCCCGACGCGAGCAGCTCCTCGACCGGGATCCGGCCCCAGAGCAGCTCCGCCTGAAACAATCCCTGGCGGGCAAGGTAACCAACCATAGAGGCCGGTGACACCAGCTCGACCACCAGGGTAGCGGATGCGAGGAGGCCGCAGAGGACCGCCGCGGTGCGCGCTCTCGACATGAGCCGTGTCCTAACCCGACGGTTACGGAGTAGCCGGAGGCAAGGTCCGGTGGTGGTCATCGAGTACATCCGATCGGGCGGGCCCGTGATGATCCCCATCCTGCTCGCCTCGGTGGTGGCCATGGCCACGACGCTCGAGCGGTTGTGGGCGCTTCGTCGTGGCCGGGTGATGCCCCGCAGTTTTCGCCGGGAAGTGGTCGAGCTGATCCGCCAGCAACGGTGGGGCGATGCCCTCGCTGCTTGTCGCAAACGCGACGCGCCGGCCGCGCGGCTCATCGAGGTTGCGGTTGTCCATCGCGCCGAACCGCGCGAGCGAATCAAGGAGCGGATGGAGGAGATCGGGCGCCGCGAGGCGTCGGATCTCGAGCGAAACCTGCCCTTGCTCGGGACCATCGGGTCGGTTGCCACGCTGTTGGGCCTGCTCGGCACGGTCGGTGGGATGATCCTCACGTTTCAGGTGATTGGTGGGTCCGACACGCCCGAGGTCAGCGCCATGGCCGTCGGGATTTCGCAGGCCCTGGTGTGCACGTTCGGCGGACTCTGCGTGGCCATCCCGTCGGTGGTCGCGAACCGCTGGCTGACGTCGCGGGTCGATTTGCTCACCATCGACCTAGAGGAGTTCTCCATCGAAGTGCTCGACCAGATCCTGGCCCCTGCTGCGGTTGCGGAGATCGCTTGAGGTTCGGACAGCGGCGCCGGCGCGAGGAGTCGTCGGTCGTTGACCTGACCGCCATGCTCGACGTCGCGTTTAACCTTGTGTTGTTCTTCATGGTCACGACTACCTTCAACAAGCGGAACGAGGCCCAAGGGGCGGAGGCCGCTCCGGGTATTCAGGTCTCCCTGCCACGCAGCTCGTCGCAGTCGATTTTGACTCAGGACAAGGACATCAACGTGTGGATGGCGCTCGATGGCTCGGTTTTCGTCAACGACGAACCGGTCGACAAGGATGGCCTCCGTAAGAAATTGCGGGCTGCGGCCGAGCAAAATCCGAACACACTGGTGATCATCCGCGCGGATACCGGTGTTTCGCATGGGCGCGTGGTCGGCGTGATGGATGAGGCCCGCCTCGTCGGGCTGACTCGCCAGGCCATCGCCACCGATCCAGGTGGGGGCTGATCTCCGATCGATCCGCCTTGCACGTCTGGATCGCGGCGACTATGCTACTGGCGACCGCCCCGCCCGCTCCCCCCCTCCCTCCGGTTCCCGCCAGTGCACCCCACCTTGTCTCGCCTGCTCGTGGCGTTTGTTCCTGCCATCCTGTTGCTCCTCGTCGCAACTGCGGCGGTTTGGGGTGAAACGGGCATCGTCGCGCGGCACCACTTGGTGGATCGGCTCGCCTCGGAGACCGAGGCCCTGGCTCGGATCGATCGAGAAAACGCCAGGCTTCAGCGCGAACTCACCCTCCTGGGAACCGACCCGCTGCTCGTCGAGCGGGCCGCAGCCGAGGAGATCGGTTGGGCCCGCGAGGGCGCCACGCTCTACCGGTTCGAGGACCCGCGCCCCGCGCGGTGAGGTCGTCGCCCGGGCGGAACTCGGTCGCGCTAGAATTCCACCGGCAGTGTGGAGGTCGGGTGTTCGCCCCCGGGGATGTCCTTTCCGAACGCTTTCGGCTGGAGGGTCAGCCGATCGGCGCGGGGAACTCGTGCGAGGTCTGGCCGGCCGTCGAGGTCGCCACGGGCCGTCGGGTCGTGGTGAAGGTCCTCCACGCCCATCTCGCGGACCCGGCGCTCATCGGAGCGGCTGCCAACCGCGCTGCGGTCGGTCCGAACGGGGGCGGCTCGGTCGAGGTCCTGGGCGTGTTCGGCGGCGAAGGCCGATGGTGGCTGGTGGTCGAGCGAGTCGAGGGGGTGACGCTCGATACAGCGCCGCGGATGTCCGCTTCCGAGGCGCTCGAGCTCGCGTTGGGGGTGGCGCGACAGGTTGCCACGCTGCACCGCGGGGGCCGGGTGCATGGTTCGGTTCGCCCGGGGCGCGTCTGGTTGTCGGCGGACGGGCCCCGGCTGGGAGAGCCGGGGTTTGGGTTCGGCGTTCGGCCTGGCACGTCGGCCCCCGAGGTCCTGGCCGGCGCGTTGCCGGGGCGACCGGCCGATGTCTATGGGCTCGGGCTTGTGCTCTACCGGGCGCTGTCTGGGCGGGCGCCTTGGGCTGGCGCGACGCCGTTCGCGGTTTCAGCCGCTCAGCGGGCCGGGCCGCCTCGGGTGCCGCCCGGGCCTGTCGGACTCGGCCTCTTGGCCGTTCGGCTACTTGCTCCCGATCCGCGGCTGCGCCCCGGTGATGCAGGCAGGGTGGTGGCCGCGCTCCGGCAGCTCCGCGCCGACCCCACCCGCCCGGTTCGGTTCGCGACCCCCTGGATGCCTCCGATCCGGCCTTCCGGCTCTTGGCTCGTCCACGGGATCGACCCGGCGACCGGCGCCCCGGCCGCTTTCGCGTCCAGGCTTTCGGGGCGGAAGGCCCAAAAGCTCGTCAGTCGCCTTCGGGCGGAGGGGTGGACAGCCGTCGCCACCCGGGAGGCCTGGGGAGGAACCGATCTGGTCTGGCTGGTGCTCGGGTTCGCCGTGGGCGGGGCCCTGCTCTCCGCCCCCGGTGCCATCGCGGGACTGTTGGGCGCGTGGTCTTGGCGGCTTTCGACCACTCGCCCGGAGCTGTCTGCGGCGCTGCCCCCGGTGACGGTGCCCCTTCCACCACTGGTCGCCCAGCCCGGGGCGGAGGAGGCCGTCCTCGCCGGTCTGCTGCTCCTCGCGGCGGCCGCGACGCTTCCCTTTGTGCCGTGGATCGCGGCCGCCCTGGTGCTGGCGGTGGTCGGCTTCGCCGTCTGGAGCCGACACCGTCCGATCCGCTCGGTGGAGGGTGACCTCGCCCGGGGCCGACTGGAGGTGTTGCTGGTGGACTCGCGCCGCCTACTCGAGACGCGCGCACTGTCGCTGGACGATGCGCTTGCCGTGGAAGGGGAGCTCTGGGCCATCGAGGGGGCCTGGCGTCGAGGAGAGGTGACGGTCGAGGCTGCCATTGTGCGCGCAGAGCAGGTCCATCGCCGAGCGGGGCGCCGGGATCCGATGCCTTGACAGCCGGTGGTCGGCGATGGAGACTGCGACGCCGAGGGGATCGATGGGCGTGGTCGAGTTGATTGTGGGGTTGGCCTGCAGCGGGCTCTGTTGCCTGCTGTTCGTCATCGTGCTTTTCGTGGTCGCGTTTTGGTTCATGCGCCGTGGAAGCGGGCAGGCCGATTTCGAGGCCGAGGTGGAGCCCCAGCCTTCAACACCGGCCAAAGCAGCTCTCCCGCCACCTCCCGCCCGGCCGAACCCGGAGAGGGCCGCTCCGCCTCCGGTCTCTCCGAACTCGTTCGACGACGAGATGGCGACCGTCGTGGCGCCGCCGCCGCCGCCGCCGTCTGCGCCGCCGCCGCCGCCGGCACCCAAGAAGCCGGCCCCGCCGCGTTCGGCCGGCGCGACCATCATCGCCTTCGAAGAAGAGGAAGAGGGCTGATTCTCCGCCCGCTTCGCGCGGGTGTCGCCGCGCCCCCGTGGGGAGTGGTCGGCGTCCCCGGTCGGACCATGGTCCAACTCGACGCACTGCGTGGAAAGTGGGTCCTGCTCTACTTTTTTCCGAAGGCCGGCACCACCGGATGCACGACGCAGGCCTGCGCGGTTCGCGATCTGGACACTCTCACAGACCTTCGCGTCTTCGGGGCGTCGCCGGATCACCCAGACTCACTCGAGGTCTTTCGGCAAGCGTTCCGTCTCGGATTCTCGCTCCTCTCCGACCCCGCGCTAGAACTCGCGCGCCGGTATCGCGTCGTAGACGGGATCTTGACGGCCCGCATCGAGCGCACCACCTTTCTGATTGATCCCGCGGGAGTCGTGGCGCGGGTGGCTCGGCGCGTCGACCCTGAGCGCCAAGCCGAACAGATCCAGCGCTGGCTCGAACAGCGATGAACGGAGGGACGATGCAGGCAGAGGAGGCGGTTTCCGCTCTCGATCGGGCGCGGGTCAGCGTACGCTTGGAAGCACCGGGTGCCGTTCGCCTGAGCGGCCCCGATGCCCGGCGCTTCTGCAACGGGATGTTCACCCACAACGTTCGCGATCTGCCGGTCGGCGGCGCCCACCGCTCGGCGTTGCTCGACGACCGGGGGCGCGTGCGCGGGTTGCTCTGGCTGGGTTGCGTTGGGCCCGATGCGTTCGTGGCGTTTCCCGATGGAGGTTTCGGCGCAGAGTTTGCGAGTCGATTCGGTTCGTTCTTGGTTTTCGATGACGTAGAGGTCGAGGCGCTCGACCTGTCCGCCGGATTCCACCTCGCCGGGCCGAGCGCCGCGACCGCCTTGGCGGCGGCAGGCCTGCCCACTCCGACTGGGGTCGCGGAAGCGGGCGGTGGTTGGGTCGTCGCCGCGAACCGGCTTGGTGTCCCAGGCTGGGATGTTTGGGGCGTCTCTCCTATGGAGCCGTCGGTTGGGTCGGACGTCGCCCAGGTGCTCCGGGTGCGCGCCGGCCGGCCCATTTGGCCCGACGACGTCGGCGACAAGCGGCTCGTCCATGAGCTCGGGCTGCATGGCGAGGTCCTCAACTTTTCCAAGGGATGCTATATCGGCCAGGAAACGGTCAATCGGGTGGATGTGATGGGCGGCGTCAAGCGGCGGTTGACCGGGCTCGTCCTGCCGGCGGGGGAGTCGGTGCGGCCCGGAGCGTCGGTCGAGCATGAAGGGGAGCTCCTCGGCGCGATCTCGAGCGTTGCCGCGGTGGGCGGGGGGGCGCTGGCCCTCGCCGTGTTGAAGATCCCGTTCGACACGCCGGGGTCCCCGGTCGAGGTGGTCGTCGGGGAGGAGAGAGTGCCAGCCAACACGGCAGCGTTTCCGCTCCCCTTGCCCCGGTGAGCCTCGCCGCTTCGCTGGCCCGCGCCGAATTGCGGCTCGCGGCGGGGGGCCTGTCCGGCGCCCGCGCATTCGACGCGCTGGTCGCTGGTTTGCAAGCTCGCCTCGGTGACGACGTGGCCGTGCACCCGCTCGCGGCGGAGGTCCTGGCGGAGGTCGACCTCACGGGCGACTTGTTGGATCTGGCTTGGGAGCGCTTCTTTCCGGAAGTCTTCAAGTCATCCCGCGGCCAGTTCTTCACCCCGCCGGCCCTTGCCCGCCTGGTCGTTGCGCTTGCCGAGATCCGTCCGGGCGACGAGGTGCTCGACCCGACGTGTGGCGCCGGGGGGCTGCTGCGGCTCGCGGCCGCGAGCGGTGCGCGGGTGCGGGGCGTCGAACTCGACCGCGGACTCGCCGCGTTGGCCTCGGTGCAGTTGCGGCTCGCGGGCGCGGGGTCGGCCGTCGAGTGCGGCGACTGGTTCGCGACCGACCGACCCCCTGCCGATGTCGTGATCGCGAACCCTCCGTTCTCGGTCGCCGTGACCGCACCGTCGGTGCTGGCTCGCTACACCCTCGGCGCGGGCCGCCACCGGGTCGCAAGCGAGGAGCTGTTCGTCGAGAGCCTGGCCGCAGCGGTGGCTCCGGGGGGACGGGCGGTTGTGATCCTACCTTGGTCTATCCTACATAATGCAAGGAAGCGCCCGGTGTTCGAGCTGCTCGAGCGAGGCTTCGCCCTCGCTGCGACTGTGGCGCTCCCCGAGGGGGTGTTCCGCCCGTTCGGCGGCGCCGCCGGCCGCGCGGTGGTCCTCGTGCTGCATCGCCGGCCGTGTGCAGAGGTCGTTCGCCGGTTCGCCCAGGTCCACGATCCCGGGTACGACGTGCGATCGGTGCACCTGCGACCGACGTCGTCGGGCGAGATCGATCGGTTGATCGCCGGAGCGGGCTGGGCTGTGCCGACCTCGTCCCGGGTCCGCGACGCGGTGGCGGTCGGTGAGCTCGCCCGGGTGGTGCCACCCGCCGCACCGGGTGCTGCCCACGCACAGGTGGTCGACCTCGCGGACGTCGATCGGCAGACCGGCGAGGCGACGCCGCGCCCGGCGACGACCGCAGGCAGGCAGGCGCTAGCGGCTGGGCAGGTCTGGGTATCGCGCATGCGGCCCGAACTCGGCACGGTCGGCTACTCGGTGGCCTTCGACGAAGCGCTGGCCGGGAGCCCGGAGTGGATCGCGCTCGAGGCGAGCGCTTCGAGTGGATGGTTGGCCGCAGCGTTGCGGACGCCCACGTGGCGAGCGAGCCTCCCGGTGACCTCCGGCCAAACCCGGCCGAGGACGACGCCCGAGGCGATCCTCGAGAGTCGGGTTCGGACTCCCGGCGATCTCGCGCTGCGGTGGACGCTGGTGACCGGCAGGCTGCTGCGATCTCGCGCCCGACTGCGCCGGGCCATGCTCCAACTCCAGGCGGCGATGGACGCCTATCAAGCCGGGGAGATCGAGATCGATGCCCTGGAGGCTGCGCTGGCGGCCGCCGAGGTCGAGGGGTAAGCGAGCGAGAGGTGCGCGTGTGGTGGTTGGCCGTGTTGGGTTGCAACTCCCCCGATCCCGCCGCGACGCCCGACGACGGCGTGGGTCTGGTCGGTGACGGGCTCGCCAACCCGTTCCCCTCCCGGTTGCTCCTCGGCGCAGATGGGCGGGTGAACATCCCCCTGGAATCCCTGCCTTCCGGTGGCGATACGCCAGTCCCGGTGGATCGGGTCGCGTTCCGGTCCGGGTTTTCCCCGGCCCAAACCTCGGTGCTCCGAATTGCCGGCCTCGATCCATCTACCCTTCCCGACTGGCGCACCCCGACGCCGGGGGAGGGGGGGGTGGTCGTCGCCGACCTCACCGCGGGTCGTTGGCTCCCCGCCTTCGCCGAGCTCGATGCCTGGCCGAACGCCGTCGATCCTGCGCTGCTCGTTCGCCCGCTCGAAGCCGTTCCTGCGGGGCATCAGGTCGCGGTGGCCATCACCACCGCGGTGTTGGCGCGCCCCGACCGCTTCGACGCGCTGATCGAGGGAGATCCGCCGGCCTCCCTCGCCGACGCCGCACCGGGGGCTCGGGCGGTGGTCAATCAGCTCGAGTCGATGGGGCTCCCTCGCGACACCATCGCGCTGGCCTGGGATTACCCGGTGGATGACGGTACGTTGCCCCTCCGGTCCGCGCTCCTCTCACATTCGGTACCGGGAACCTGGCAATTCGACCGGGTTCGCAACGCCGATGCCGGGGACATCGTGGCCGGTCCGCTCACCTGGCGAGCCGCCGAGGGCACGTTCACCGCGACCGACTTCCTGGTCGACGACGAGAAGCTGGATCTCCTCGACGGCACCTCTCAGCCGACCGGGGAGGTCGAGGCCGACCTGTACGTCCACATCCCGACCTCTGTGAAGGACGCCCCGGCTGGCGCGGTTCCGATCCTGATCTTTGGGCACGGGATCTTTGGAGAACCATCCAATTACCTGGACGAAGCCGATGATCCGTCCGACCTCCTCGCCCTGGCCGACGAGGGTGGTTTCATCGTGGTCGCCACCACGTGGCGCGGCCTCACCGCCGACGATCGGGTCGGTGCACTCGAGGTTGCGGGCGACTTTGGTCAGCTCCCCCTGGTGTCGGACCGACTCGTGCAGGGGCAGGTCAACACGCGGACCCTGCTTGACCTCGTGTCGAGTGGGGAGCTCCTCGGCGACGACGTGTTTCGGGGCGCGTCGGGGCAGCTCCTCGGCGATCCGAGCCACGTCGCGTACTACGGCATCAGCCTCGGCGCGATTCAAGGGATGGTGTTCGTCGCTCAGGAACCGGCGATCGACGCGGCTGTCCTCCACGTTGGCGGGGGCGTGTGGTCCACGATGCTCGAGCGTTCGTCCAACTGGCCGCTCTTTGAACTGCTCCTCACGAATGTCGCGACCGATCCGGGCGATCGCCAGCAACTGTATGCGTTCTCCCAGTTGCTCTGGGATGCCGCCGACCCGGTGGGTTGGGTGCCGGAGCTTCAGGGGGCCACCTTCCTCCTGCAGGAGTCGATCGGCGACGAGCAGGTGCCGAACCTCACGACCGAGATCATCGCCCGTTCGACCGGCCTCCCGCTCCTGTCCCCGGCCGTGACCGCGCCGTTCGGGATCGCGTCCACGGCAGCGCCCCTTCCCAGCGACAGCCGGGCGCTCGTCCAATTCGACCCCCAGGTCGGCCTCCCGGCGGACGGCAACCGGCCCGCCGAGTTCAGTGGGGCGCACGCTGGACCGCGACTGTGGCTCGGCACCCGTCATCAAACCCTCGACTACCTCCTCGGCGGACGGGTCGTGGTGCATCACTGCGGGGAATCCGCTTGCTCTGCCTCGAATCAGGGGGATTGAGTTGGTACCTGCGTTCGCTCCGTCGGTCGTGGGGTCGAGCGGACTCGGTTCGGTTCTCTTGACGTGTGAACATGCCAGTAACCGGCTACCTCCCTGGCTTTCCTGGCCGGTGGCCGATCGCTGGCTCGTCGGTACCCATTGGGCGTGGGACATCGGCATCGGGGAGATCACGCTCCAACTCGCCGAACGGCTTGGGTTGACCTCGGTGTTGGCTGGGTTTTCACGGCTGGTGATCGATCCCAATCGCGCACCCGACGATCCGACCCTGATCCGGACCGAGGCGCACGGTCGGGAGATCCTTCTGAACCAGGGCCTGGGGGCCGCGGAGAGGAATCGGCGGATGGCCCTGTGGGACGCGTGGCACGCCTCGGCGGAGGAGGTCGTTCGTCGCGAACCGGGACGGGTCGTCCTGTCGATGCACAGTTTTACCCCGTACTACGAGGACCACGAGCCCCGCATCGTGGAGGTCGGGGTGCTCTTCGATCGGGACGAGGCGGTCGCGGGGGCCTTGGCCCAAGCGCTCGCCGCCGAGGGGATCCGGGTGGCGCTGAACGAGCCCTACAGCGGAAAGCAAGGGCTGATGTACAGCGTGGAGCGTCACGCGGCGGCGGGCGGTGGGCGGGTGGCGCTCGAACTCGAGGTGCGGCAGGATCTTGCGGATGATCCGTTCGTTCGCCGGCGGCTGGTGACCGCGATCGAGCGGGCGCTTCGCGCTAGTCTTCTGCTCCCGCGAGATGGATCTTCATCAGGTTCGTGGCCCCCTGACGTGGAGCCCGACCGGCGAGGATGACGATCTCCTCTCCGCGCCTCACCATCCCCCGGTGAATCAAGCACTGCTCGCCGACCGTGATGAGTTCGTCGGTGGTGTGGACCGTCGGCACAATCACCGGGGTGACCCCCCAGGCGAGGCAGAGTTGGTCGGCCACCCGGGCGTTCGGAGTGAGCGCAAAAATTGGGCCCCGCGGGCGGGCTTTCGCCGCCTGTCGGGCGGTCTCCCCAGACCAGGTGAAGATCACGAGGGGGCGTGCGCTCTCGTTCGCGGCGAACACCGCCGAGCGAGCGACGATGCCGGTCATTCCGCGAAAGGCGGGTAGCGCGTCGATCGGACTCGGGCGGAAAAACTCGCTCCCCTCGACCTCGCGGCTGATCTTGTCCATCATTCGCACTGCTTCTACTGGGTACTTCCCGGTGGCCGTCTCGCCGGAGAGCATCACCGCGTCGGTGCCATCGAGGATCGCGTTCGCCACGTCGGTGGTCTCGGCCCGGGTGGGGCGC
>CANLGQ010000101.1 GCA_947490265.1 Pseudomonadota bacterium | reverse complement strand
GCGCCGCGGCGCCGGTATAGGGCGGGTCGTAGGTGTCGGCGATCCAGGCGAGGTAGGCGTCGTGGAACGGCTCCCAATGGGCCGCCTCGCCATAGGGGTGGTCGACCGCGTAGCCCCCGTCGGGGAACATCGCGCCGGCGATCAGCGCCCGCTCGACGGCCGGATCCGATGCGAAGTTCTTGAGCTCTCCGGCTGGCAATCGCGCGATCGCTTCCCGGGTGATCCAGATGTGGGTCGACTGTCCGTTGGCGAACGCCAACGCGGCCCAGGTGACGGCGATCACGGGCTCGCCGCGACCCGGTAGCCGGCCCGGACGATGGCCGCGGTCAGCGCGTCCAGATCGGGGTCGCCTTCGATCTCCAGGCGGCGGTCGGCGAGCGTGACCCGCGCTGCCGTGACCCCCGGTATCCGGGAGGCCACTCGTTCCACCGCGGCTTTGCAGCCGTCGCAGGTCATGCCCTCGACCGTCAGGGTCATCGCGCCTCCCCAGGTTGCCTAACCCGCTTTACGGCATCCAAAACCCGACGCCGGGTCCGATCGGCAGGTCGAGCGCGTAGAATACCAGGAGGAGCGCGGTCCAGGCGACTCCGAACGAGAGGGTGTAGGGCAGCATCAGGGCGACCATCGTGCCGGTCCCGGCTTTGGGGTCGTAACGGCGAGCGATCGTCAAAAGGTAAGGTAAATACGGCATAAACGGCGTAATCACGTTTGTGCAGGAGTCGCCGATGCGGTACGCGACCTGGGTCGCTTCGGGGGTGAGCCCGAGGAGCACGAACATCGGGACGATCACCGGCGCCAGGACCGCCCACTTGGCGGTGGCGGAGGCCAGGAAGAGGTCGAGGAAGCTCGTGAGGAGGATGAGGCCCACCAGGAGCGGCGCCCCCTGCAACCCGAGTTGTTGCAGCCCCTCCGCCCCCGAAACCGCCACGATGGCGCCCAGGTTCGACCAGCCGAAGGTGGCGATGAACTGGGCCGCGACGAAGGCGAGCGCGATGTAAGGACCCAGGTTGGACATGGCTTTGCCGGCCATCCGCGCCACGTCGCGATCGCTCTTGATCGTGCCGGCGCCGATCCCGAAGGCGATCCCCGGGACCAGGAACAGGAGGAGGATCCAGACGATCAGGCTCTGAAAGAACGGCGCGAGCGCATCGACCAGGCTGGGGGCGGGATCGCGCAGCGGGCCGCTGGCTGCCGCGATCGCCAACCCGGCGACGGCCGCGCCCGCGAGGCCAGCGGCCCACAGGCCGCGTCGCTCCTCGGCGGTGAGCGGGGCGATGGCCTCGGGAGTGCCTTCCCAGGGGCCGAGCCGCGGCTCGACGACGCGATGGGTGAGGACGACGCCGACCCCGGTGAGGAGCGGCGTCGCGGCCGCCAGGAAGTACCAGTTTCCGAGGATTTGGACGGAGTAGTCGGGCGCCAGGTGGGACGCGGTCACCGCCTCGCGGGTAAAGCCGGCGAGGAGCACATCGAGCGTGGTGGGGAAGAGGTTTGCGCTGAAGCCGGCGGCGACCCCCCCAAAGGCCGCGGCCAGGCCGGCCAGCGGGTGGCGACCCATCGAGGCGAACAGGAGCGCCCCGATGGGCGGCAACACCAGAAGCCCGGCATCGGAGGCCACGTTGGCGTTCACCCCGACGAAGATCAGGGCCCAGGTCACGGCCGCGCGGGGGACCCAGGCGACCGCGGCGCGGAGCATCGCCTGGACCAGGCCCGAGGCCTCGGCGACGCCGATCCCGAGCATCGCCACGAGCACCGCTCCCAGCGGGGCGAACCCGGTAAAGTTGCGGACCGCCTCGAGGAACAACCGTCGAAACCCGGCCGCGTTGGCGAGGTCGACCGCGGCGATCACCGAGCCGTCAGTGGGGTGCGGGACCCCCACGCCGAGTCGCGCGCAGATCGCAGAGGCCGCGATCACGACCAGCGTCAGCGACGCGAACAGGGTGATCGGGTCGGGAAGTCTGTTTCCCAGTCGCTCCACGGCGTCGAGGAACCCGATCCGAGGGCCGCGGATCATGGGGTACTCGCGTAGTCGCCGCCCCCCGCGTCCCAGTCCGCGGTCGGGTGCAGCGGGATCCCCGCGGCCGGCTCGGGGAGCAGCACCTCGAGCTCTCCCTGACGCGAGGTGTACCGCTGCCCGTCCACCTCGTAGGAGACGCTGGCGAACTTCGTGTTGTAGCAGTAGCTCTCGCGACCGTCGGGGTGGGCGTAGCGGAGCCCGACGTAGGTGGCTGGATCCGCGGTCATCTCCAGGCGCACCGGGCCGGATCGCAGGCTCCACCGGTCGAGCATCACCTCGCACCGGGCCAGCGCGTGGCGGAGCCGGTTGCGCCGCACCTCCGGCCCCCAGCCGACCAGTCCGGACAGCCAGGGCGTCGGACGTCCCCCGAGCCGGATCTTCGCTGAGAAGCCGTCGAACGTCCTCGCGGATCCGTCGTCCCACGCGCTGCAGTTGCCGTAGGCATAGGTCCAGGCGTGTTCGGTGCCCCAGTTGTGGCCGCGCAGCCCGATCCAGCGCTCGACCTCCCAGCGCTCGGCTCCCCAGTGGAACTCACCTTGGAAACGGAGATTCGGGGCAGGGGTGAGGAGCTTCTTCTTGGGGAAGCGGCCGGTGTACATCCAGGGGTGGCCGAGGTGGTGGAGCGGTGGCAATCCGCCGGTCAGCGCGAGGTCCCAACGGGCCTCGCCCACCGATCCCTGCGCCCGGTTCGGAGTGAGCGAGACGGATCCGGCGCGGAAGTCGATCTGATGGGCGTCGAGCGCCAGGGCTTCCCACGGCACCTCGCGCTTCACCACCCGGGGGAGGCGGCCGAGTTCGAAGGCGATGGCCCAGATCTCGGCCTTCGCCAAGCCCGACCGAGGGCGAAGGAGGTTGTGCTTGATCCACAGCCCGCGGCGGCCGTCCGGGCTGTTGGCCTTGAGGTAGTTCGACTCGTAGATCCCCTCCTGGCTCGCGGCAACGATCCGCTCCCAATCGTTCACCCGCGCCCCCAGCGGAGCGAGGCGGCGAACCGGGGGAGGTCGCGCAGTCGGAACGAAACGACCACCCGAGAGAGGAGGCGCCCCGACTCGAGGTCGACCAGCGTGCCGAAGCAGGTGGTGTGGGAGAAGGCGAGGTTCCAGGGACGGATGTTCACTTTCTCCCCGTGGAACCGCACCGGCCGGCCCGCGACCTCCGCGTCGAACGTGTAGACGACGCGACCCCGCGCGTAGTCGAGGGACAAGCTCCCGGTACACGGCGTCCAATCGAACAGCCCGTCGGCGCGAACCCGGCCCGCCAGCTCGTTCCACAGGAACCGCTCCGAGAGCGGGTTCGCCCAGTCGCGGAGCTGGCGCGGACCCCAGGTCACCTCGAAGGCGAAGGGCTGGTCCTTGCCCCCGTCGACCGCCGTGTGTCGGCCAGCCATGGTCTCGGTGATGCGGAATGACACTCAGGCCTCCACGGTGGCGCCGAGGTGTTCGGCGAGGCGCAGCGCGAACCCCATGATCGTCACCTGGGGATTCACCCCTGGCGAGTCCGGAAGCACGCTCGCGTCGGCGACGACGATCCGCTCGCTGCCCATCAACCTCAGATCGGGATCGACCACTCGACCCACCGCCGCGGTCCCGTGGGGGTGAAATGCCGAAGTCATCAGGGTATTCGGGGTGAATTCCTCTGGGCTGCGAGTCCGCAGGGAGTCCAGCGAGCCCACCTCGGGCTCGCCCACCGCCAGCGGGAGGAGCACTCGCTCGGCCCCCGCCCGAAAGAGGGCTTCGGCGAGGAGGAGCACCCCGGCCCCGAGGTCGCGGGCGTCGTCGCCGTGCAAGCGGTAGTCGAGGATCCGGGTGAGCCCGTCGCCCCGGATCCGGCCGGTGGATCGGTCGCGCGCCATGACGCCGAAGGTGGCGAGGTGCTCGTACTGAGCCATCCACCAGCGGTGCCGATCCCCCGACGCCGAAATCATCGGGGCGGCGGCGGAAGCCGGCGTGTGAACCCCCTCGAACATCAGCCGGGGGAGGCGCGGCGTGCGGTAGCCGAGCCCTTGGGGCACGCCGCCCTCGGGGAGGGCCTCGGGCATGCGGGCGAACACCTTGGTCGCCGGATGGATCCGGAGGTTGTCCCCCGCGGCGCGCCAGTGGCTGCCGAGGTGGTTGGTGCGGATCAGGTGCGGGGTGGACAAGGCGCCGCCCGCGAGGACGAGGGTGCGGGCGCGCAGGATCCGCCGGCCTTCCTCGCCGCGGACGACGATCTCCACACCGTCGGTGGTCTCCCGGATCTCGGTCGCGGTCGTCTCCCACCACAACGCGGCGCCCGCAGTCACCGCGTCGGGGAGGTAGGACCGGTCGGTACTCTGCTTTGCGCCGTTTGGACAGCCGAAGCAGCAGCGCCCTGCGCCCCGGCAGTCTGGCGCGTTGCGGGGAAGGACGAACGACTCCCCGTGCCCGAGCGCGGCGAGTCCGCGCTCGAGGACGAAGGCCGAGGCGTCGAGCACGCTCCGATCGGAGGGCCGGACGCCCATGTGGTCCAGAGCCAGTTGTTGGTACCGGGGCAGCAGGTCGACGAAGTGCGTGCCCGCCTGCTGATCCCACGCGGCCAGTCGGGCGGCGGGGGTGGGAAAGGAGGTTCCCGAGTTGATCACGGTCGTTCCGCCGACCGCCTCGCCGGCGAACAACAGCGGCATCCCGCGAACGCTCCCCACCATGCCCTGCGAGACATAGTGGCGCTCGATCGCGAGATCAGTCGTGGTCGGCCGCACCAGGGCGCCCTTCTCGAGGATGCACACCGAACGCCCGGCCTGGGCCAAGGCGCGGGCGAGCGGGGCGCCGCCCGCGCCGCTCCCGATCACCACCACGTCCCAGATCCGCTCCTGGTGCGCTCGGCTCCGTCGGATCTGGGGGAGCAAGGCGTCGAGGGGGTGGTGCCCGGCGGTCGCCGGCCCGGGATCAGGGTACCGAGCGGCCATCGGCGTGAAGCGGGTGAGCACCCACAGGGCGCGGACGTAGGGGTTGGTGTGGTGTGCGAGGCGGCGGTCGAACGCGTGAAACGCCTCGTCGTCCAGCTGGTGCGCGGGCTTCAGCGTGCCCAGGGTGAGGAGCGGACCCAATCGGTCGACCGCTCCGAAGATCGACGCGGCGGTGCGATCGAGGGGAGGAGGAAACCGGTGCATGCGGTCCACCGCAACCGCAGTGCGCGCCGCGATCTCTCCCTCGGGCAGCCCATGTGCCCGCATCCAACGACTGAATAGCGCAGCGGCCCCCACGGGCTTCCCCCCAAAGACTGACGACTCCGTCAGCTTACTCCGAGCGGACCTCATAGGCAGCCGGGGCGGCGGCGGTTAGGGCCCGTCGCATGGCGTCCGAGCCGACCCCGTTGCCCCCCGATCCGCCTACCGACGAGCTTCCCGTGTTGCAGCGGGTCTCGCGGCGGTACCGTCGGGCCTCGACCCAGCTTGCGCTCCGCCCGGCGACCGCGCTGCGCCAAGCGTTCGCCACCGGCTATAGCGCTCGCGACCTGCGGCGCGATCTGTTGGCCGGTGCGGTGGTCGGCGTCGTCGCGCTTCCGCTTTCGATGGCCCTGGCGATCGCGTGCGGGATGCCGCCTCAATACGGCCTCTACACCGCGATCGTCGCCGGCTTCGTCACGGCGCTGCTCGGTGGATCGGCTACCCAGGTGAGCGGTCCGACCGCGGCCTTCGTCGTGATCTTGGCCCCGATCTGTGAGCAACACGGCCCTTCGGGCCTGCTCCTCGCGTCGTTCATGGCCGGGATCGTCCTGATCGCCTTGGGGCTCTTCCGCCTCGGCCGGCTCATCCAGTTCATTCCGCACACGGTGACCACCGGCTTTACCGCCGGCATCGCGGTCGTCATCGCGACCCTGCAGGTCCGCGACGTGCTCGGGCTCACCACGTCGGTTTGGCCGCCGCACTTCATCGAGCGGGTCATCGTGCTAGTCGCCGCGTTGCCCACGGCCCGGTGGCCCGACGCGGTGATCGCCGCCTTGACCCTGGCGATCCTGCTGGTCCTGCCGCGGATCACGGCTCGAGTGCCCGCCGCGCTGGTGGCCCTGCCGGTGGCGGCCGTGGCCGCCTTCGCCGCCGCGCGGCTCGTCCCCGGCTTCGAGGTTGCCACCATCGCGACGCGCTTCGAAGGCGGGATCCCCCAGGTGCCTCCTACGCCGCTCCTCCCGTGGAGCCTGCCAGGTGCCGGCGGACTTCCGACGGTGCTTTCGCTCGAACTCGTTCGCACCTTGGTCCCCTCGGCGTTCGCGATCGCCATGCTCGGCGCCATCGAGAGCCTTTTGTCCGCGGTCGTGGCCGACGGGATGGCGGGCACCCGGCACGACCCGGATGCCGAACTCCTGGCGCAGGGAGCCTCCAACGTGGTGGCCCCGTTCTTCGGGGGCTTTGCCTCTACCGGGGCGATCGCCCGCACCGCGACCAACATCCGGGCCGGCGGTCGATCGCCGATTGCCGCTGCTTTTCACGCCATCGTCCTGCTCGTCGTGGTGCTCGGCCTGGCCCCGCTTCTCGGCGCCCTGCCGATGGCCGCTCTGGCTGCACTGCTTTTGCAGGTGGCGTGGAACATGGCGGATGTTCGGCATTTTGCCCACATCCTGCAGGTCGCCACCCGCTCCGATGTGGCGGTGCTCCTCACCTGCTTCGGGCTGACGGTGGTGTTCGACATGGTGGTCGCCGTCACGGCCGGGGTGATGCTCGCCAGCCTGCTGTTCATGTCTCGGATGGCGGACCTGACCGGCGCGGAGTGGCTCGAGGGAGAAGCCCCACAGCTCGGCATCATCTTGCCGAAGGGTGTCGTTCTCTACCGGATCGACGGACCGCTGTTCTTCGGCGCCGCCCAGAAGGCGATCTCGTCGCTCTCGGTCGTCGGGCGCGCGGCCCGCGTGGTCATCCTCGATCTCGCGGCCGTGCCGTCCATCGACGCGACGGGGCTGGTCGCGCTGGAATCGGCGCTGGAGCAACTGTTCCGCGAGAAGGTCTCGGTGATCCTCTCCGGCGCCCGCCCGGGCCCGCTCGCCAAGATCCAGCGGGCCGGCCTCACCGCCATCGAAGGTCGCCGCTGGTTCGCCGACTCGTTGCAATCCGCGGTCGATCAGGCCGCGAAGCTCCCTGAGGCCTGGTAGCGCCCGGCGCCGGGGGTCTGGGGGGCGGCGAAGCCAGCCCCCAGCGGGGTTGCAGGGGCAGGGCCCTGCGAGGCGGCCGAACCGCTAATCGAAGTCGCTCGTCCACACGTTGTTGCCGGGCCCGGCCTGGGCCCAGTCCATGAAGTTGTTGAGCGGGTCGCGCGATTCGGGCTCGCCCCCCGGACCGGACTCGAAGCCCTCCACATCGGGGTCGCCGGCGGCCAGCTCGTTGAACTCTTCCTCGGTGTTCCACTCCCGAACGATGAGCCGGATCTCCGCGTAGAACTCACGCGCGTCGTCGGTGCAGTTGAACGAGGTGTACTCGCGCGCCCAAAACGCGTGGTCGCCCTCGTCGGGGAAGTTGTTGTCGTTCGCGTCGATCCGGTTGAGCCCGGCCGGTTTCTCGCCGTTGTGGTCGATGGGGTCGTAGTAGTTGGCGAGCCCGATGTTCGTGCTGTACTCCTTCGCGGTCTGGATTACCTCATAGGTCTGCTTGAAAGGCTGCTTGTTGGTGTAGACGATCTCGCCCAGCGGGAAGTGGTCGTCGGTCTCTCCGGCGGCCATGATGTAGGAGGTGCCGTCGTAACAATCCCCGGCGTAGCCTCCCCAAAGACCCGGTACTTGGTAGATCTCCCCGGCCATCAGGTCGTTGATGGTGAGCACATACCCGCCGAGGCAACAGTTTGGGCCGTACGGCCGGTAGTCGAAGGGGCAGAACGCCTCGCCGAAGATCGTGTACGCGTCGTCGTCGATGGTGCCGTCGGGGTTGATCGTGATGTTGAGCGCGGCCGGCCCCACCTCGGTGTAGTAGTCCTCGTACTGATACCAAGCGACATCGAAGAAATCGCAGGTCCCTCCGGGCACATTCACGTCGAGCGGGTACCCCAGCAGGAACATGTCCTGCTCGTTGATGTCCATCATGCAGTACTGGATGACGTGGTCGCCGGCTTTCAGCCCGGTGAGGTCGATCGTGCAGTCCGTGTCTGGGTTGACGGTGCGCGTCACCGGATCCCAGGTGTTGATCAGGATGGGGTAGGTCGCGGCGGGTGTGTCGATGTAGAACAGCGTGGAAGGCGGCGGATCCGGATCATCCGTGGGCTCCGCCGTATCGTCGTAGATGTTCGTGACCGCCGTGGTCTCGAATCCATCGGACCATCCGAGCTCCTCGTTGAGATCCGGCTTGGGCGGAGCGGTCAGGTCGCACGCGGCCAGCGCGGCAAACAAGAGGGAAATGCGCATGGGAACGAGCTCCGAGGCCGATCAGGGGGTGGTAGTGGTATAGCTGGCCGTCGGGCCGGTTGCCGTCGCCGCCGTGAAGTCGGAGAGCCAGAGCTCGAAGGGGGCCTGGGCCTCGCCCTCGTTGTCGCCGATGATCTCGTTCGCCGGCCCGTAGCCACCGAGGGTGAGCGTGGCGCTCGCGATGACGGTCTCTCCGGGGCCGATGGTCGAGGCGACGAGGTCGCGCTGGGTCTGCCCAAACGGGACGATCTCAAAGCTGACGGTCGCACCGGGATTCAGGAACTGGCTGGTATAGCCGGCGAAGAACGGGACCTCCCCCTCGATCCCGGGGATGGCATAGTCCACCCGGTACTGGGCGATCTCGATCGTGTCCTCGGCGAGGAAGAGCGGGTCGTCTTGCCAGAACACGGTGACCGTCGCGGTGTTTTCGGCGGGGCTGCAGCCGCCGTTGCTGCAGGTGATGTCGGCTTGAGCCGGGCCATCGAATGAGATCTGAAGGTAGTCGGCGGTGCGGACGGGTTCGCATGCCGCCAGGCCGGCGAGGAGAAGGGCTGCTAAGGCAGTTCGCGTCACAAGTGACTCCACGGGCCGAGCCCGGCAAGTATCGTACCCTGGGTCGGTGGTCCTGGTCAACCGGATCCGGGGGCGGAACCCGCCAGGGTGGCGCCGGGAAAGGGTCCGGGGAAGGTTGATAGGAGGGGGGCGACGCTGGCGTCGCCGCCGGCGGCGAGCAGCGCGGCGAGCGCATAAGCGTTGATCACGGCAAAACCGGCTTCCGCGGGCATTAACCCGTCGAAGTCTTCCAGAATGCCCGCGAAGTCGGTGAACGATTGATGCCCGGCTCCGTCGATCCGCAGCCAGTGACGATCCGTCCCGGCTGCGAGCGCTCCCCAGTACTCGCTGCCATCCCCGCCTGGGTCGAGCCCGCCGCCCATGAGGAGCAACGGCGGGGAGACCGCATCGGCGCCCGCCGCGCCGAACTTGTCGAAATCGCCGGCCGCCATCAACACCCCGGCGGCCCACCGTTCCTCGCGGAGGCCAGCCTCGAAGCGGGCGGTCATCGCCGCGTCGAGCGTGGAACAGTAGGGATCGTCGAGGTGGTTGGGGCAGTCGGCCAGCACCGCGGGATCATAGGTGGCGCCGAGGGACGCGAAGCCGGTGTACCCGCCGAAGCTGTGACCCAGCAGGACGGGATCGGCTGGGTCGACCGACGCGCGCACCGCGTCGGCCGGATCGAGCACCCAGTCGAGCGCCGCGGAGACATCGCCGGGGCGCTGGAGGTAGATCTCGGTCGTGCGCTCGCCGCCGTCGATCGTCGTGTTGCCGGTGTGGTCAGGGGCCACCACGACAAAACCCCACGATGCAAAGTGCTCTGCCAGGAAGGACGAGTTCTCGGCATATCCTTGGTGGCCGTGCGAGAAGACGGCCACCCGGTGGGGGCCCGCCGCGACCGTGGCCTCGGCGAACACGCCCGGGCCGGCCGGGACCGCCCCTCGCCAATAGCGGGCCTCCGCGCCGGTCGTGTCGTCGGAGGGCCACCACACCGCCAGGCGGTTCTCACGGGATCCGGTGCTGGAATCCACCCATTCGAGCTGATCTTCTCGATACCCTACCGAGTACGGACCGGGAGCGGCGAGCCGGTCGAAGACCTCGGCAGCCGATTCCGGCTCGGCCGGAGGAGCCGGCTCAGCGTCTGGAGGCCGGCAGGCCAGGAGGACGGCGATCACTGGAGCAGGCCGGGGAGGATGCGCGTGGACACCCCGAATGACGCTTGCGGGGTGCCGAAGGCCTCGAGGAGCGCGAGGTAGAGGTTCGAGAGCTCCTCCTCGTGTGCCAGGACCAGGTGCTGGCCGGTGGAGAGGCGTCCTCCTCCGCTGCCCGAGACCAGGATCGGCAGGTCGGTGTGGTTGTGCGCGTCGCCGTCCTGGATCTCGGAGGAGAAGTACACCATGCTGTTATAGAGCATGGAAGTTCCGTCAAAATCGGTTGTTTCGTCGAGCCGGCGGAGGAGGTAGGCGTATTGCTCGACCTCCCAGGTGGCGATCGTCTCGAGCTGGGCGAGCTTCGACTCATCCCCTTGGTGGTGGCTGATCTCGTGGTGCGCCCCGGGCACGCCGAGGAAGTCGTAGCTCCGATTCGAGCCAGAGTTTCCTAGCATGAACGAGAGGATACGCGTGGTGTCGCACTGGAGCGCCAGGATCTGCAGGTCGACCATCAGGTGGACCTGCGCGGTGAGGTCGGCCCCCGGCGCGGGGTCGGCCGGGGCTGCACATCCGCTCCCTCCGAGGGCCTGGATTCGGACCTCGAGTTCGCGCACCGCGGTCAGGTACTCGTCGAGCTTCTGGCGGTCCTCGCTGTCGACGCGGGCGGAGATCTGGTTGGCCTGCAGGACGACGGTGTCGAGCACGCTCGTGCGGAGCATCGCCCTCCGCGCGGCCTCGGCGGGGGAGCTGTCGGCGTCGGAGCCAGGGAACAGGCGCTCGAAGGCGATCAAGGGGTCGGTGATGTTCGGCAGGGGGGTCGACGGTCCCGACCACGCCAGGTTGCGGGTGTAGGCGCACGAGTAGCCGGCGTTGCAGCTTCCGGTGTTCCCGCCGGGTTCCATCGCGAGCTGCAGCGAAGGGAGCGGGGTGCTCCCCTGGGTGGCGTTCGCTGCGAGCTGGTCGAAGCTGATCCCGTTGTAGATGTCCTCGCCGGAGGTGAACTTGATCGGGGCTCCGGTCAGGAAGCTCCCGGTGCCGCGGGCGTGGTCGCCGTCGTTGATCGGGTCTTCCGCGGCCCGGTTGCGCATCCCGGTGATCACGTTGGTCTGAGCGGCGTAGGCGCCGAGCGGGGCGAGCTGGAGCGGGAGGTCGTACTGGGGGCCGACGATCTCCGGCGTCCAGCTCCGGGTCTGGATCCCGTTCGGGATGTACCAGATCAACAGGCGGACCGGGGCCTCGCTCGCGGCCCGGGCGGTGCGCGGCAGCGCCGACGGCAGCAGCGGAAGCGCCACGGTGGCGGCGGCCGAGCGCAGGAACAAGCGGCGGGACGGCCTCATGGGGGCTCCACCGGCGACCGGGAGCGGAACGCCTCCGAGGTGGCGATCCCGGTCGCGAGCGAAGCGAACGTGAGCCCACCCTCCTGGAACGTGGCGTGGATGGCGTCGAGGTAGACGAGGTCCTCGACGCGGGGGGCCCTACCGAGCGCGAAGGTGAAGACCTTCTGGGTCATGCACTGGGTGGCCGTGTCGCTCTTCGAGAGCTGCGCCGCCAGCTCCGCGGCCCCGTCGAACGCGCTCCCGTCGGTCAGGGTGCCGGTCGCGTCGATCGGATTGCCGTACTCGTCGGCCTCGCGCCAACGGCCGATCGCGTCGAAGTGCTCGAGCCCGAAGCCGATCCCGTCCATCACGAGGTGGCAGCTCGCGCAGGCGGGATCGGTGCGGTGGGCCGCGAGCGTCTCCTGGATGCTGGGCGGGCTGCCGGTATCGGGGAACGCGGCTTCGAGGGGGGGGACGGCGTCAGGCGGCGGGGGCGGCGTCTCGCACAGGAGGTTCTCGAGCACCCACTTGCCCCGCAAAACCGGCGACGTGCGCGTGGGGTAGCTCACCGCGGTGAGCCAGCCCGCGCGGCTCACGAGCCCCACCCGATCGGCAGGGAGTCGGGCCGCAGCGAAGCCGGTCGGCGAGGGCGCCGGAACGCCGTAGTGCGCCGCGAGGAGCGGATCGAGGAAGGTGTCCCGGCCGTCGAAGAGCTCGGTCATCGGCCGACCGCCGAGCAGGATCTGCGCGGTGAAGCGATGCAGTTCCTCACGCATCGAGGACCGCAAGGCCTCGTTGAAGCTGGGAAAAAGCCCGTCATTCGGAGCGGAGGTGGCGATGGCGTCGAGGTAGAGCCACTCGGCGCCGAGGGTGTCGACCACGCCCTGCGCGCGGGGATCGGCGAGCATCCGGGCAACCTGCGCTTCGATGACCCGCGGGTCGGTGAGCGCGCCCGATTCGGCGAGATCGAGCAGGGTGTCGTCGGGGGTGCTGGCCCACAGGAAATAGGACAGGCGAGTCGCCAACTCCCAGCCGTTCAGCGCGCGGGGGCTGGCCAAGTAGGGAGGATCGAGCTCCACGCGGTACAGGAACCAGGGCGACACGAGCAGGCCCTTCAGCGCGAGCAGGACGCCCTCTTCCCACGGACCTCCTGAGTTTCGGGAAGCACCATACAACGCCATCATCTGGTCCAGCTCGGCCGGGGTGAGCGGTCGCCGCCAGGCGCGCCGGCCGAACGTGCGGACGATGGTCTCGGCGCAGGCGGCTTCCTCCTCGAGCGAGGGCGTGCAGACGAACACCAGCTCACGCCCAGCGATCGGCGGAAGATCTAGGTCGATCGGACCCTTCAGCGACACCCCGTCGGCGGTGATGAGGCCTTCGGGACCTCGGACCACCACCGACATCTCGCCGGCCGGCAGCGACAACGCGATCGGGGTCAGGGGCGCATCGAGGGGCCACGACAGCGTGGTCCCGCCGAGATCGACCTCGACCCTGCCGCCGGTAACCGTCGAACCGAGCGGGGTGATC
>CANLGQ010000100.1 GCA_947490265.1 Pseudomonadota bacterium | reverse complement strand
GCGGCTGGCGACGGAGTTTGCGAGCGCGGAGCGCACGACCGAGGCGGGCTGGTCTTGCGTCACTCTGGTCGATGGGTCCGACGACCCGTACACCTGGGACGTGTGTGCCCTGGCCGACCCGGCCGACAAGCAGCTCGTGCTCGCCCAGGCGTTCTACCCGTCGTCCGAGTCGGTCGACCGATACCGGGCCGGGGTTCGGGCGGCGCTCGCAGGGGGTGGTTCGTGATCGGCCTTTTCCTGGCTGCGAGCCTTTCCGCCGGGGCGGTTCCCCCGCCCCCGCCGGCGCAACCGCCCCCAGTCACCGCTCCCGCCGAGGTGTCCACCCCCGCGGTGACCGCGGTGACCGCGAGCCTCGTGGTGAAGGTGGGTCAGCCGGCCGATGCCGCAGATGCCCTGGTGGAATACGCGAAATCGTTGGGCGGCTGGTTTCAGACCCGGAGCGGCACGGCGGCCACGTTCCGGCTGCCTGGCGAGGCTGTCGACCCGTTCCTGGCGAAGGCAGCCACCCTCGGCGTCGTGGCGGAGCGGCGGTTCTCCGCCAGTGACCTCACGACCGAGCTGATCGAACAGCGCTCGCGGCTCGCCGCCCGGGAGAGCGTGCTCGATCAGTACTACGCGATCCTCTCGACCTCGACTCCCAAGGCGATCGTCGCAGTGGAGCGGCAGATCACCCAGCTGGTGGAGGAGATCGAGAACCTGAAGGGGCGGATCCGCTTCCTCGAGCACCAGGGTCAATATGCCCGGGTGGAGGTCAGTTTCCAGTTCCGCGACCGGCGGGCCCCGACGCGCGACGGCAGCTCGTCCTTCGCCTGGTTGAATACCTTGAACCTCGAGGATTTGGTATCCGACTTCCAGTACGAGGCCGCCTCGTGGGACACCGCTCCGGCGTTGCCGGCCACGCCGGCCGGATTCTCTGCTTGGAAGGACCACACCCAGTACCGGGCGGTGTCGTCCGATGGCGTGATGTACCGGGTGCGGTCGGAGAAGCACGAACCCCAGGGCGAGCTTCTGTTCTGGAAGGAGGCCATGAAGCAGCGGATGGTCGCTGCGGGGTACCAGGTGGCTTCGGAAGCCGAGGTGGAAGCGGGCCCGGTACGGGGGGCGATGCTCGAGGTGCGCGCACCCCTTGGGGAGCAGGATTGGACCTACCTGGTGGCGGTGTTCCCCATCGGGAAGAAGCTGGTGCTGGTCGAGGCCGCCGCAGAGATCACCAAGATGGAGGCCAGAAAGACGGCAATTCTGGCGGCGATGAGCCAGCTGGGTCTGTGACCGGGCGTGGGGAGGGAACCCTGCGCCTCGCGCGCGAATTAGTTGGCTGGGAGGAGGGCTCGTGCTGCTATCCTGGCTCCTCGCGGTCTCGTCGCTCGCCGCACCGAGCTGTGCCGGCCTCCCGAACCACATCGACCAAACTTTCGCGACCGGAGCCCGGTGGCAGGCCTGCTTCGCGGAGGTGGGCGCGGCGGGTCTCGAACTGGGCGTCCCCCTGGAGCGGGTCGAGAGGCGCGCCGGCGGCGCCGCCGAGCTCGTCGTGCGCCTGGGCGACGAGGGCAATAATGTACTGACGGCCGTCGTCGAAAGGGAGGGGGAAACATGCGGACCCGTCTGGCAGCAGCTGCGGCAGCGATCGGGGTGGGACTCCTTTATGTCCTTTCGCCGATCGACGTGATTCCCGACGTCATTCCGGTCTTGGGCCTGCTCGACGACGCCCTGGTGCTCGCGGTGTCGGTGCTGACCGGCCTCGGTTTTGGCGCATCGGCGATCTGGCTGGAGAGGCGGGGGCGCGCGCTGACTGTGCCGGGTCCGGCCTATGAGCCGCTGCCTTCGCAGGAAATCCGCGACCTCTGACCGGTTGCGTCAGGTCGGGGGGGCGGGGATCCGCCGGGCAAGCAGGGCCAGGAGGGCGGCCATGACCCCAAAACCGGCTGACCAGTAGTATAAAGCCGCCGTGCTCTCCAGGCGCGCGGCGAGGAGCCCGCAGCACATCGGCCCGAGCCCGTAGGCGGTGGAGGCCACCATCGCCTGGGCGCTCGCTCGCGTCTCGGGCTGGAGATCCTTGCGCAGTACCTCCACGAAACCCATCCACCAGGCGCCGAAGGTGAGCCCATGGAGGAGGGCCGTCGCGGTGAGGAGCCAGGGGTCGGTCGCCGTTCCGGTGACGGTCCACCGGACCGCCGACAGCGCGCTGGCGCCGGCGATCCACAACAGCGGATCGGCACGGGCGATCCAGGGGCGCGCCACCGCGAACATCGCGATCTCGGCGGCGACGCCGGCGACCAGGGCGGCCCCGGTCCACCGGGCGGGCAGGCCGAGCTCGGCGATGTGGAGCGAGTAGAAGCTGTCGTAGGCGGACAGCGCGGTTCCATGCAGGGTGGCGCTGGCCCACAGGACGGCCATCCGGGGGGATCGCACCAGCAAGACGAGCGCGGGGAGGAACGCCGTCCCGGTCGTGGTCGGCCGCACATCGGGCAGATGCCGGCTGGCGAACGCCCCGCCGAGCAGGCAGGCCACCGCGAGCCAGAGTGGCAACACGGGGGAGAGCTCGGAGAGCCCTGCCGCGAGGGCGCCGGCCACGAGGAAGCCGACCGAGCCCCACAGGCGCAACCGCCCATAGCGGCCCGGATCGGAGCGCGCCTCGAGGATGCGCACGACGACCGCGTCGAGGAGGCTGCCAACGGGGGCGCGGGCGAGGGCCCCGAGGAGCAGGCCGGCGACGATCCAGGTCGCCGATCCGCTGAGGAGGGCCAGGATCGCCGCGATCGCCCCGAGGAGGGAGGCGACGACGAGGAGGCGGGCGGTGCGTTGGGTGGCGTCGGCCACGATGCCCCACAGCGGTCCGGAGACGAGGCGAACCGCGGCCATCGCCGCTGAGATCGTCCCGATCCACCAGGCGTCGAAACCGGCGGAGCGGAGCCACGGCGCTAGGTAGGGCACCCAGGCGCCGGTCGCCGACAACAGCACGAAGTACGTCGCAGCGACGAGGCGGTCGGAGGGGAGCGGCGGGTCGTCCCGGTGCATGGACCGGGCCTCTAACCTCTCTTCGGGGTAGAACGCGGCGGGGAGGCGCGCGTGTGGCTCTGGATCCGCGGAGGACGGCTGTGGACGCCTGAAGATCGCGGGATCACCGACGTGTGGGTGGCCGGCGGTCGGATCGCGGCCCTGGGCGAGCTGCCGGCCCCTCCGGCGGGCTGGCCGGTTCAGGAGGTCGACGCCCGGGGGATGTGGGTGATTCCCGGGCTCATCGACGCGCACGTCCACCTGGGCGGCGGGGGCGGAGAGGGCGGCGCCCACACCCGAATTCCGCCTTTGAAGGCAGAGCAACTCACCACGGCCGGAGTCACCACCGCCATCGGCCTCCTCGGCACCGATGGGACGACCCGGTCGATCGCCGACCTGCTCGCCGTTGCTCGGGGCCTCGAGCACGCGGGGCTGACCGCGCTCTGCTACACGGGTTCTTACGAGATCCCTCCGGTCACGCTCACCGGCTCGGTGCGCGGCGACATCGTCCACATCGATCGGATCGTCGCCGCGGGGGAGATCGCGATCTCCGACCACCGCTCGAGCCAGCCCACGTTCGAGGAGATCATTCGGATTGCGGCGGACTGTCACGTGGCTGGCTTGATGACGCGGAAGGCCGGCTTGCTGCATTGCCACCTCGGCGATGGACCCCGGGGCCTGTCGCTCTTGTGGCGCGCGCTCGACGAAACCGAGCTGCCACCCAGGGTCTTTCACCCCACTCACGTCAACCGAAATCCGACGCTGTGGGCCGAGGCCCAGGCCCTGTCTCGCCGGGGCGTGACGATCGATGTCACCGCATTCCCTCCGGACGACCTCGATCCGGCCCTCCCGGCGGGCGCGGCGATCGCGGCCTTCCTCGCGGACGGAGGCGACCCCACGCGGCTGACCGTGAGCTCCGACGGGGGCGGCTGCCTGCCCACCTTCGACCGCGACGGGAACCTGCTCGCGATGGACGTCGGCACCTCAGCGACCCTCCTGCCGGCGGTTGCGTCGGCGATCGCCTTGGGGGTGCCGCCGTCCGCCGCGCTCGCGATCGCCACCGCGAACCCGGCGGCCCAGTTTCGTCTGACCGGGAAGGGCCAGCTCCGACCGGGTTCCGACGCCGACCTTGTGATCGCGGGGCCCAATCTGGTCCCCCGCGACGTGCTCTGTGGCGGGCGCTGGGTCGTGCGCGAAGGGGTAGGATGCGCTCCCGAGAGGTGATCCCGTGAGGTCTCGATCCGTCCTGTTGCTGGGCTTGGTGGCGTGTGGGGGCGTCGACCCCGAGACGTTCAACGAGGAGTACGCCGAGCACCTTTGTAGGCTCATGTTCGATTGCCAGGAGGAGTTCGGCGGCGTGGTGTTTGGCGACGATGTCAGCCAATGCCAGGGCTTGTTCTCGCTGGCCTACGCGTCCGCCGAGAACACATGCTCCTTCGACCAGGAGGCGGCGGAGTCCTGCCTGGACGAGATGGCAGGGGCGACGTGCGAAACCATCCTTACGAGTGCGATGGTCTCCTGTGCGAGCGTCTACACCGGCGACGGCTGCGCCGTGACCTCAGGGACCGTCAACTAACATGCCCTCTCGTGAGTCAGAGCCGGGGTCGCGGGGTTTCATCGTCCCGATCGGCGGTGCGGAAGACAAGATCAGCGACCGCGCCATCCTGCGGCGGTTCGTCGACCTGTGCGGGGGACCTGCCGCTCGGATCGCGGTGCTTCCGACAGCGAGCGTCCTCGCCGATACCGGCAGCCGCTATGTCGACGTGTTCCGGTCGGTGGGGGCTGGATTCGTTTGTGTGATCCCGACCTTTACCCGAGAGGATGCGGAGTCGGAGGCGTCGCTGGAGCAGATTTCGGATTGTAACGGTGTTTTTCTAACCGGGGGCAACCAGCTTCGGCTGTCGACGATCCTCGGGGGCACCGCGCTCGCCCAGCGGATCCGCAAGTTGAACGCCCACGGTGTTCACGTCGCCGGTACTTCGGCAGGTGCGGCCTTCAGCAGCGAGCACATGATCGCCTTCGGCGACTCGGGTTCCACCCCGCGGGCGGGAAAGGTCTCGTTGGCGCCGGGTCTCGGGCTGATCAACCGCATCATCGTCGACCAACACTTCCGGCAGCGCGACCGTATCGGCCGCTTGCTGACCGCGCTGTCCTACAACCCGTTTACGATCGGGTGCGGGCTCGACGAAGATACCGCGGCGTTCATCGGCCCGGATGACACGATCGAGGTGGTGGGGAGCGGGGGCATCACCATCGTCGACGTCTCGGCGCTCGAGTACTCCTCGATGGCCGAGGCTGGCGAGGGAGAGCCGGTGGAGCTGATCGGGGTACGGCTCCACGTGCTCGCCGCCGGGTCGCGCTTCAGCCTGTCGTCGCGGAAAGCGACTCCAGCTCCGAGGAAAGCCCCAGTCTGATCTGCCTAGCGGCCGCGCCCGCCCGATCGCCAGATCCCCGGCGCCACTTCGCCTCCGCCGCCGCTGTCGGGGCCGCTCTCGGCGACGACCCGCTTTCCGGTCGGGGCAGAAGAACGCCCGCTCTCGGCGCCCACCCGCTTTCCGATCGGGGGAGCCGGGCGCCCGCTGCGCGCCGGTTGGCGGTGTTCTTCGGCCCGGCGGGCCCGGGCCTGCGACCGGGCGCGATCCTCCGCCTTCTTCGCTCGGATTTCGGCGATCCGCTGCGCCAGCGGGATCTCGAGCGGCTCGGCCTCCCTCGCGTTCAGGTCGAAGCCCTCCAGTCGCACCCGGGGGATCCGCTTGTTGATCGCTCGCTCGATCGCGGCCAGATCTTGCTCCTCTTCGGGCGACACGAAGGTGAAGGCCTCGCCGACTTCCTCGGCCCGCCCAGTGCGTCCCACCCGGTGGATGTAGTCCGCGGGAATGTGCGGAACGTCGAAGTTCACCACGTGCTCGAGCTGCTCCACGTCGATCCCGCGAGCGACGATGTCCGTAGCGCAGAGCACCCGGATCTTCCCGGACTTGAAGTCGGCCAACGCCGCCGTGCGCTGAGTCTGGCTTCGATTGCCGTGCATCCGGGCGTTCGGGATCCCCTTCTTCTCGAGGAACTCGGAGAGCCGGTTCGTGCGGTGCTTCGTGCGCGTGAACACGATCACGTTGCCGATCTCGTTTCGCTTGAGCAACTCCACCAGCAGCGCGCCCTTGCCCTGGCTCGGGACCGGGTACACCCGCTGCGCGACGCCCGACGCTGGGGCCGCCTTCCGTTCGATGTTGAACGCCACCGCGTCGTTCAGCATGTCCTTCGAGAGCCGCTGAACCTCTTGTGGCATCGTGGCTGAGAAGAACAGCGTCTGCCGTTGCTTCGGGAGTTGGGCCAGCACCCGCCTCACATCGGGGAGGAAGCCCATGTCGAGCATACGGTCGGCTTCGTCGAGGACGAGGATCTCCAGCTTGTCGAGTCGCGCGTAGGGGTGCTGGAAGTGGTCGAGCAATCGGCCGGGGGTGGCGATGATCACGTCCACACCCTTGCGAAACGCGGCCTCTTGCGGACCCATGCCGACGCCGCCGAACACCGTGGCGGCGTTGATTTTCGTGTAGCGGGCGAGCTCCTCGAGGTGCTCGTGGATCTGGGCGGCCAGCTCGCGCGTCGGGGTCAGGACGAGGGCGCGGGTGGTTCCGCGGGGTTTCGGGAGCAGCCGGTGGAGGATCGGGAGTACGAAGGCGGCGGTCTTTCCGCTGCCGGTCATCGCGGCGGCCAGGAGGTCGCGACCCGCCACCCCGGCGGGGATCGACTGTTCCTGGATCGGAGTCGGGCGTTCGAAGCCCATCTCGGCGACGCCCTTCAGGAGGGCGGGGTCGAGACCAAAGTCAGTGAAGTTCAAGAGTGTCCTAGAGTTTGCAGTGCCGCAGGTGCGGCGTCAGGCGGTGTCATCGGCCTGCGTCCATCCCGTAACACGGGCGAACCTACGGTGCGACGAGCCGTTCGAGACCCGCGGCGTTGATCGCCCCGAGATGCACGTCCTCGATCTGCCCGTCGCGCACGAGGATGGTGGTCGGGAAGCTCGAGACGCCGTAGGCCTGGGACACCGATGCCCCTGCGTCTTGGGCCACCGGCCAGGTGATGCCGAGCTGCCTCGACAGGTGCGCGAGGCGCTGCGCAGGCATGTCGTCGATGGAGACGCCGATCAGGGGGATCTCGGGATGGTTGGCGTGGAACCGCGCGATCTCGGGCATCTCGGCGCGACAGGGGCCACAGGAAGTGAACCAGAAATTGAGGAGGATCGGGCCTTCTCCGAGGTTCGAGAGCGCGATGTTTCCCCCGGCCGGATCGGGGAGCGTGAACCCCGGCGCGGGGCCCGAGCTGAGGGGGCCGGGGGCGAGGAAACGGACCCAGATCGTCCAGGCGAGGAACGCAACCCCGAGGGCGAAGCCCCAATCGCGAACCAGGTTGAACAGGAAGCGACCGGTTGGAGTCGTCGCGCGCCGGGCATCCGTCATAGGATTCCGTAACCTGGAGGAGCGGGCATGACGGTCCTGCGCGCGCGGGTGCTCACCCCGCGATCGCCCGACGAGGTGCTGTGGCTGGACGACGCGGTGATCCGGATCAACCCGGGTGGGTCCATCGAGGGGGTGGAGCCGTATGCCGGGCAGGCGGTCGACCTTCACCTCTCGACTGGCGTGTTGACCCCAGGCTTTGTCGACAGCCATGTCCACTACCCACAGACGCGGATCGTCGGGGCGGCCAGCGGTCCACTCCTTCAGTGGTTGAACCACTCCACCTTTCCGGAGGAGCAGCGGTTCGCGGATCTCGAGCACGCTCGGGAGGTCGCTCGGGTCTTCGTGTCGGCGTTGGCCGCCGCGGGCACGACCTTGGCGATGGCCTACGGACCGGTCTATCCTCACGCGACCGACGCGCTGTTCGCCGAGGTGGAGCGGCGCGGCCTCCGGGTCATCGGTGGGCCGGTGCTGATGGACGAGAACTGTCCGCCCGAACTCCAAATCCCGGCCGGGCCTGCCCTCGCGTCGCTCGAGAAGCTCGCCGATCGCTGGCACGGGTGCGACGGTCGGATCTTCGTTGCGGCGATCCCGCGGTTCGCACTGTGTTGCAGCGCCTCCTTGATGGCGGGGGCAGCCCGACTCGCGCGCGAGCGGGGGTGGTGGGTATCGACCCACCTGTCCGAGAACTTGGAGGAGGGGCGTATCGCCCGGGAACTCTTCTCCGCCGCCGACTACCTTCAGGTCTACGAGGACGCCGGGCTCGTTCACCGGCGCAGCGTGCTGGCCCACGCCATCCACCTCTCCGACGGCGAGTGGGATCGGATCCAGGCGGCCGGCGCGGTGATCGCCCACTGCCCAGACAGTAACTTCTTCCTCGGGAGTGGACGCTTTCATGCGTCCGCGGCGATGGCGCGCGGCGTGCCGATCGCGCTCGGCACCGACATCGCCGCCGGGCGATCGTTTCGGATCCCGCGGGCAGCCTCCTCGGCCTACGACAGCGCGCTCGCGCGGGGGACGACGCTGACGCCGTCCCAGCTCTTCTGGTGGGCGACCCGCGGGGGTGCGAGCGCGCTGGGCCACGGAAACCTCGGTGCGGTCGAACCGGGGTTCGAGGGCGACCTCGTGTGGCACGACCTGCCCGCGTGGGTCGACGACCCGGTGGGTGCCCTGGCCTGGATCCTGTTCGACGCCGACGCGCCGCGGCCCCGTCGCGTGTGGGTGCGGGGTCGGGTGGTGTGGGATCGGGGGCAAAACACCGGATACCCGTGGGAGACCCCGGCGTCCTGAGGCGACCGGGTGGGCCGACCGGGATACCGGGGGAGGCGGAGGCGCGATGAGCAATCCGGAAGACGATCCGCGCCTCGCGCGCGCCCCCGCGCTCCGCAGCCCCGCCAGCGTTCGCTGGTCCGATGCGAGGCCGGTCGACGCCGTCCCGCCCGCACCCTCGGCGATGGTTCAGGTGGGCGGGCGGCGCGATCCCCCGCCTTCGTCGAGCGGGCCCCGCCGTCCGGTCGCCGACCCAGCGGCCGTTTCTCGGGCTGCAACCCCGGCGTTCCACCCCCGTGAGCCGTCGAGCTGGGCGGAGGTTGGCTTCGACGCCAGCGTCGCCGAGCAGCTCGTGCTGCGAACCCTTCTCGAGCTCCACGTCGCCAGCGGGAGCGCCCTCTCCCGGGCCACCGCCCTTCCGGCGCCGCTCGTCAAAGAGGTGGTCGACGCGCTCAAGAACAGCAAGCTCGTCGTCCACCGGGGGACGAGCACGTTCGGCGACTTTCAGTCCGAGCTGTCCGAGGCCGGACAGGCCCGGGCGATCGACCTGCGCAAGGGGACGACCTACGTGGGCCCCGCGCCGGTTCCTTGGGACCAGTACCTCGCGTCGGTCCAGGCCCAGGCCCTCGCTCACCGTCATCCCACACCCGACGACCTGGCGAACGCCTTCTCCGACCTCCTGGTCTCGGACGAGCTGCTGATGCGGTTGGGGCCGGCGGTCACGAGTGGTCGTCCGATGTTTCTCCACGGCGACCCCGGCAACGGGAAGACCAGCCTGGCCGAACGGATGACCCGGTGCTTCGGCGACGCCATCTGGGTTCCGTACACCTTGTTGCTGGGCGGACAGCTGGTGAAGCTGTTCGATCCTGCGGTGCACGAGCGCGTGGAGGTCGACCCGAGCGGGGAGCGGTTTGATCGGAGGTGGGTCCGGGTGAAGCGCCCGACGGTGATCACCGGCGGAGAACTGACGCTCCAGATGTTGGAGTTCGAGCTCGACCCCCGCAGCAAGCTGTGTGAGGCCCCGATCCAGCTCAAGGCCAACTGCGGCACGCTGGTGATCGACGACTTCGGCCGGGGCAACCTCTCCCCGCGCGACCTGCTGAATCGGTGGATCGTCCCGCTGGAGAAGCGCGTCGACTTCCTTCGGTTGCCCGACGGACGAAAGGAGCAGGTCCCCTTCGAGTGCTTGCTCGTGTTCTCCACCAACCTCGAGCCCAAAGACCTCGCCGATGAGGCTTTTCTCCGGCGAATTCCCTACAAGATCCAGGTCGTCGATCCACTGGAGGACGAGTTCATGCGCCTGGTCGAGTCGACGGCCCGGGCGATGGGGATCGGGCTCGCTCCGCACGCGGTACGGTATCTGGTCGACCGCCATTACAAGAGGAGTAAACGTCCGTTTCGCTTCTGCCATCCGCGCGATCTACTGCTGCAGGTCCAGCATCTCTGCATGTTCGAGGGGCGTGCCCCCGTGGCCGGGCCCGCGGAGTGGGATCTCGTCGCATCGAACTATTTCACGCTCATGAGCGTCGAGTAAGCGGGAGGTCGGATGCGATGGTTTCCGGTGCTGCTCCTCGCGGCCTGCGAGGACGGGGTGTTGGGCGACACGGCCGAGCCCTTCACTTCGGAGAACTACTTCGAGCGAAAGATCGATCTCGGGAACGCGGGCTCAGGCGGCGATGGGATCGCGTCCTTTCCGGTCGAGGTCCGCGACGGGGAGACCGGCTTCACGGTCTTCGCGACGGCCGGCGACCTCCTCTCGATCGAGGCGGTGCGGGATCCCGAGGGGCGCACCGTGACCCGGTGGCAGGACTGGTACTACGTCCCGAACGACCTGTCCGACGCCTTCTACCCGTACTATGACGATGTGGTCTTCACCTGGCCCATGCGGGACGAAGACGCCCCGCTCGATCCGGGCCGATGGACGGTCGAGATCGCCACCTCGAACGCCAACTGGCAGTACAAGGACGATGTCACGGTGCAGGCGACCGCGCGGCTTCGCAGTGACGCCGACGCCGACCGCGCCATCGTTCGGGTGGTCCTGGTTTTCGCCGAAGGCGTTGCGTCCGAGCCGGGGATCCGGGAGGCGGTGGACGGGGGAATCGCGCGGTGGCGCGACGTGTGGGGCCCGGTCGGCCTCGAACTCGAGCTTCGAGAGGTGAGCAGCGGTTTCGACGCCGCGCTCGAGCCCCCCTGGGATCCGGCCTCCGACACCGAAGGGGCGGCGGCGGTCGCCGAAGACGGGGAGATCGTGGTCTTTCTCGGTGAGCTTCTCAACGAAAACACCAATTGGTACGGGGTTTCGGGTGGCATCCCCGGCCCCCTCGAGGTGACCGAGCGCTCCGCCACCCTGGTGAGCTGGCTCGCCCACGCCGGCCCCAACGGTCGCTTCGACGCCGACGAGATCGGGCTTTTTGGCGAGACCCTCGCGCACGAGGTGGGTCACTATGTCGGGCTTCAGCATCCGGTGCAGTCGGACTATGCGCGGTGGGACGCGCTGGGCGACACGCCGGAATGTGGCGGTGCGGCCTCTTGCGAGTCGGATCTGGGGGACAACATCATGTTCCCCTACAGCATCTGCCCGCGCGGCGTGTGTCTCGACACGTTTCGCCTGACCGATGATCAGGTGGGGGAGCTTCAGCGGGCGGGCGCCGCGCGATAGCGGTTTCACCCGGCCAGGGCGCCGTGGGCCTCGGCGATCGGGTCGGGCCGAAACCCGCGGACATGGGCGAGGACCTCGTTGATCGAGGCCGGCATCGCCGCGTGGGCGCCCCGCGGGCCATCGACCTCGACGAGGTGGGATCGCCGCGTCGTGCCATGGCGGAGCAGCACTTCCGCGTAGACCTTGGGCAGCACCCTGCCGACTCGCCCGTCGTCCTCCACCAGGAACTCGTCCCGCATGCATCCGGTGCGAAGCACCTTCCGGGCCCCCTGGCTCCGCCACGAGGCGTCGTGGAGGTGTCCGAGCACCGTGAGGCGCTGTGGTCCTTCCGCGATCTCCGTCTCGAGTCGCGGGTCGAGTTGGATCGACGCGTCGCCGGACTGGAGGCGGGCGGCCACCTGGCGGAAGAGTTGCCACGAGAGCCCTTTGACCGGGTCAGAGGCCGACCACCAGGACCCGAGCCAGTCGCGCGTCCAGTAGTGCCAGTAGCGTTCGAGCATCAGGTTCCGCAGCTCGGGCAGCATGGTGAGCACGCTGGTCCGGGGCCGGGCGCGATCGCACGGGTAGAGCACGTCGTGGAGCGGCATCGCCACGTCGAGGAGCGCTACCGCTCCCCACGGCAGGTTGAGGATCGACCGACCCTGCCAGTGGATGAAGGGATGCTCCGGTTCGAGCCGGAACAGCGGGTCGGCTTGCGAGCCGTGTTCGATGTGGACGTCGCCGAGATCGACCGAAAGGCCGGGGAAGTGGATTCGATCCGCCCCGCGGCCCACAGCCTCTCGGATCATTTGGCGAATCTGCGGAAAAAGGAGTTCGAAGTCGTGGTTACCCACCGTAAAGAACACGCGACGCGGCGCCGCGGGGTGATCCAGGAACGCGCGTAAACCCGCGAAGAAGGGTCGATGGGCGGCCAGGATCCGCTTCATCTTGGCGACCGCCACCGCACTGTCCACCAGGTGGGGGTAGGAGCCGTTGATGCTGGTTTTCAGCAGGTCGAAGGTGTCGCCGTTCAGGACGAGGTCGACCGGCCGAGCGGTCCACTCTCCGCGGTTGTAACTGAGAAACAGCTCGGCAAGCCAATCGGTGTGCGGGAAGTCGTCGGTGGGGGTTCCGCAGCCCATCTCGATGTCCGAGAACACGACGACGGCCTGGTCGACGGGCATCACGTCGGGTTTCCCCGCGACTGCAGGGTGGCGATCGCGAAGGTGAGGAACCCCAGCACCGCGATCGCTTGGAGTAGGGTCGTCGGCTCGTCCAGGTCGGCCAACTTCAGCGCGATCACGAGGTTCAGGAGCATCGCCAAGGTTGGAACCATGGGGTCCCTCCTGGGTTGGCCCGGTCGGAGCGGTGGAGGGGCGACCCGGGACGGTGCCCCCCATCGGATCCTCGGGCGCTACGCAACCAAGTTGCAAGCGCCATGCCGGCCCCCGTGGGCCGGGAAGCTTCGCTTTCTCGCGGCGAGGTCGGCCACGGCGTTACGACTTCGTAACGCCCCGGCTCGGGCGAAGGCGGACTCTCGCGGCGCGCTACCCGGGGGTAACCAGCTACTGCACGATCAG
>CANLGQ010000099.1 GCA_947490265.1 Pseudomonadota bacterium | reverse complement strand
CGTTCACGGCGAACGCGGTGGAGGCCGTCCCAGGCGATTTCCTCGCCGCGCAAAACGCCGCGCTCGCCGAGGTGCACCTGCTGGGGGCGCAGGCGATCGGCGGGAGCTGGGAGTTGCTCCAAAACAGCCGCCTCGTGGCGGTGGATTTTCCCGAGGTCGTCGCGATCGGCCTCGGGGTGAATGTCAACGACAACCCAGATCTCCTGGTCCTCGACCTGATGCGCGTCCGCTCGGTGGGCGGCGACGTGATCGTGAAGTTCAACCCGACCCTCGACGACCTCTACGCGTTCGACTCGCTGGAGACGGTGGGCGGCTGGATGGTCATCGACCACAACGCCGGGATGACCCGCTTGTCCTGGTTCCAGGCGCTGCTCTCGGTCGGCGGCAACCTCCAGATCACCGACAACCACGCTCTCGGTGGCATTTTCGGATTCTGGCTGCTCGATTCGGTGGGTGGCGAGCTGCTCATCTCCCGAAACGACGCGCTCGAGAGTCTGCTCGGGATGGGCGTGCTGGAGACGGCCGCCGCGATCACGATCTCGGACAACGGCGCGCTGACTGAGCTGGCGTTCCCCAAGCTCACCGGCGTGGATGCGTTCACGCTGGTGAACAACGACGCGTTGGCGGCGTTCGACGGGCCCCCGCTCCTCGCGAACGCCGGAGTCGTCACCGTCGAGGACAACGACGCCCTTGCGATCCTGGGCGCGTTTTTTGGAACGACTGCGCTCTCGGGGGTCGTCGTCACCGGGAATGACGCGCTCGCGGAGATCCAGGGGTTTCCCCTGGTGGCGCTCCTCGACGGGAGCTTCATCCTCCTCGACAACCCGATGCTGACGCGACTCGGAACCCTGAACCTACCGGGTGCATTGGCCGAGATCCGGGGCGTGGTGCGGATCGAGAACAACGATGCGCTGGTGCGGACCACCGGCCTCGACGCCAATGTCACGATTGGGAGTGACCTGGACGTCGTCGGGAACGCGCTCCTGGCCGATCTCGGCGGCCAGGCTGGACTCCGCGAGGTGGGGGGGAACGTGACGGTAGTCGACAACCCGGTCTTGCCCGGGGCGAACATCGATGCGATGGTGGAGGCCCTGACCAGCCTGGGTGGGACGGTGACAATCAGCGGAAACGGACCCTGATCAGCCAAATCCGGGAGCGGCGCCTCACCCGGCCGCACCGCGCACCGGGAAGCGAACCACGAACGAGGCACCCCGGCCCACGCCGCTGGTGCAGGTGATGGTTCCCCCGAAAACCTGGGTCACCAGGTTGTGGACGAGGTGCAATCCTAGGCCCATTCCCCCCTTTCCCCGACGGGTCGTGAAGAACGGATCGAACACCCGAGCCCGGACCTCCTCCGACATGCCGGCCCCGTCGTCGGTACAGACCAGCACCAGCGTGTCTCCGTCGAGGCTGGCCGCGAGTTGCACCGTTCCCCCCTTGTCCGCGAAGGCGTGCTGAACCGTGTTCGACAGCAGGTTCGTCACCACCTGTGCCAGGGGACCGGGAAACGTCTTCACGACGAGGTTCGGGGGGCACGCCACGCTGACCGAGACCTTGCCCTCCAGGAGCAGCGGTCGCAGGGCACCGACCGTTTGCGCCAGCTCGTCCGCCACCCGCACCGCCGAGGCAGTCGGCACGACGTCTTCGATGGCCAACTGCTTGAACCGCTTGACCAGCTCGGCCGAGCGGCCGAGGTTGGAGAGGATCAAGCCGGAGGCATCCCCGAGCGCATCGAGCGCTTCCTGGCGTTCGTCGGGGTCGAGGTCGCCCTTCGACACCAGGGCGAGGTCGTTCTTCATCTGGGACGCCGCGGTGACGGCGATCCCCAGGGGGGTGTTCAGCTCATGGGCCACGCCCGCCACCATCTGGCCGAGCGCGGCCATTTTCTGCGCCTCCACCAACCGCCCCTGGGCCCGCTCGAGATCGCCGTAGGCGGTGGTGAGTTCCAGGTGGCGGTCGGCCAGCAATCGGTGCGCAGCCGACAGGCTCGCGGCGGAGCGCCCCACGAACCGAACCACCACCGCCCCCATCGCCCCCAGCACGCCCCCCAGGACCAGCAGTCTCCGCAGCGCGTTCCATTGGGCCTCCGTCTGGAACTGCTCGAAGCGCTGGTCAGCTTGGACAATGGCCACGACCCGTCCGTCCGTCGCCAGCACCGGAGCGAACGCCGAGAGCCACGTCCCGTTGGCATCGGTGTAGGTCTGGATCATTCCCCCCTGCTCGTACTGGTTCCTCAGCATCGAAGGTGGGTGGTACTCATGGCGAAAGTAAGGTTCCTTCGCAGACGTCACGCCGAACGACCACGCGTCTCCTTCGCGCACCAGGGTGTAGAGCGGCGAGTCGAGGTGGTTGGCCGCCGCTCCCACCGCCAGCACGCGGTGCAGGGCATCGTAGGTCGGATCGTCACCGAGCCGGGGCACGCCGTCCTTATTCAGGTGCGCGGCGAGCAACGCCCGGTGGGCGTCGCCGTCGATCTGAGTGGCAAGCGTGTTCGAGATGGCCTGCAACCGCCGCAGGACGAGCTGCTCGGATTGGCGGATTTCCGTGGCGTAGGAGACGCCGAGGATGATCCTCGCCGGCCTGGGATTCGACCCGGCCAACCTTCACGCGGAGAGCTTCGGCGGCGTCCGGACGCGCGCTGCGGCGAAGCGCCCTCCGGTCGGGCAGGGGGGCGATGCGGCTGAGTCCCCCGAGGAAGGCGAATTCGCCGTCGAGTTCGCCACCACCGGCATCGTCGCCCGGGTTGACGGGGCTACGCCGCTGCTCGATGTCGCCGAGGCCCACGACGTGTCCCTGGAGTACAGCTGCAGGTCGGGCGCCTGTGGGGCGTGCAAGTGCCGCCTGCTGGCCGGTGAGGTCGTCCGGGGGAGCGAGGACGGCTTGTCCGCAGCGGAGGTTGCGGAGGGGTACGTCTTGACATGCACCGCGGTGGCCCGATCGGATCTCGTCCTCGATGCGTGAAACGCGACCGACGACCGCGCTGGCGGTGAGCACCGTGGCGTTCACCGTATGTTTTGCGGCGTGGGTCACCAACGCCGTGCTCGTCACGTGGCTCGTCTCCTCCGGCGCCATGCCGTTCACCGACGGCCAGGTCAGCTGGCTGCTGGCCGTCCCGGTGCTGACCGGCGCGCTAAGCCGACTTCCGCTCGGGATCCTCACCGATCGCTACGGGGGACACCTGGTGTTCCCGCTGCTGATGCTCGCTTCCGCCGCGTCGTTCGTGGGCCTGTCGTACTCCAGCGGATTTTCGTCGTTCCTGGTCGCCAGCCTGTGCTTTGGCCTGGCAGGCGGCTCGTTCGCCGTCGGTGCTGGGTACGTCAGCGCGGCGTTCACCCGCGAGCGTCAGGGGATGGCGCTGGGCGTGTTCGGGATCGGCAACATCGGCGCGGCAGTGACCACGCTCGTCGCCCCCACCGCACTCCTGTGGCTCACCGCCGACGACCCGGAGGGCTGGCGCTGGTTGCCGAGGATCTACGCGGCCCTCCTGCTGACGATGGCCGGCGTGTTTGCAGCCCTCGCCCGGCGCATCGGGGGCGGCGGCGCCGGGGTGCCTCTCGCGATCCGCCTCGCCCCCCTGAAGAACCCGGCGGTGTGGCGGTTCGGGTTCTACTATTTCCTGGTGTTCGGCGGATTCGTCGCCTGCGCCCAGTACCTGGTCCCGTATTCCGTCAACGTCTACCACGTGTCGGTCGCCACGGCGGGCGTGCTGGCCTCGGCCTTCAGCCTGCCCTCTGGCGCGGTGAGGGCGGTGGGCGGCTGGCTGTCGGACCGCTTCGGGGCCCGGGCGGTCATGAGCTGGGTGTTCGCGGTGTCGCTGGGCGCCACGCTGTTCCTCGCCATTCCTCGGATGGACGTTCGAACACCGGGAATGGGCGTGTCGTCGGCCGGGGTGGGCGCGGTGACCGCGATGTCGGATCGCCGCATCGCCGTCGGGGAGCGCGGGTATGACCTCGACCCTGCCCCGTTGCCGGCCGACTTGCCGTCGGCGCGGGACGACGGCACGGCGGTGCTGCCGGCGGTGGCCCGGTGGCACGAGCCGACGGTCGCGCTGGGCGAGAGCGTGGCGCGCAAACAACTGCTCGCCGGTGGCACGACCGACGTTTACTATCCAGCTAATATCTACGTTTTCGGCTTCGTCGTGATGGTGCTGGGGGCGGCGACCGGGCTTGGCTCGGCGAGCGTGTTCAAGTTGATCCCCGAGCAGTTTCCCGGGCAGGTGGGCACGGTAGGCGGCATGGTGAGCCTGATCGGTGGAATGGGTGGGTTCGCCCTGCCCCTCCTCTTCTCCAGCCTCGTGTCGCTCACCGGCTTGTGGACGACGTGCTGGATGATCCTCGCCGGGCTCGCGGCGGCGTGCTCGGTCCTGCTCGCTTGGAATCTGCGCCAGATCCTGGCGGAGGAAGCACCCGATCTCGCGCGCCTGATCGAGCGCCGCCCGGTGGTGGCGCTGGGCTCGCCCTTGGAGGTCGCCGAGGCCCAGACGCTGCAGGACGCGCTGAAGCGGATCCCGTTTTTCGCCCCCCTGAGCCCGAGCGAGCTCGCCGCGGTGGTCGCGCTCGGCGCCCCGCGCCAGGTCGCCGGTGGGGAGCGCCTGTTCCTCGAAGGCGACCCGGGCGACGCGTTGTGGGTGTTGGTGGCGGGCGAGGTCGTCCTGACCTGCGCGGGGACCGAGGTGGCCACCGTCACCGCGGGCAAGTTCTTCGGCGAGCTGGCACTCCTCGACGGGCAGCCGCGGTCGGCCACCGCGACGGCCCGGTCGGCGTGCCGGGTCTTGCTGATCCCGCGGTCGGCGTTCCTCCAGTTGCTGGCGAAGTCCCCGCGGATGGTGGCGGACCTGCTCGTCGGGTTGAGCGCGACGATCCGGGCGACCAACCTGGCCCCGCGAACGCACCACGCGGGCTGACGGGGCCCCAACCTTCGACGCTCGACACGGTGCCCGAGGGTCTCCGGCAGGTCAGCCAAATCCGGGAATGAGCTTCATCAGGTAGGCGATCCACACCCCGCCCAGGCAGCCGGCACACACCAGGAGGAGGAACAGGAACAACCCAAACGACAGCAGGCAGCTCTGCCAGCGCCGTCGCTCGTACGCGGGGTCGTCGATCGCGCCGACGTAGCGGGCGATCGCCACCTTTCCGGCTCCCTTGCGCACCGCGGCGCCTCGGATGACGCCCGGCTCGAGCTCGGCCTTGACTCCCCAGTTGTTTCGCCCCCGCCCGGGATGGGGCTCGGAGCGGGTGATCTGTCCGGTGAACAGGTCCACGAAGGTGAGGTCGGCGTCGTCGAGCCCGACGACCAGGCGGTTCTTTGGGGCGAAGGCGAGGTCGATCACCGGCCGGGAGACGGTGATCCGCCCCGCGCACTTGAACCCCACGACCTCCCACACGACGATGGTGCTTCCGTCGACGACCGCGGCGACCGCGACCCCGTCGGGCGCCCCCGCGGCGGCGGTGACCGGGCCCGGCTCGGTCCAGGTCTTGAGAAGGGTGCTGCCGTCGGGACTGACCAGAGAGACGGCGTTTCCGTGGGCGATCGCCCACATCCCGGCACCGACCCACGCGACTGCGGCGATCGGGCCCGGGAGCGCGAGCCCGCCCCAGGCAACGCCCGACCGGGCATCGATCGCGTGAAAGCCCCAGGAACCGGGCGGCGGTGGCGGGGGGGGAGGAGCCACCTTGCCACCGTTGCCGACCTTCGGGGCCATCGGGGTGGGCGGCGTGGGGGTCGCGACCCCGAGGGTGCCCCGATCGGGGCCGAAGCACAGGCAGCGGGCGTCCTTGAACGGGAGCGTTACCGCGCTGCCGCTCTCGATCACATGGATCCCGTCGGGCGCGGCGACGGCGAGGACGCCCTCGGTCGAGACCGCGATGCGGGTGGCGCCGGGGATGTCCACCGGGTCGATCGCCGTGAGGTGGGCGCGCCAGCCCACCACCCGTCCGGTGGACAGCAGCGCCACGGTGCGGTCGGGGGCGACGCCGACGCCGACCACGACGTCGTCGAGGAACTGCTTCCACTGGGGGGTCCCCGTCCCGTCATAGACCAGGAGTTCGGGGCCATCGCCGCGGGCGATGGTGCCACCGTCGGCGGAGATCGCGATGGGAGCGACCTCGCTCATGGCTCGCCCACTTGCTTGCCTGGGGAGGGCGCCTCTCTCCGCGGCGGTGCGACGAGGGGGCTCGGGACCGAGCGCCGACGCGCCGGCGCGGCGAGCGTTTCACCCGGGATCGGCGCCACCGGCGGGTCGTCGGGGGGGAGCTCCTCCAGCGCATCGGTCGGAAGCTCGTCGAGGAGGTCGGCGAAGGCATCGTCGGTGAGCGCGTCGGGCGGACGAGCAGAGCGAAGGAAGGATTCAACGATCGCGAGCGCGCCCGGTACGGTGCCGAGCGACGGGGCGTCGATCCGGAGGTCGACCAGGAGCGGGTCGAGGACTTCCGCGATCATCCGCAGGGCGTTCGGGCCGATTTCCGCCGAGGGCCACCGATCGATCTCCGCGAGCCAGGCCCCCGGGGCCCGTGCTCGGTAGAACGCCTGCACCTCGATGGCGTTCGGTTGGGTCGCCCCGGCCAGCGCGGTCCGCCAGTGGGCTACGGCCAGCGTGGCTGGCCACTCGCGCAGGTTGGCGAGGGCCTTCACGGTGATCCGCAGCGCCTGTCCCGCGCCGTGAACCGGATCGGTGCTCTCGAACAGGCGGCGGGCGCACTCGGCGGCGACGAGGCCGAGTTCGGGGTCCTTCACCAGGACGGCGTGTTGCCCCAGCCGAACCATCGCGCCGGCCAGTCCGTGCAGGTGGCCATGCCGGCCCACGAGCCGCGCACCCTCCACCAGCGTCGTCACCGCCGCCGGGTCCAGGCTGCGGGAGAGGACCTCCCCCAGCCCGAGGAGCGCGAAGCCCTCGATCTCGGTGTCGCCCGAGTGCCGGAGCAGGGGGAGCGCCTCGCGATAGGCGGCGGACGCTTCCGGAAGGCGCCGCTGCTGGAGCAAGAGCCCGGCCAGCGCGACGAGGGAACGGCCGTGTAGCGCCGGGGTTCCGATCGCCCGGGCGCGCTCGAGTCCGCCAGTCAGGCGGCGTTCGGCGCTGGAGAGGTCGCCGTCGAGCCGGTCGAGCTCGCCGAGCGCGAGGAGCACGCTCGCTTGCCCGATCGCGTCGTTGACGCGCTCATACGTGGCCAGGGCGAGCGTGAGTTGCCGACGGGCGCCCGGCGGGTCGCCAGCGCGCAGCGCGAGCCGCGCCTGTGCGGCTTGCACGGCCCCAAGTGCGCTCCCGCCGAGGTTCTCGAGCACGACGCCGGCGCTCGCGAGCAGATGGGTCGCCTCGGCCACCCGCCCGGCCCGGGTGAACAGCTCGCCGAGGATCACCTGGGTGGTCGCTTCACCGATCTCGGCCTCGGTGCAGAGCTCCGCGTTCGGGGCGTCGGGGGCGAGGGAGCTGAGCTGCTGGCGAAGTGCCCCGTAGCACGCGAGCGCGTGCCGTCCGGTCTCCTCGGCGAGGCCGAGGTTTCCGCAGCCGACCTCGAGTTGGGCGAGCCCGCGCAGCGCATGAGCCTCCCCGAGCCGCAGATCGGGGCCGCGGAACTGGAGCAGGGCGGCGTCGAGGTGAGCGCGGCTCTCGTCGAGATGGCCCTGGTGGTAGGCGCGATCTCCGCTGCTCAGGTGGTGCCGGCCGGCCACCATCCGCTCGTCCATGGGTGCTCCGTCGCGAGAGGATACCCCATCCCAGCGCCGACTCGTTACGCGCCGTAGATCTCGGATCGCGCTTGCGCGATCTCGCGTTCCAGGAGGCTGACCGGGGGGGCACCCAGGGCGACGGCCGTGGCTTCCGCCTCGGCCGCCGCCGGTTCCCAGCGGCGCGACGAGTTCGTAGGGGCCCAGCCGGAGTCCGGGAAGTCGGGTGGTCATCGCGGTGCCAGCAGTTCTGCCCGGGACGCCGTCAGCTCGCGGCCAAGTTCGCTGTCCGGGCCTGCGCCTACCCGGTCGGCGATCGCTTCTGCCTCGGCGAGCGCCAAACTCGCAGCCTCGGTCCGTCCTTCCAGTCGGTCCAACCGGGCCCGCTCGCACAGGAGCACGGCGAGGTCACCGAGCGCGCTCACCGCGCGCAACAACCGCTCCCCGTCGGTGACACAGGCGCGGGCCAGATCCAGTTCTCCCTCGTTTCGGTGGAGCCTTCCTCGACTGCCCAACGTGAGACCCTCCCCTTGCCGGTCCCCGACTGCCCTTGCCAGCGCCAAAGCCTCTTCGAAATGCAGCCGGGCGGTGCTGCTTCGCCCGTGTAGCGCGGCGATCTCGCCGAGCGTCAGCAAGGCGCGTCGAGCGTTCAGCCGGTTCCCCATCGCTCGGTGGATGGCCAGCGCCGCTTCGCAATGCGCGCGGGCGTCCTCCACTTGCCCCTGCAGGAGGCACACCTGCCCGAGGTTCGTGAGCGAGTGGCCTACGAAACTGTCGTTTCCAGCTGCGCGGTGGTAGGCCAGCGCCGCCTCGGCGTGCGCGCGCGCTTCATCGAGCCGGCCCTGAAGAAAGTGTAGACCCCCGAGATTCTCGTGCACGCTCACCTCGGCCAGCCGGTCTCCGGTTTCCCGATGGATGACCAGCGCGGCCTCGTAGTGTGAGCGAGCCACGCTCATTTCTCCCTCGAGGTGGGACAGGCTGCCGAGGTTGCCGAGCACGATGCCCTCGCTGCGCCGGCATCCGACCTCGCGATTGATCGTCAGGGCGGCTTCATAGTGGGTGCGGGCCTCGAGGAGGCGACCGGTCGTCATGCAGAGCACGCCGAAACCATTGCGTACAGACGACTCTTCTTTGCGATCCCCGATCTCGCGGAGGGCGCGTAGCGCCGCCTCGTAATGGGCGCGCGCCTCCTCTGGCCGGCCTTGACCTGCGCTGGCATGGCCGAGGTATTTGTGCGCGCGACCTTCGTTTCGCCCACCACCGGGCCCCCGCAGTGTCGCCAAGGCTTGGTCGCAGTGGGCACCTGCTTCCGCCGATTTTCCAAGCTCGATTTCGAAACGCGCGAGCCACAGCAACGCGTCGGTCTTGGGTTCCGGCCCCAGCAGAAGCGCCAGCACACAGGAGGCCAACTCGGCACCCCTCGCCAGGGGGCCACGGAGCAGGAGGATCGCGGAGGCCGCGGCGAGGCACAGGAGCGCTGGGTCGGCGTCGCCGCGAGCGGTCGCCCGGCGGCAGGCGCCGACGACGTTGTCGAGTTCGTCGGCGAGCGCCCACGTTCGCGCGACCCCCCCGGGGCGGGTGAGCGCGTCGAGGGCCTCGGGCTCGCCGAAGCGCGCGAAGTGCTCGATATAGCGCTGCTCCGCCGCGTTTAGCTCCGGCTTCGGGGCGGCCTGCGACGCGAATTCCCGCACGACGAGATGCAAGCGGAACCGGCCGGACGAGGCGTCGACGCGCGCGAGACTGGCGTCGACCAGCTCCTGGAGCGCGTCGAGCGCCCAACCGCCGTCGGGAAGCTGCACCACGGCGTCGGCGGATTCGAGCCGGAATCCGCCTTCGAATACCGACACCTGTCCGAGAGCGGCGCGGGCTGCAGGGGTGAGGAGGTCCCACGACCACCGGAGCGAGGCGGCGAGGCTGCGCTGGCGGGCGGGGAGCGCTCGGCCGCCGCCCGACAGGAGCGCGAGGCCGAGCCGCCGACTCATGTCGGCCAGGGCCATCACCCGGAGCCGAGCCGCGGCGAGCTCGATCGCCAACGGCATCCCCTCGAGGGAGCGGCACAAGGCAACTACCGCCTCGGCGTCGTGGTCTCTGAGGGGGACCGGGGCGCGGAGGCGGAACAGCGTCACCGCGTCGTCGAGCGACAGCTCCGGGAGCCCCTTCGGGTGCTCGCCGCGCAGCCCCGGTGCGACGCGGCTGGTGCCGAGGAAAGTGGCGTCCGGTGCGTCGTCGAGCCACTGGCCGAGCGTCGGGGGCAGGGCGTCCACGCACTGCTCGAGGTTGTCCAAGACCAGGAGGGTTCGACCCTTCGCGGCGAGGATGCGGCCGAGCTGGCCCGCGGGGTCGCGTTGCTCGAGGGGGATGCCGAGGACGCGGGCGACTGCCCCGCACACCTCGGCCTCAGTGCGGGCGTCGGAGAGGTCGAACGCGAAGGCCCCGCCCGGGAACTGGCCGGTCAGGCGCCGCGCGACCTCGAGGGCTAGGCGGGTCTTTCCGGTGCCGCCGGGACCGAGCAGCACCACGAAACGCTCGGGTCCGGCGCTGAGCGTTTCGACGAGGTCGGCAAGCTCGGCCTCCCGGCCGACGAAGCGATCGCGGGGTGGGGGGAGGTTGCCGGTCGGGAGCAGTCGGGTCGGTTGGTCCGCGCTCGGGGTGTGGGGGTCGAGCGAGACCCCGGGGGCGGTGCGTGCCAACAATTCGAGGAGGGTCGGTCCGGACGGCTGCTGCGCGCGGAGCGCGGCGAGCGCGTCGCGCAGCGCCCGCGCGGTGGGTCGGTCGCCGGGATCTGCGCGCAAGCAGGTGGTGAGCACCGCAGCGAGTCCGGGGACGGCCTCCTCGACGGGCTCGAGGAAGTCCGGCGAGGCGAGCATCGCTTCGACGTTCGCGACCGGGTCGACGGCGTCGGGCCCGGAGCCGAAGGGCCGGCCTCCGGTGGCCAGCCGAAAGAGCACGACGCCGAGCGCGAAGCAGTCGGAGCGCGATTCGGCCCGGCCGGCGAGCTGTTCCGGGGGCATGTACCCGGCGGTGCCGGCAGCGCTGGTCGTGTACTCGCGGGAGATGGAGATCCCGTAGTCGGCGAGTTTGACGAGTCCGGTGCGGTCGACGAGGAGGTTGCCGGGCTTGACGTCGCGGTGCACCAGCCCCAGTCCGACGCCGTCGGCGGTGAGCTCGTGGACGTGGGCGAGTGCCGCGGCGGCCTGCACGCCGATGTCGAGGACGACGCCCGGGGGGAGCCGGCCGCGGGCCTGTCGCCAGATCTGAAGGACGGAGGCGCCGCGGACGAGCTCGAGCGCGATGCACCAGGTTCCCTGGTACTCGCCGAGCCCGAGGGTGCCGACGACGTTGGGATGTTGGAGCAGCGCGCCGAGGCGGGCCTCGCGCACGAGCGCCTTGCCAAGGGCGGGGTCGCTGGGTCCCTCTCGGAGGAGCTTCAGCGCGACGGCTTTCCGGAAGCCGCCCGGGCCGTGCAGCACGGCCTCCCAGACCTCGCCCATGCCGCCGGTGCCGAGCGGCGCGACGAGCTCGTAGGGGCCGAAGCGGGTTCCGGGGGAGCGGGTTGTCACGGTCGTGCCTTCCGTTCCGCACGGACGGCAGCCACCTCTCGGCCGAGCTCGCTCTCTGGGCCCGCCCCCAGCTGGGTGGCGATGGCTTCCGCCTCGGCGAGCGCCGCGCTCGCCTCGTCCTGCTGTTCCTGCGCCTCGTCCAACCGAGCGCGCTCGCAAAGCAACAGGGCGAGGTCCTCCGGCAGCATCGCTTCGCGCACCAGGCGCTCCCCGTCCAGCGCGCAGGCACGCGCCTCCCCCAGCCGCCCTTCGATTCGGTGGAGCCTTCCCAATCGCCCCAGCGTGATCCCCTCGCAACCTCGGTCTCCGACCCCACTGGCCACCGCCAACGCCGCTTCGAAGCGCGCCCGGGCCTCGTCCCGGTGTCCCTGACCGGCGAGCAGGTGGCCGAGGTCAGTGAGCACGCTGCCCTCGGATCGACGGTCCCCGACCTCGCGGTGCACCGTCAGCGCCGCCTCGAGGTGCGCCCGCGCGTCCTCGGCCCGTCCCTGCTGCGCGTCCAGGCGGCCCAGGTTTCCAAGGGCCGCCGCGAGCTTGCGGCCGAGCTCGCTGTCCGGGCCGGCGCCCACTTGGGCGGCGATCGCCTGCGCCTCGGCCAGTGCCGCCAGCGCGGCTTCGCCCTGACCCTGCGCGTGGTTCAGCCGGGCTCGTTCGCACAGCAAGATCCCGAGCTGCGATAGCGCGTTTACCGAGCGCAACAGTCGTTCGCCGTCGGTCAGACACGCCGTCGCCGACTCGAGCAGGCCCTGGGTTCGGAAGAGCGCGCCCAGGTTGCCCAGCGTGATGCCCTCGAAGTGACGGTCTCCAACCTCGCGGTGCGCCACCAGGGCCGCGTCGTAATGCGCGCGAGCCTGTTCCAGGCGTCCTTCCGCCGCGTCGAGGACGCCCTGGTTTCCGCGGGTGCGTCCCTCGAAGCGCCGGTCCCCCACCTCGCGGTGCACCGCCAACGCCGCGTCATAGTGCGCGCGGGCCTCGTCCGGCCGTCCCTGGGTGCAGTGCAGGCTGCCCAGGTTTGCAAGGACGATGCCTTCCAGGCGGCGATCCCCGACCTCGCGGTGCACCGCCAACGCGGCGTCGTAGTGCACTCGAGCCTCCGCCAGTCGACCTTCTTCGAGGTGGCTGTTGCCCAGGTTGCCCAGGACGACGCTCTCGGTGCGATGGTCCCCGACCTCTCGGTGCACCGCCAGCGCCGCTTCATAGTGAGCGCGGGCTCTGTCCGTCTCTCCGTGATCGCTGTACAGGTTCCCCAGGTTGCCGAGGACGATGCCCTCAGCGGACCGGTTTCCGACCTCGCGGTGAACCACGAGGGCCGCTTCCTGGTTCGCGCGAGCCTCGGCCGGCCTCCCCATTTCCTGATACAGGTTGCCGAGCAACCCGCCTTCCTCCTTGCGGTTTCCGACCTCGCGGAGGACGGTCAGCGCAGCTTCGTAGTGTGCGGCGGCCTCCTCCATCCGGCCTTGACCTCCACAGATCTGCCCCAAAAGGTTGAGGGCGCGCCCCTCGTAGGTGCGGTTCCCGGACTCGCGCAGCAGCGGGAGGGCGGCTTCACAATGCGCGCGAGCCTCGGCCTGTCGTCCGCGCACGATCGCGAAGCGTGCTTGCCACAACAGCGAAATGGTCCGGGGCAACGGCCCGAGCGGGAGTGCGACGACCTCGGCCGCCAGCGCTGCGCCCAGCGCAAAGGGACCGCGACGGAGGAGGATCTCGGAAGTGATCCTGATCCGGTTTGGTGGACACCTGCCGAGAGGCGAGGAAGGTGGCATCCATGGAACCAACCAAGCAGAAGAAGAAGGTCCAGTCGCGGCGGAGGTTCACCGACGAGTT
>CANLGQ010000098.1 GCA_947490265.1 Pseudomonadota bacterium | reverse complement strand
CGCCACCTGCGCGCGTGCTGCAGGCCCCTCCGGACTCGGTACGGGCACCCGGGGCCCGCCTCCGGGGACGACGAGCCACCAGCCAAGCCGGTCGCGAACCAGGGAAATGCGCTCGCCGGTTCCGTCGAGACCGGCGAGATCGAGCGCCGGCTGCCACCGCGCGATCTCCTCCGAGGGCGGGAGGACCAGCGCACCGGCGTGGCCGAGGGCCGCGAGAAGCACGCACCACATGTGTGGAATCTGCCCGGTCTCGGTGGGGAGTGCCAGCCGCCTGTCGCGGTCAGCCGTCCTCGAGGATGCGGCGATAGAAAACTGCCTCGAGGCTCCAGTGGAGTGCGTTGAAGGCCAACAGGGCTTTCATCCAGAACATGCCGTCGCCCATGGGGTCGCCATCAAAGAGCGCGGTCGTGCCCTTTGCGGCGGCGATCAAGGCCGGGAAGACGAGCGGGAACAACAGCAGCGGAAGGAGCACGCTCGAGCCTCGCGCTTCGGCGGCGATCAGCCCATAGAACGTTCCCGGTGCGGCGATTGCCGCGCTGCCGAGGAGCGCGAAGAGCACTACGCCGGCGAGGTGGCGGGCTCCACTCCCTCCGGGGGGCCAGGAGAAGAGCTCGGCGAGAGCGATGTCCGCGATCGGCGCGTCGTAGAGCGCGACCAACAGCGGGAGGAGCGCGATGGCCACGCCGGCGAGCACCACCGTATTCGCCAGGGCCTTGCCATAGAACAGCGCGCGCGGGTCGGCGGGCCACAGGTGCAGGCCGTCGAGCGCACCGGTCTCGGTTTCGACCGTGTAGGACTGATCAAGCGATCGGGTGGAGGCGAGGAGCAGCCCGATCCACAAGGTTCCCGGTGCAAGATCCTCAAGTCGGAGCGCCGGGGGTGCCGCCGCCGCGACGAGCAGCAGGAGCGCCAGCGCGAAGAAGAAGATGCCGGTGATCCGCGCCGGGCGATGAAACTCGATCTGCAGGTCCTTGCGGAGCACGACGGCGATCTGAACCAAAAGGCCGGGCTGATTCATGCGGGCCGTCCTGCATACTCGGAGGCCGCTCCAGCCCAGACGACGCGACCCGAGTCGAGGTGGAGCGCGCGATCGCACACGCGCGAAGCGGTGCCCGGGAGGTGGGTCGCGAGCAGCAGCGTGCTGCCGCGCTCCCGGAGGTCGCGGAGAACGCCGAGCAGCAGGTCGCGCCCGTCCGGGTCGAGGGCGGTGAACGGCTCGTCGAGGAGGACCAGGTCCGGCTCCCGCGCGAGCAAGCGCGCGATCGCCGCCCGGCGTCGCATTCCCGCGGAGAGCGCGCGAACGGGATCGTTCCGGCTGGGATCGAGCCCGACGCGTTGGAGCAGCGCCGCCGGATCGAACGACCGCGACGAGAGCTGACTCAAAATGGTGAGATTCTCGGTGGGGGAGAGGTCTTCGTAGAGCTGGGTCTGGTAGGCGAGCCACCCGATCCGAGGCCGAAGCCGGTCGCGGTGGGTCCAGAGATCGAGGCCATCGAGGCGGATCGAACCCTGATGGCTGGCCAGGGCCGTGGCAAGGCAGCGGAGCAGGGTACTCTTTCCCGATCCGTTGGCCCCGGTGATCATGAGCGAGGCGCCCGCCGGCACCTCGAACGAGACCCCGGCCACTGCCCAGCGTGGACCGAAGCGGCGAGCAAGGCGGTCGACGACGAGGTGGAGCCCGGGCAAAGCACGTCCTGCGCCCCGGCTATCCGCCGCCAGCGCCGGTGGCGACCGGCAGATCGGCGCGCTACCTTTCAGGGAGGCCGCGGATCGCTCGTCCTGAGAACTGGTTGAGAGCGGCGGTGAACCTGGGGTCTTGATGAGCAGCAGCGGGGAGGAAGGGGGCCTGTCGCCGCTGAAGCAGGCGCTGCTCGCCGTGCAGGCGATGCGGGCGCGGGTCGCGGAGCTGGAGCGACGGGCGAACGAGCCCATCGCCATCGTGGGGGTGGGCCTCCGGTTCCCGGGCGGAGCGGTGGATCGGGCCACCTATTGGCGGCTCCTGGCGGAAGGCCGCGACGCGGTGCGGGAGGTGCCCGCGGATCGGTGGGACCTGGATCGCTGGTACGACCCCGACGTCGATGCGCCGGGCAAGATGGCGATCCGCGATGGCGGGTTCCTCGACGATGTAGCAACATTCGACGCCGAGTTTTTTGGTATCTCTCCCCGCGAAGCGCTGGAGATGGATCCGGCGCAGCGCCTCCTGCTCCAGGTGGCTTGGGAGGCTCTGGAGGATGCGGGGATCCCGGCGGACCGCCTCGCGGGGAGCCAGACCGGGGTGTTCGTCGGCCTCGGCCTGTCGGACTATTCGCGCAGGCACTTCCTTTCGTCCCACCCGGAGCGTCTCGGGCCCTACTCGGGAACCGGGAGCTTCCTCTCGGTCGCCGCCGGCCGGTTGTCGTACTTCCTCGGGCTCCACGGTCCGGCCGTCTCGGTCGACACCGCATGCAGCTCGTCCTTGGTCAGCGTTCACCTTGCGGTTTCCGCCCTTCGCAACCGCGAGTGTGACGCGGCGTTGGCCGGTGGGGCCAACCTGGTCCTCGCCCCCGAGCCGACCGTCTACTTTTCCCAGCTCCACGCGATGTCGCCAACGGGTCGATGTCGGGCCTTCGACGCGGGCGCCGATGGCTACGTCCGTGGCGAGGGAGCGGGCTTGGTCGTGCTCGAGCGGCTCTCCGACGCGACGGCCAAGGGTCACCGCGTCCTCGCGGTGATCCGCGGATCGGCGGTGAATCAAGACGGTCGGAGCAACGGCCTCACCGCCCCGAGCGCCCGCGCCCAGGCGGCGTGCATCCGCGCCGCGCTGGCCAACGCCGGCGTTCCGGCATCTCAGATTGGCCTCGTCGAAGCGCACGGCACCGGCACCCCGCTCGGGGATCCGATCGAGGTCGAAGCCCTCAAGTCAGTTTATGCCGTGGACGGCGTCCCCCTCCGGCTCGGTTCGGTGAAGACCAACCTGGGTCACCTCGAGACGGCCGCCGGCGTTGCCGGGTTGATCAAGGCGGCGCTGACCCTGCGCGCCCAGGCCGTGCCGCCGCATCTCCACTTCCACCGGGCGAATCCCCTGCTCGCGCTGGAGGGTACTCGGATCGAGATCGTCCCCGACGGGGCGACCTGGCCTTCGGAGGGCCCACGGTTCGCGGCGGTGTCCTCGTTCGGCCTGTCGGGCACCAACGCGCACGTCATCCTGGAGGAAGCTCCGGTTCTCGGACAGGGTGCGATCGCTGGGCCAGCGGTGGTGCCGCTGTCGGGGCGCGATGCCGGCGCAGTGGCCCGACTGGCCGCTTCCTGGGCCGACGCTCTGGCCGACTCACGGCTCACGCCCGTCGAGGTAGGGCGCGCCGCCGCGCTTGGGCGCGCGGCGCTGGGGGCCCGTGCATCGGTGGCGGGCGCGACGGTTGCCGAGATCGTCGATCAGCTCCGTTCCTTGGAGCCGGCCCAGTTGGCCCCGGCGCGGGGCCCGAGCGTCGCGTTCCTCTTCACCGGTCAGGGGGCCCAATACCCGGGGATGCTCCGGGCGGTTTACGAGTCCTCGGCGGTGTTCCGCGAGGCGTTCGACGCGATCGACCGCGTCGTCCCCGTTCGGAACGTCCTCTGGCCCGGAGCGGGCGACGACCCGGCGTTGATCCACCAGACCGCCTGGGCGCAACCCGCTCTGTACGCCGTGGAGGTGGCGCTGGCCCGGGTCTGGGAGAGCTGGGGGGTGACGCCCGATTTCCTCCTCGGTCACAGCGTCGGGGAGATCGCCGCTGCCGCCGTAGCGGGCGTGTTCTCGATCCCAGACGGGGCGCGGCTGGTCGCGGAGCGGGGCCGGCTGATGCAGTCTCTGCCGCGAGACGGCGCGATGATCGCGGTGTTCGCCGACGAGGCCACCGTGTCTGCCCTCGTCCGGCCGCATGCGGCCGACGCCGACGTGTCGGGGCAAAACGGGCCGACCGAGACGGTCGTCTCCGGTCGGATCCCGGCCATCGAGGCCATCGCCGAGGCCGCCGCCGCGCGTGGGCTTCGGACCCGTCGGTTGCAGGTGAGTCACGCCTTTCACTCGCCGTGCATGGATCCAATCCTCGATGCCTTCGAGGCCTTTGTCGCGGGGTTGCCGCGCGCGCTCCCGACGCGCGTCGTGTTGTCCGACCTCGACGGGAAGGAAGCGGGGGCGCGGCTGACGGATCCCCGATATTGGCGGGATCACCTTCGTCACGCGGTGCGTTTCGCCGATGGCTTGGCGGGGCTGCGCGCGGCCGGGGCGACGGCGTTCGTGGAGATCGGGCCCAAGCCGATCCTGGTGGGCATGGGGCAGCGGTGTGTCGAGGACGCCGAGCTGACCTGGGTCACCAGCGCGTCGGAAGAAGGCGACGCCTGGGTGAACTTGCTGGGGGCGGCGGGCGCCGCGTGGGCGGCCGGACTCCCCATCGACTGGACGGCGATCTATGGCGACCGCGGGGCGGGGGTCGATCTGCCGCTCTACCCGTGGGGCGGCGACCGCTTCTGGCTCGAGTCGGCCGACGCGGAACCCGCGACGGAGGATGCGGATCCGGTCTACGAACTGGCCTGGCGCGCGGCGCCGGTGCCGCCGCCCAGCGCGGACCACCGCTGGCGCGTCGTGGGCGACGGCCCGGTGGCCGCGGCGCTGGCTACCGCGCTCGGTCAGGACGACGCGGCAGACGCGGTGGTCCTGGTGGCCGGCGGGCTGTCCCCGGAAGACGAGGTCGCTCGAGCGCTTCGAGTGTGGACGCAGTCGCCGGCCGCCCGGCTGTGGATCGCCTTGCCCACCGCCGAGGCGGAGGAGGGCCTCGCCGCATCGGTCCTCCACGGCCTCGGCCGCGTGATCGGCGTGGAAACCCCGGAGCGTTGGGGTGGGACGGTCGAGTGGGTCGGGGAGCCCGACGTGGCGCTGCTCGTCGCGAGCCTCCGGGCGGGCGACGAGGAACAGGTTCAGCTCCGCGGCGGCGAGCGTCGCGCCGCGCGACTCGTCCGCGCGCGCCACGCCCTCGGCGCCGGGTTTCAGGTCGATCCGGCCCGCGCTTGGCTCGTGACCGGGGGGTTTGGCGCGGTAGGCCTCCATTTTGCCCGCTGGTTGGCCGATGAGGGCGCCCGTCACCTGATCCTGGTGGGCCGCACCGGGGCGTCCCACCCGACGGCGGCTGCGGCGGTCGCCGCGCTCGAGGCGCAGGGGGTGCGGGTCACCGCGATCGCAACCGACGTCGTTTCCCTCGAGAGTGCAGATCTGCCGCCCTTGCAGGGCATCGTTCACGCGGCGGGTGCGTCGCGGGATGCGCTCCTCGAGGCGATCACCCCCGACCAAGTTCACGCGGTGTTGTCGCCGAAGATCGACGGGGCGCTCGCCCTTCATCGCCTCACCCTGCGAAACCCGGTGGAGCACTTCGTGCTGCTGGGGTCGGCATCGGCGTGGTTCGGGACGCCCGGACAGGGCGTCTATGCCGCGGCGAACGCCTGGCTCGACGCGTTCGCGGCGTGGCGTCGACGGACCGGGATGCCGGCGGTCGCGGTGATGTTCGGCCCGTGGGCCGGCGACGGCATGGCCGGCCGGGTGGGGAGCGCGGTCCACGCGCGCTGGGCCGAGGAGGGGATTGGTCTGCTCGACCCGGCAGAGGCGCTCGAACTCGTCGGCCGGGCGACGGGCTCGGCGGCCAGCTTCTGCGCCGCGCGGTTCGACTGGGCCCGGTACGCCGTTCCCCGCGGGAGACTCTCGGTTCTGCGTTCGTTTGCGGCTGGGAATGGAGCGGCGGTTCGGCCGGCGGAGGTGGGCTCGACGGTGGTCGCGCGGCTGCGCCAGGCCCCGGTGGGCGCGCGTCGCCCGCTCCTGCTCGACCACGTCCAGGATGCGCTGGCCGCCGTGCTCGGCCTGCAAGCCGGAAAGCGCCTCGATGTCCGCACCGGCTTTTTCGACGCCGGCATGGACAGCCTGACCGCGCTCGACCTGCGCAATCGGCTGCAGCGGAGCCTCGCCACCACGCTGTCTGCGACAGTGGCCTTCGACCATCCGAATCCGACCGCCCTGGTCGAGCACCTGCTCGTCGAACTCGATCTCGCCGACCCGGCCGCTCAGGCCGCCGTCGCGGCCCCCGTCGATCGCGGTGACCCGATCGCGATTATCGGAATAGCTTGTCGCTTTCCGGGGGGTGCGACCAGCCCGGAGCGCTTCTGGGACCTCCTCGCGCACGGGCGCGACGCGGTGCGCGAGATCTCGGCCGATCGCTGGCCGGTCGACCGCTACTTCGACCCGACGCCCGCCACGCCGGGCAAGACCTACAACCGACACGCCGGGCTTCTCGACGCGATCGACGAATTCGAGCCCTCGTTCTTCGGAATCAGCCCGCGCGAGGCCGAGTCGCTCGACCCGCAACAGCGGATGCTCCTCGAGACCGCCTGGGAGGCGCTCGAAGACGCCGCGATCGACCCGCACAAACTCACCGACAGCCCCACCGGGGTGTTCGTGGGGATCGGCGGGAGCGAGTACGGCTTCCGTTTCGATAACCTCGACGCCGGAGGCGAGCCCGATCCGTACAGTGGAACGGGGAACGAATCCAGCTTCGCGGCGGGTCGCGTGGCATACGTCCTCGGCCTTCGCGGTCCGGCGCTGTCGATCAACACCGCGTGCTCGTCGTCGCTCGTCGCGGTGCATCAAGCCGTGCAAGCGCTCCGGGCGGGCGAGTGCGACCTGGCCCTCGCCGGGGGGGCCAGTGCGATCGTGAGCCCCGAGATCACCATCCAGATGGCCCAGCTTCGCGCGCTGTCGCCCGACGGTCGATGCGCAACCTTCGATGCCTCGGCGAATGGGTACGTGCGCGGCGAGGGAACCGGGATGATCGTCCTGCGCCGCCTGTCCGACGCCGTCGCGCGGGGCGAGCGGGTGTTGGCGGTCGTTCGGGGTTCGGCGGTCAACCACGACGGGCGGAGCTCGGGTTTGACGGTGCCGAGCGGCAGCGCTCAGCAGGCCGTTATTCGCCAGGCCCTGGCGTCAGGCGGGATCGACCCGCACGCGGTGGGCTACCTCGAATGCCACGGAACGGGCACCCCGATCGGCGACCCGATCGAGGTTCGCGCGCTCGGGGAGGTCTACGGACCGGGTCGCACGTCGGCGAACCGGTTGTGGATCGGATCGGTGAAGACCAACCTGGGTCACCTCGAGGCGGCCGCCGGGATGGCGGGCCTGCTCAAGGTCGTGCTCTCGCTCCGGCACCAGGCCATCCCCGCGCACCTCCACCTGACGACGCCGAACGCGGCGTTGCCCCTCGACGAGTTTCACCTTGCCATCCCGACCGCGCTGACGCCGTGGGCGCCGTCCGAGCGGCGCATGGCTGCCGTCAGCTCCTTCGGGATCTCGGGGACGAACGCCCATATCGTGCTCGAGCAGGGTCTCCCGGAGCCCTCGGCGCTCCCCAACTCGGATCGGCCGCTCCACCTCGTGACGGTTTCGGGCCGAACGGACGCGGGTGTCCGCCAGGCCGCTGATCAGCTGGCGGCTGCGCTCGATCAGCCCGACGTCGATCCGCGCTCGCTCGCCTTTACCGCCAATGTGGGCCGCGCGGCGCACGAGCACCGAGCGGTCGCGCTCGGCGACGATCGTGCCGCGCTCGTCAGTGGCTTGCGGGCGATCGCAGCGGGGGATGGCGCACTTTCCGGTCAGGCAGGAGAGCGCCCGCGGGTGGCGTTCCTGTGTACCGGCGCCGGGCCCCAGGCCGTGAACATGGGGGCTTCGCTCTATCAGACCGAGCCGGTGTTTCGAGCGGCGATGGACCGCGCGTTCGCCGAACTCGACCGGTGGCTCGACCAGCCCCTGTCCGGGGTGGTCTACCCGGCGGTCGGCGCCGAGGAGCGGTCGCCGATCAACCTCCTCGCCTACACCCAACCGGCGATGTTCGCGATCGAGTACGCGTTCTCGCAGCTCTGGGCGAGCTGGGGTGTCCGGCCCGATGCGGTCATCGGCCACAGCACCGGGCAGTACGTCGCCGCAGTGCTCGCCGGCGTGTTCTCCCTCGCCGACGGGGCGCGCCTGATCGTCGCCCGGTCGCGACTGATGAGCGACGAGCCCGAGATCGGCGAGATGGTGGCGATTTTCGCTGGGGAGGACCGGGTGCGTGCCGCGCTCGATCACCCCCAGGTCTCGATCGCGGCGATCAATTCGGCTGAGGAAGTCGTAATCAGCGGGCTTCGCGAGCCGGTGCTGGCCATCGCGGATCGCTTCGAGAAGGCCGGCGTGGAGGTTCGGCGCCTGCGGATCAGCCACGCTGCGCACTCGCCGCTCATGGATCCGGTGCTCGACCGGTTCGAGGCGGTGTGTCGCGAGGTGGAGATGCACGCTCCCGTGCTCCCGTTCGTGGAGAACGTGCGCGGCGAGATCGCGGCCGACGAGGTGGCGACGCCTCGCTACTGGCGCGAGCACATGCGGCAAGCGGTGTTGTTCCACGCGGGGATGCGCACGCTGGCCTGGCTTGGGTTCCGGCACTTCCTCGAGATCGGCAATCACCCGATCCTGTGCGGCAACGGCGCGCGGTCCCTCCCCGACGTCACCGCCCATTTTTACCCGTCGATCCGGCGCAAGGCGCCCGAGTGGCTTCAGCTCCTGGAGACGGTCGGGCGGCTGTGGACCCACGGGGTGGACATCGACTGGGCCGGCTTCCACACGCACGCCCCGGGACGGCCGATCTCCCTTCCCACCTATCCCTTCCAACGGAAGCGGTTTTGGGTGGAACGCCGGGATCACGCCGTGTCCGCCCGCGACGTGGGCGCCGAGTGGACCTGGGAGCGGGCTTGGCGTCCCGCTCCGGCCGCGCCCGTGGCCGGGAAGCGGCGGTGGGTCGTGCTCGGCGCCGCCGACGGCCTCGGGGCGCGCCTCGTCACCGCGCTCGGAGCCGGGGCTCGACTCGTCGCGTCCCCAACCGAGTTCGATCGGGACGTAGGGGACGCAACGGCCGTGGTCAGCCTGATTCCGCTCGCCTCCCCGGAGCCGGGAGTGGATCCGATCGGCGCGGCGCGCCCGGGCGCGGAGTCCACGCTCCACCTGCTGCAGTTCGCCGCGCGGCGGGGCCTGCCGCTCGCGGTGGTCACCGCCGGAGCGACGAGCGCGGGTGGCGAGGTTCGCCCGAGCCAAGCCCCGGTATGGGGGCTCGGAGCGGTTGCGTCGATTGAACTGCCCGACGTGCGGTTCGTCCGCATCGACGCCGATCCCGGTGACCCCCTCCGCGGGTTGGCGGAGGCGCTGCAGACCGAGGACGGCGAGGACGAGGTCGCGATCCGGGACGGGAAACGCTTGGTGGCCCGCCTGGTTCGGTGCGAGCGCCCCGCTGCCCCGGTGGCGCTGCGAGCAGACCGGACCTACCTCGTGACCGGAGGACTGGGGGCCCTCGGGCGAAGCCTGGCTTCCTGGCTCGTCGAGAACGGCGCGCGGCACCTCGTGCTCACTGGCCGGACCGAGCCGGGCGAAGCCGCCCGGTCGGTGCTTACCCGGCTGCGCGCCGGCGGGGCCTCGGTCGAGGTGGTTCAAGCGGACGTCGGCAGCGCCGAGGAGGTCGACCGGCTGCTCGCGGAGGTCGGGATCCGCGACCTGCCCCCCTTGGCGGGCGTGTTTCACGCTGCCGGCGTGCTCGACGACGGCGCTTTGCTGAACCTCGACTGGAGCCGGTTCCCCGCGGTGTGGGCCGCGAAAGTGGCGGGGACTTGGTGGCTTCACGAGCGGACGCGGACGCTGCCGCTCGACCTGTTCGTCGGGTTCTCCTCGGCGGCAGCGATGATCGGTTCGCCCGGCCAGGCCAATTACGCGGCGGGAAACGCCTTTCTCGACGCCGTCATGGCCATGCGGCGCCGCGACGGGCTCCCCGGGCAGGCGCACGCCTGGGGTCCGTGGGCGGATGGCGGCCTTGCGACCACGTCTTCGCGCGCCTGGGAGGCCGGCGGCGTCACCCCGCTGGTGCCGCGCAGTGCGCTCGCCGCGATGGCGCGGGTGCTGGGAATGGATGCATCCCTGGTGGGGATCGTCGCGATCGACTGGGAGGCCTTCACCGCGCGGATGTCGCGGATCCCCTCGCTACTGGCCGACGTGGCGCAGCGGGCAGAGCGCCCCGCCCTGCGCGTGGGGTTGCGCGCAACGCTGGCCGCTGCGCCGCCCGCCCGCCGCCGTGACCTGCTGATCACCGCGGTGCGTCGGGAGGTGTCTCGGATCCTCCGGCTGGATCCCGAGGCCCTCGACACCCGGCAGGGCTTCTTCGACACCGGCATGGACTCGCTCATGGCGGTCGAGCTGGTCGGTAAGCTGAAGGAGCAGCTCGAGATCCAGCTACCGGCGACCCTGGCGTTCGACCAACCGAACGTCGAGGCCCTGACCGAGCATCTCCTCGGGGTGCTCGACCTCGGAGCCGCCGCTCCCGTTGTGGAGACCGTTCCGGCCGTCCGCTTCGCGTCGGACGAGCCGATCGCGGTGATCGGCGTTTCCTGCCGATACCCGGGCGGCGCGAACACGCCGTCAGCCTTCTGGGATCTGCTGAAGTCGGGCCGCGATCCGATGATCGAAGTCCCCGCGGATCGGTGGGACATCGATGCCTGGTGGGATCCCACCCCGGGAACGCCCGGCAAGATGTACACGCGGGAGGCTGGCTTTCTCGACGTTCCGGTCGACCAGTTCGACAGCGAGTTCTTCGGGATCAATCCGCGCGAGGCGAACAGCATGGACCCGCAGCAGCGGATCCTGCTCGAGTGTGCCTGGGAGGCGCTCGAAGATGCCGGGAAGGCCACGGCCGACCTGAAGGACAGCCCCACCGCGGTGTACGTGGGCGCTGGCGACTCGGGCTACCTACAGCGGTTCCAAAAGCCCGGGGGATTGCTCTACCTCGACCAGTACGCGGGAACGGGAAACCTGTCGGCCTTCCTGGCGGGGCGGGTGGCCTACGTCCTCGGGGTCCACGGCCCAAACCTGACGTTGAACACTGCGTGCTCGTCGTCGCTCGTCGCGACCCACCTGGCTTGCCAGGCCTTGAGGCAGGGGGAGTGTGGGATCGCGCTCGCGGCCGGTGTTCACCTCATGTTGTCGCCCGAGAACTTCGTCTACGTGAGCCAGCTCAAGGCGGTCTCCCCGGACGGACGCTGTAAGACGTTCGACGCCTCGGCCAACGGCTACGGGCGAGCCGAAGGCTGCGGCGTCGTGGTCCTCCGGCGTTTGTCCGACGCCCAACGCGACGGCGACCCGATCCTGGCGGTGATCCGAGGGACCGCGGTGAACCACGACGGCCCGTCGTCGGGGCTCACCGTTCCGAACGGGGTGGCCCAAGCCGCGGTCATTCGGGAGGCGCTGGCGCGCTCGGGGGTCGCTCCGAGCGACGTGTCCTACATCGAGACCCACGGTACCGGGACGGTTCTCGGCGATCCCATCGAGGTTCACGCCGTCGAGGCGAGCTACGGCGTCGACCGGCCGGCGGACCGGCCTTTGCACCTGGGCGCCGTCAAGTCGAACGTCGGCCATATGGAGGTGGCTTCCGGGGTCGCTGGGCTCATCAAGACGGTTTTGGCCCTGCAACACCGGGAAGTGCCTCCGGACCTGCACTTTGAGACGCCGAACCCGGACCTCGACTTTGGGCGGAACGGCTTCGTGGTCGATCGGGTTGCCGTGCCGTGGGACTTCTCGCCCGCGCCGCGCCGGGCCGGGGTCTCAAGCTTCGGGTTGTCCGGCACAAACGTACACATGGTGCTCGAGGAGGCGCCGCCTGCCGTCCCTGAAGCCACTGGCGGGGCGCCTGAGCGTCCGGCTCACTTGCTCGGCCTCTCTGCGCGCTCCAAGCCGGCCTTGCAGGCCCTCGCCGCCGCCTATGCGGAGCGGCTTGCCGAGGGCGCCGTGCTTCCGGATCTCGCCTGGTCCGCGCAGCGCTTTCGCGAGCACCAGGAGTGGCGGCTCTCGGTCGTTGCCGCCGACGCTGCCACGGCCCGGGAGCGACTCGCCTCGTTCGCGGCGACGGGTGACGCGGCTGGGATCTCGGCGGGTCGGATCGAGCGCAGCGCGCCCCGGGTGGCGTTCCTCTTCTCCGGCCAAGGAAGCCAGTATCCGGGCATGGGCCGGCAGATCTATGCGTTCGAGCCCACCTTCCGTGCCGACGTGGACCGGTGCGCGGCGTTGTTGGCACCTGAGCTCGATGTTCCCCTTCTCGAGGTCCTCTTCGCGGATCCGTCCGATGAGCGGGTCCACGACACGCGCTACACCCAACCGGCGCTATTCGTCGTGGAGTGGGCGCTCGCCCGGCTGTGGACCCGGTGGGGGGTGACCCCGGCGGCGGTGATCGGACATTCGATCGGGGAGATCGTCGCGGCCTGCTATGCCGGGGTGTTCTCGCTCGAGGATGCCCTGCGGCTGGTGGCCGCGCGGGGCCGCCTGATGGGTGAACTGCCACGAGACGGGGCGATGTATGCGGCGTTTGTAGAGGGCGAGGCCATCGAGCGCGCGCTCGCCGCTCACCCCGGCGCGGTGGGGATCGCGGCGAAGAACAACCCGGGGGAGACCGTGCTCTCGGGGAGGAAGGACGCTCTCGAGGCGATCGTGGCCGGGCTCACCGCGGCGGGGATCGACGGGCGCTGGCTCAAGGTGTCCCATGCGTTCCACTCGCCCCTGATGGAGCCGATCCTCGATGCGTTCGAGGCGGTCGCGAAGTCGGTGCGCTACGCGCCGCCGCAGCTCCCGCTGATCAGCAACCTCGGCGGGGCGCTCGCTGGGGCGGAAGTGGCCGACCCGCGCTACTGGCGGCGCCATGTTCGCGAGGCGGTCGATTTCGCCGCCGGGATGCAGACCCTTCGAGGGTTGGGCATCGACACCCTGGTGGAGGTGGGGCCCCACCCCACGCTGCTCGGCATGGCCCGCCGCACGATCACCGATCTGCCCAGCGGGGCCTGGCTGCCGTCGCTGAAGCGTGACGCCGACGCGTGGCCCACGCTGCTCGCGGCGCTGGGTGGCCTCGTCGTGCGGGGCGGTGGGTTCGACCCGCTCGCATTCGATGAGCCATGGGCGCGGAACCGCACGAGGCTCCCGAACTATCCCTGGCAGCGGCGGCGGCACTGGATCGCCGGCGAGGAGTTCCCCGGCCAGCCGTCTCCGCTTCGGGACTGGACGTGGGAGGTCGAGTGGAGTCTCGCCGGCCCGATCGAGGGTTCGGCCCTCCCGATTCGGCAGGTAGCCATCCTGGGCGACCGCGGCGGGGTGGGCGAGGCGG
>CANLGQ010000097.1 GCA_947490265.1 Pseudomonadota bacterium | reverse complement strand
CCCCGCCGTTCTGGCCGGTTCCACCGGTCCCGCCCGCCCCGCCCGCCCCGCCATTCCCGCGGATCATGTCGTTGTCATTCAGGGTGAACGTGCCGTTCACCACGAACACCCCAAAGCTGCTTCCGCCGGCCCCGCCACCCGTAGCGGCGGTTCCCGGGCACCCGCCCGCCCCACCGCCGCCACCGCCCGCACCGGTGTCGTCGTCGCCGTTGTCGCACCCGCCGGATCCACCGCCGCCGCCACCCCCGGTGCCCGCGCCCCCGCCCCCACCCGCAGTGCCGGGGTCACCGAACCAGTAGTCGGACAGGAGGAAGCCCTCGCCGCCCCCAGCGCCCCCACCGGACCCCTCGGTGATCCGCCCGGCCACGCCGGTGCCGACCGCGCCGCCGCAGGTGCCGCCACCCGACCCGGCCGTGCCGTAGCCGGCGCCGCTCAATGCCGCAGCGCTGCCCGAGAGTCCGGACTGGGCGTTGCAATTGCTGCACAAGCCGGTCCACCCGCAGCTCGTGTCCATCGTTCCACCCTGGCCGCCCGCCCCGCCCGCGGTGTTGACACAGGCGACGTTGGCGCCGGCGGCTCCGCCCCCTTGGCGGGAGGTGTTGCACGGGTCGATGAACTGAAGCGACGACCCACCGCCGCCCCCCCCAGCCGCCGCGATCGGCGAAGCGTTCGTTCCCGCGCCGCCAGCGAGCCCGGCGGTGCCATTGCCCTGCAGCAACTGCATCCGTTCGAAGGCCGTGTTTCCGCCGACCGCGTGGACCGAATAGCTCGACTTCCCGGCGAGGAGGAACGTCCCCACCGCGTTCGGCGCGTCGAGCACTAGGTCTTCCCACGTAGAGGTGACCGATCGGACGCGAACCACCAGGTACTGGTTTCCGCCCACGCCGAACCCCTCGTCGCGGGAGCCTCCGGTCAGGGTGACCACATGGCCGGGCACCGACCAGCTATCGCGGACCCAATTTGCGTCGAAGCCGCCGGTGACCGTCATGCCGTCGACCGCGTCGATCACCCCGGCATAGGTCCCCGCCCGCACGTAGACATCGAGCCGACCGAGGATCTTCCCGGTCGCCGCCGCAAACCCGATGGTCGCGCACGGGAGCGACCGGACGCAGGAGCCGAGGTCGCTGCCCCCCGGCGCCACGAACACCCCCGTCGCCTCGTGCCCGTCGATTCCGTCGCAGTCCTCGTCGGTGTAGAGGCCGTCCGCCGTGTCGGGGGCCCCGGGGAACGTGTCCACTGCGTTGTCGTCGCAATCCCCGTCGCAGGTGGAGACCCCATCCCCGTCGAGGTCACCGGGATCGGCGCTCGCGTCGTTGTCGTCGCAGTCCCCGTCGCAGATCGAATAGCCGTCGCCGTCGGCGTCGATCCCATCGACCCCCGCGTCGCTGTCGTCGCAGTCGCCCCCGCAGGTCGAGCTGCCGTCGCCGTCGAGATCGAGCGCCTCCCGGCTTGGATCGAGGTCGTCGCAGTCCCCGTCGCACGTCGGGTTCCCGTCGCCGTCGAGGTCGGCGATGCTGAGGGCCGGGTCGATCCCGTTGCAATCCCCGGCGCACGTTGACGCGCCGTCGCCATCCGGATCGGTCGGCACCAACAGGCCGCTGTTGTCGTCGCAATCCAGCGTGCAGGTCGAGAACCCGTCGGCATCGAGATCCGCGAGGTTGGCGGACGCGTCGCTGTCGTTGCAATCCCCGGCGCACGTCGAGAACCCGTCGCCGTCGCCGTCGACCGGCGTGAGCGCCCCGTTTCCGTCGTCGCAGTCCCCCGCGCAGGTCGAGAACCCGTCGCCGTCGGCGTCGATCGGGGTGAGAGCCGGCGCGAAGTCGTCGCAATCCAGCGCGCAGGTGGTGAACCCATCGTTGTCGACGTCGCGAAGGTTCAGGGCCTGGGTGGTGTCGTCGCAGTCCCCCTCGCACGTCGAGGCGTCGTCGTTGTCCGCGTCGGCTGGGGTGAGACCAGCGTCGTCATCGGCACAATCGCCTTGGCAGGTGGAAAACCCATCGCCGTCGAGGTCGTCGAGGTTGGCGAGCGGGTCGAGGTCGTCGCAGTCGCCGTCGCAGGTGGACAAGCCGTCGCCGTCACCGTCTTCCGGGGTGAGCGCGCCGTCGAAGTCGTCGCAGTCGAGCGTGCAGGTCGAGAACCCGTCCCCGTCGATGTCGTTCTCGTTGGCGGTGGGGTCGACGTCGTCGCAGTCGCCGTCGCAGGTGGTGTCGCCGTCGCCGTCGAGATCGTCGAGTTCGAGGGTCGGATCGACGTCGTCGCAGTCCCCGTCACAGGTGGAATACCCGTCTCCATCCGCGTCTTCTGGCGTCTGAAGCTCGTTGTTGTCGTCGCAGTCGAGCGTGCAGGTGGAGAACCCATCGGCGTCGGCGTCGGCGGGGGACAGGGCCCCGTTGAAGTCATTGCAGTCGAGCGTACAGGTCGAGAACCCGTCATTGTCGTTGTCGTTGAGGTTCGCCCCCGCGTTGGCGTCGTCGCAGTCGCCGTCGCAGGTCGTATCGCCGTCGCCATCGCCATCGGTGGCATCGAGCGCCGGATCCCCGTCGTCGCAGTCCCCACCGCACGACGACGACCCGTCGCCGTCGGCGTCTTCTGGCGTCTGGAGGGCGTTGTTGTCGTCGCAGTCGAGCGTGCAGGTGGAGTACCCGTCGCCATCGCCGTCGGCCGGAGTCAGCGAGCCGTTGAAGTCGTTGCAATCGAGCGTGCAGGTCGAAAAACCGTCGTTGTCGTTGTCGTTTCGGTTCGCCGCAGCGTTTCCGTCGTCGCAGTCGCCCCCGCAGGTCGTGTCGCCATCCCCGTCGAGATCGGCCACCTCCAGCGCCGGATCGCCATCGTCGCAGTCTCCGTCGCAGGTCGAGAACCCGTCGCCATCGGCATCTTCCGGCGTGGCAACGCCATCGCCGTCGTCGCAGTCGCCGGTACACGTCGAGAAGCCGTCGAGGTCGAGATCGGCCGGGGTGAGCGCGCCGTTCAGGTCGTTACAATCCGCCTCACAGGTCGAGAAGCCGTCGGCGTCCACGTCGGCCTGGTTGGCGGTCGCGTCGCCGTCGTCGCAGTCCCCGTCGCAGGTCGTGTCGCCGTCGCCATCGGCGTCGGCCGGCTCGAGCTGGTCGTCGCCGTCGTCGCAGTCCCCGTCGCAGGTCGAGAACCCGTCGCCGTCCGCGTCGTCGAGGTTCAGGGCCAAGCTCCCGTCGTCGCAGTCCCCGTCGCAGGTGCTGGTCCCGTCGCCGTCGAGGTCGGCGGGGTTCAAGAACGCCAGATCGTCGTCGCAATCGCCGCCGGCCAGGGCCACACAGGCCGCGTTTGCGCTCGAAAAACAGGCGATCCCCGCGCAGAAGCAGTCGCCATCGGCGTCGTACTGGTCGGTGCCCTCGTCGACGAGGTCGTCACAGTCCTCGTCGCGCCCGTTCGCCGCCTCGGGCGCCCCCGGATGGATCGTCGAATCGCCGTCGTTGCAGTCGTCGTCGGCGATCGCCCCGGTGTAGAGGGCCGCACAGTCCTCGTCGATGTGCAGGTCGAAGTCCAGATCCTTGTCGTCGACGATCTGGTTGCAGTCGTCGTCGATGCCGTTGCAGGCCTCGGGATTCGTCGGAAACCGCGTGGGATCCGCGTCGTCGCAATCGCCCCCGTTCGGCGTCACCCCATCGAGGTCGCCATCGACCGAACCGGGATCGAGCACCGTGACGAACTGGTCGTTCGTCGTGAACGTGTTGCCGTCCCGGTCGGTGACCGACAAGTGGAAGGCGTGAACGCCGACCGGGGCGTCGTCCCACGTCGCGCTGGTGGTTCCGGTGTAGCCGGACGGCTCGGTCGACAACACGAACGACGCGGCGCTGTCCGGGAAAACCGTCCACTCGATCGCCAGCGAGTCCGGATCCTGCTGCGGATCGGACACCCCGCCGATGAATGGGATCGCTTGACCGAGGACGAAGGGGTCGACCGTGGGAAGCGGGCTGATGATCTCGGCAAACGGGTCCTGCTCCGCCTCGACCACGAGGACGGTGACGGCCTCCTCGCCGACCGCCCCCTGGGTGTCGGTGGCGGTGAGGGTGATCGTATGGGTGCCGATGCTCAGCGTGGTGGAAAGTCGGCTGATGCCGTTCGCATCGAGGGCGGTGTTCTCCGGATCGCCGAGCTCGCCGTCGATCGACGAAGCCCAGGTGATCGCCAGGATGTCCTCCTGGCCGTTGCCGTCGGTGACGGTGGCCTGGAACGAGACGCTGTCGGCGTTCGTGACCTCGATCCCACTCGCCGGCGACAGGATGTCGACCACCGGCTCCTGGTTGCTGCCCTGGTCCAGCTTGATGTCGCTGCCGCACGACACGATCCCGAGGAAAAAGAGAGGGCGGAGGTTCTGCATCGTCAGCACCCTCCTGCCGAGGCGCACGTGCCCAGGTCGCCCGTGAGCCCGAGGCCTCCGGCGTCGCCGGCGTCGCCGGTCGACGACCCCGCGCCACCCCCTGCGCCGCCGGCGCCACCGGAAAACTGCGTTCCGGACTGGATGACCGCGGTGTTCAGCGTGTAGGCGCCGAACGACAACCCGCCCCCGCCTCCACCGGCACCGCCGCCGGCACCGCCCGCGGCCCCGTTCCCGCCGTTTCCGCCGTTGGCGGTGTCGAGCGACGCGCCGCCGCCGCCACCCCCCGCGCCGCCCGGCTGGCCGGCCCCGCCGGCGCCGCCGTTCGCGCCGGTTCCCCCGTCGCCCCGCACCACGGTGCAATCGATGAGTTCGACGGTGCCATTGATCGCGAACACCGGAAAGCTCCCGCCGCCCGCGCCGCCGCCCGCGCCGCCGGATCCCGCGCACCCCCCGGCCCCGCCGCCGCCGCCGCCGGCCCCGGTGTCGTCGGTCCCGTTGTCGCACCCACCCGAGCCGCCGCCGCCGCCGCCGCCGGCTCCGTCGAGCCCGCCGGACGCGGTGGCGCCGCCGGTGCCGAGCCAGAAGTCGAACAGCAGGAACCCCTCGCCCGCTCCGCCGCCTCCCCCGACCCCGTTGGTCACGAGGCCGCTGCCCCCGTTACCAACGCCGCCGCCGCACGTTCCTCCACCAAAACCGGCGTAGCCGTAGCCGGGCTCGGTGGGGGCTGACGCGCCCCACAGGCCACTCTGCGCGTTGCAGTTGGAGCAGAACCCGGTCCACCCGCAGCTCGTGTCCATCGTGCCGCCCGAACCGCCGGCGCCGCCCGCGGTCCGACCGCCGCAGGTGCCGTTGCTTGCCCCGCCGCCGCCTCCGACCCGCGAGGTGTTGCACGAGGAAGCGTAGCTCTGGGAGGAGCCGCCGGGGCTCCCCCCCGCCGCCGCGATCGCCGAGGCAGAGGAGCCGCTCGATCCGGCGATTCCGTCCGCACCGCGTCCGCCTTCGAGCTTCACCCGTTCGAGCACCACGGTGCTGTCGATGGCGTGGACGCCGTAGCTCGACTTCCCGGCATTCGAGACCGTCCCGATCGCGTCGGGGGCGTCGATGACCAGATCGGCAAAATGCACCCCGGTCGTGAGGAACCGAGCGCGCACCACCATGAACTGGATCCCGCCCGCCGCCGGGCCTTCGTCGTTCCCGCCGCCGTTGAGCCGGACCTCGTGCCCCGCCACGCCCCAGCCGGCCCGGTCCCACGTCGCGTCGTAGCCGCCGTAGATGTGCACCCCGTCCGGCAGGGTCTGGAGGATCCCACCGTACGTGCCGGCGGCCACATAGATGTCGGTGAAGCCGCTGATGTCCGCGATCAGGCTTCCGTATTCGATCGACGCGCACGGGGCGTTGATGGTGCAGAAGCCGGCGTCGATCCCACTTGGGGCGACGAACGTCGCGGTCGCCGCGTGGCCGTCGATGCCGTCGCAGTCGTCGTCGCGGTAGTTCGCGTCGGGCACGTCGAAGGGACCGGGCCAGGTCAGGATGTCGGCGTCGTCGCAGTCGCCGCCCTCGAGGGTCACGCAGCTCGGCTCGATGCCGTCGATGCAGGGAGCGACCTCGCAAAAGCAGTCGCCGTCGTCGTCGAACGCGTCGGTGCCGTCGTCGGCCAGGCCGTTGCAGTCCTCGTCGGTGCCGTCGAGCGTCTCGGTCGCGCCCGGGAAGATCGCCGCGTCGCCGTCGTCGCAGTCGTCGGCGGGCAGCGTGGTGGAGTCGGTGGTCGGGGCGCAGGCCAGGTCGATGTGCAGGTCGACGTCTACGTCCTTGTCGTCGATGATCCCGTTGCAATCATCGTCGACGCTGTTGCCGCACAGGTCGATCGCGCCCCGGTGGATCGTGGGGTCGCTGTCGTCGCAGTCGCCCCCGTTCGGGGTCACCCCGTCGGCGTCCGCATCGACCGAGCCCGGATCGATCACGTTCAGTTCGACCCGGTCGAAGGCGAAGTTTCCGTCGGCATCGGTGACCGTGAGCACGGCCTGGTGGATCCCGATCGGGGCGTCGGTCCAGGTGGCGCTCGTCACCCCGGTGCTGGTGGGAGGGAGGGAGGGAAGGACGAGCGATCCGCCGTCGAACAGCTCGATGGACCACTCCACCTCGAGCCCCTCCGGCTCCTCCTGCGGGTCGCTGACCGAGCCGATCAGCGGGATGCTGTCGAGGATGGTGAACACGCTGGACGAGGCGGACGGGCTGGAGATCTCGGCGAGGGGGTCCTGCTCGGCCACGACGATGATCACGCTGATGGCGTCTTGCCCGGTGGCGCCCGACCGATCGGTCGCGGTCAGGGTGACCGTGTGTATACCGACCGAAAGGTTGGTCGAAAGCAGCGTGATGCCGTTCGCATCGGGAGCGGTGTTCTCCGGATCCCCGAGCGGGCCGTCGATCGAGGACGACCACAACACCGAACCCAGATCTTCCTGGCCGTTGCCGTCGGCCACCGTCCCCTGGAATTCGATGCTCTGGACATCGGTGAACGTCTGCTCGGTCTGCGGCGCAAGGATGTCCGCCACCGGTTCCTGGTTCGAACCCTGATCGAGCTTGATGTCATTGCCACAGCCGGCAACCAGGGCCAGGAGCAGAGCACCGCGGATCATGGACGCCTCCGCCCGACATGGTACACGAGGGAGCGGGAGATCGCCGGCCCTGGCGCGATCGCCGTCTCTCGGGAGCCGACGCGGGTGGGAGCGGGGTGAAAGAAAGCAGGCCTCCGATCGATGTTCTGGGCGTGGCGTGCCGACTGCCGGGCGGGGTTGCTGACCTCGACGGGCTGATGGCCCTCCTGGCGGCCGGCGGAGAGACCTCGGGTCCGGTCGACCGCCGCTGGGATCCGGCGCCCTGGGCGGGTCGGACCGTCGGGCGGGCACACCTGCTCGACGACGTCGCCGGGTTCGACCACGGCCTGTTCGCGATCTCGCCGCGGGAGGCTCGGGCGATGGACCCCCAGCAGCGCCTGCTGTTGGAGGTGGCCTGGGAGGCCCTCGAGGACGCGGGGATCCCGCCCGACGGCCTCGAAGGCACGCGAACCGGCGTGTACGTCGGGATGGGTCTCACCGAGTGGGAGCGGCGGACGATGCGGGCGTCGGCCATCGACGGCTGGTCGGCCACCGGAACCCTCTCGTCGGTCGCGGCGGGGCGGGTGGCCTACGCGCTCGGTCTCCGCGGACCGGCACTCGCGGTTCACACCGCATGCAGCGCGTCCTTGGTAGCGGTCCACCTGGCGATGCGGGCGTTGATCGCCGGCGAAGTCGACCTGGCGATCGCCGCGGGGGTGAACCTGCTGCTCGACCCAGAGGGCTTCGCGGCGTTCTCGGCCTTGGGCGCCCTGTCCCCGGATGGGCGCTGCCGAACCTTCGACGCCGCCGCAGACGGGTACGGCCGCGGGGAAGCCGTCGGGGCTTTGGTGCTCGGCCGCGGCGGCGGGCCGTCGCTGGCTCGCCTGCTCGGATCGGCGATCAACCAGGATGGACGGACGAACGGCCTCACCGCACCCAGCGGGGCGGCCCAGGAGGAGGTGATCCGAGCGGCGCTGGCCGACGCCGGACTCACCGCGACCGAGGTGGGGGCGTGGGAAGCGCACGGGACCGGAACCCCGCTCGGCGACCCGATCGAGATCGCCGCCGTCGCCGCGGCCTTGGGCGCCGGGCCACCGGTCCAGGTGCGGGCGACGAAGGCCAACCTCGGTCACGCCGAGGCTGCGGCGGGGATCGTCGGTCTGCTGGCCGCGATCGGCGCGGTGCGATCGGGGCGCGTACCGGCGCAGCGACCGGTGAGCGAGGTCAATCCGAAGATCCACTGGGGACCCCGGTTGGCGCTCGCCGACGGCGGACCGCTGACCGGGGCGGTCGGGGTCAGCGCGTTCGGCTTCTCGGGGACGAACGCCCACGTGCTCGTCGGACCGGGGACCGCAGCGCCGGTGGCCACCGGGACCGGGGAGCGGCTGCTGGTGGCGGCGGCCGCGACCCGCGCCGCGTTGGAGGTGCGGATCGAGGGCCTAGCGACGCTGCTCGAGCGCGGCGCGCCGATCGACGACGTGGTGCGGGGCGCGAGCCGCCGCGCCCAGCTCCGCGAGCGAGTCGCGGTGGTGGGATCGTCGGCCGCGGAACTTGCGGAACGCCTCCGCGCCGCGCCGCGCACCACGGCGCGGCGCGCGCCCCCCGTGGGGTTCCTGTTCGCCGGCCAGGGGGGACAGCACCCCGGAATGTTCGCGGCCGCCGGGGTCGCCGTGCCGGGCGAGCTCCGGATCGACGCGCTCGGGGAGACCCGGCAGGCCCAGCCCGCGCTCTTCGCCCTCGAATGGGCGCTCGCAGCGGAGCTCCTCCGCGGCGGGATCACCCCGGACGTGGTGCTGGGGCACAGCGTCGGGGCCCTGGTCGCGGCGGCGGTCGCCGGGGCCTGCACCTTCGAGGAAGCCGCGGGGCTCGTCGCGGCGCGCGGCCGGCTGATGGGCGCGGCGGCGCCCGGGGCCATGGCGGCGATCGCCGCCCCCGCAGCGCTGGTCGCCGGGCTCGGGCTCGAGATCGCCGCGATCAACGGTCCGGACGAGACGGTCCTCGCCGGACCGGAAGGGGCGGTGATCGCCGCGATGGCCGAGGCGGAGCGCCGTGGATGGAGCCCCCGGCGACTGGCGGTGGCCCATGCCTTCCACACCGCCGCGATGGACCCGGTGCTCGACGCGTTCGAGGCCGAGGCCGCGGGGGTCGCCTGGAAGCGGCCGACGATTCGGTTCGTCTCGGACCTCACCGGATCGGAGGTAACCTCCTTCGACGCGCGATACTGGCGCGAGCACCTGCGTTCCACCGTGCGCTGGGCGGACGCGATCCGCGCCGCGGGGGTGGCCCACTTCGTGGAGATCGGGCCCGGCGCCGCGCTGTCCGCGCTCGGCGCCAAGACCTTGCCCGAGGCCCGCTTCTTCCCCACGCACCGCGGACCCGGCGCGGCGCGGGGCGCCTTGTGGACGACCGGGTGGCGCCTCGCCCCGGCGGCGACCGAGCGATCCGGGCGCACCGAGACCCGACTTCCGCCCTACCCCTTCGAGCGCACCCGGAGCTGGATCGCCCGCGACACCGAGCGGATGCCGGTCCTCCGGCGGTCGCTGACTTGGTTCCCCGCGCCGCTCACCGAGCCCACCGGGGACTGGCTCGACCTGCGCGACGTCGCCGACGAAGCCGCGCTGCAGGCCGCCACGCAGCGCATCCGTCCCGGACTGAGGGTCCGCACCCGGGGGGCGGTGTCGGTGCACGGCGAACCGATCGTGCCGGTCCAGGCGGCGATCTGGGGATGGTGCGCGGCGACCGGGATCCCGGTGGTCGACGGAGACAACGGGGCATCCGGGGAGCCGCGCCTCGCGGTGCGCGACGGGAGGGGCTTCGCCCCGCGGCTGGCCGAGGCGGGGACCGAACCGCTCCCGACGCCCCGTCCCGAGCTCTGGCAGGTCGTGACCGGGGCCAGCGGAGTCGTCGGCGGCGCGCTGTTGCGCTGGCTCGCGGCGCGGGGCGCTCGGCGGATCCTGGCGCTGGGTCGCCGCCCCCCTCCCGCGGTCGACGGGGTCGAGATCCGGTTTGTGCAGGTCGACCTGCTGGATGCAAAAGGCGTTCGGGCCGCGATCGCCGGGGTCGAGACGGGGTGGCTCGTGCATGCGGCGGGCGACGGGGTCGTGGCCGACCCGGATGACCGGAGCGCGTGGGAGCGGGCGTTTGGCGCGAAGGTGCGCGGGCTCGAGCACCTGCTGGCTGCGATGCAGCCCGCGGCGGTGGTCGTGCCCGGGAGCGTCGCCGCGGTGTGGGGCGCCCCCGGACTCGCGGCCTATGCCGCTGCCAACGCGTGGGCCTCGGCGCGGGTGGCCGGTCTCGGGGTGCCGGTGGCCCGACCGGCCTTCGGCCCGTGGGAAGGCGGCCTGGCGCAAAGACTCCAAACGGTTGGATTGCGGCCGATGGACGCCGACGAGGCGCTCGACGGGCTCGCGACCGGGCTGGTGGTGACCGCCGCCGCCGACCTGGCCGCGCTGGCGACGACCCGGGTTCAGGGCTGGTTTGCCCCCCCGCCGGTCGCCGCGGGCGCGAGCGACCTGCGCGCCGCAGTGGAGCGCGAGGTGGCCGGGGTCCTCGGGCTCCCGGCGGGGGCCGACATCGACCCGGAGCGGGGGTTCTTCGAACTCGGACTCGACAGCGTGGGGGCGGTGGCCCTGGCGCGGGCGCTCGCCGCGGTCCTCGGCCGCGCGGTCCCCCCGACCGCGGCGTTCGACTACCCGAACGTGGCCGCGCTCGCGAGCTGGCTGTCGGGGGCGCCCCCGGTACCGGTGGCGCCGCCGGTCGCCACGGCCGAGCCGATCGCGATCCTCGGGATGGCGTGCCGTTTTCCGGGTGCCTCCTCCCCGGAGGCGCTCTGGGAATTGCTCGACGGCGGGCCGGATCCGCTCGGCCTCTCGCCCCCCGACCGCTGGGCAGGCCAACGGGAGTTCGGGGGATATTTACCGGATATCGCCGACTTCGACGCGGAGCGCTTCGGCATGACCCCGCGCGAGGCGGCGGCGGTCGACCCGCAGCACCGCCTGGTGCTGGAGGTCGGGTGGGAGGCGCTGGAACGCGCCGGACTGGTTCCCCGGGCCCTGCGCGGTCGATCGATTGGCGTCTTCGTCGGCGTCGGGCGCACCGATTACGCGGCGCGACTCCACCCGGGCGACCCGTCGTGGCCCTGGGCGGGCACCGGGAACGAGACCAGCTTCGCCGCCGGCCGCGTGGCCTGGGCGCTCGGGCTCCGCGGGCCGGCGCTCGCGGTCAACACCGCCTGCAGCGCGTCCTTGGTCGCGCTCCACCTCGCGGTCGCCAGCCTCCGCTCAGGAGAGTGCGAGCTGGCACTCGTCGCCGGGACCAACGCGCTCCTCGCGCCGGAGGGCTTCGCGTGGTTGCGCGACATCGGGGCGCTGTCGCCCACCGGCCGGTGTCGCACCTTCGACGCGGCGGCCGACGGATATGCGCGCGCCGAAGGCTGTGGCGTGCTGGTCCTCTCTCGGGGCGGCGACGCCATCGCGTGGGTCCGCGGCACCGCGATCGGGCACGACGGCCGCACCGCCGGACCGACCGTGCCCTCCGGTCCCGCCCAGGAGGCGGTGGTCCGCGCCGCGCTGGCCGCGGCCGGGGCGCGTCCCGAGGACGTCGGGTACCTGGAAGCGCACGGCACCGGCACGCCCCTCGGCGACCCGATCGAGGTGGGAGCGCTGGCCAGCGTGTTCTCCCAGCGGGAGGCGCCGTTGGCGCTGGGCGCCGTGAAGTCGCACGTGGGCCACCTCGAGACGGCGGCCGGCGTCGCCGGGGTCATCGCGGCGGTGCTGGCCCTCCAACACCAGCGCTCGCCCGGCGTCCGCCACCTCCAGGCGCCAAACCCCCTGCTCCCGCTCGGCGGCTGGGCGCGCCTCGGGGAAAGCCCGCTCGAACCCGGCGCACTGGCCGGGGTGTCCGCGTTCGGGTTTTCGGGCACGAACGCCCACGTCGTCCTGGCCCCCGCCGCGTCGCCCCCGGCTCCGGGGCCGCTCTCGGGGTCGTCCCGCGCGCGCTGTTGGATCGACGGCTTCCAGGTCCCTTCGGCCTGGGAAGTGCGCTGGGAGCCCGCTGAAGGCACCGAGCTCCCGGTGGCGCCGTGGAGCGTGGAAACGGCCGAGGACCTCCTCGCCGGTTTTCGGCGTCGATCCGGTCCCGTGGTGATCGCCTCGACCTCGGCCGGGGTGTGGGGCGCGGCCGCTTCGCTGGCACTCGAGGCGCCCGAGCTGCGCCTGCGCCTCGTCTCGGCCGCCGAACCGCCCACCCGGCTTCCCCCGGGGGACCGTCTGCGCTGGAACGGTCGCTGGGAACAGGCGGTGCTCCGGCGCGCCGACGGGCCGACCTGGATCCCCGATGTGGGACCGGATCAAGCGGTCGTGATCACCGGGGCGACCGGGGGGATCGGTCGCGAGCTCGTGCGCTGGTTCCTCGAGCGCGGAGCGGGCCGGGTGATCGCGATCGCCCGCGGCGCCACGGACGGCGATCGGGTGGTCGGCGTGGCGGGCGACGTGGCCGACGACGCCACCTGGGCGCGGATCCCGCGGGATCTCCCGGTGGCCGGCGTGGTCCACGCCGCGGGAGCCACCGGCGAGGGGCTCGCCGACCCGGCCCACCTCGCGGCGCCGATGCGGGCGAAGCTCGGGGGCTTCGAGGCTGCGGTGCGGTGGCTCGGCGACCGCGAGGCGTGGGTGATCGCCTTCGGGTCGGCGACCGCGTGGCTGGGAGCCATCGGCCTCACCGCGTACGGCGCGGCGAACGCCGCGATGGCCGAGGCGGTGGCCCGACGGGGCCGGCGGACGGCGTGCCTGGCCTGGGGGCCGTGGACCGTGGGGATGGCCAGCGGACGGGCGTTCGCCGGAGCGACGCCGATGCCTCCCGCGCTCGCCCTCCGCGCGCTCGAGGCGGTGCGCGACGGGACCACGCTCGTCCTCGACCCCGGTTGGAGGCCACCAGAGCCGCCTCCCGCGCCCCGCGCCGCGGCGTGGCGCGCGCGCGACGACCTGCTGGCGCTGGTGCGGGACACCGCCCGAGCCGTCTCGCAGCGGGAGCGCATCGACGACCAGCAGGGTTGGTTCGACGCCGGCTTCGACTCGCTGATGGCCGTCGAGCTCGCCCGCCGCCTCTCCGCCTCGCTCGGCGAGGCGATCGGGCCCGCCGCGCTGTTCGAGCATCCGACGCCAGCCGCCCTCGCCCGCCACCTGGCGGTCCGGGCCGGGCTCGAGGCGCTGGCGCCGGCCCCGGCCCCGATCGCGGTGACCGAGGAGGCGATCGCGATCGTCGGCTTT
>CANLGQ010000096.1 GCA_947490265.1 Pseudomonadota bacterium | reverse complement strand
CACGGGGTGGGCGGAACGGGTTCGAGCTGAAACGCCGCCACCTGCCGCTCAATGCACCGCCGGGTGGCGGCTGACAGGCCCTCGCCGTCGAGGTCCATCCCCACTGAATGACCCTCGGCACCGACCCGCACCCGGAGGCCGGTCGGCCGGCTCCCGGGTTTGGCCAGACACCGCTTCATCGCGGACAGTCTCCCACCCACGGCGCGACGTGAGGCGACGTCTTCGCAGCCCGGTGCCTCGCCTGCTGCCGCCTCTCCGATCGGGCGAGCGAGTTGGAGCTCCACTTCGACGACCGTCTCGTGCCCCTCCCGAACCTCGACCGTTCGCGACCAAGGCTGAAAATTGGGGCCGCCTTCTACCGCAATGTTCATCTGTCCCACCACTGGATGTTCCACCCGCACGCTGGTTCCCGTTCCAATGACCTCACCCGCGAGGGAAACGGTCCCGACCGGATCGACACGGACGACGAGCGTGGAGGAGCGCGCGCCCATCCAGCTCATGGCGGCGAGGCCGATCACGGCACACGTGGCCGCGGCGAAGCCCAGTGCCGCCCACCAGAGGGCGTAGGACCGGCGTGCCATGCATACCTTCACGATGGCGGAGCCGGCGGTGCCCGCCTGGATCTCGATCTCTCCGGTGCGATCCCGGCCGACGAGCGCGGGCGCAAGGCGGACCTCGATGGTCTGCACCGGGAGGTGCGGGTCGAGGTTCGCCTGAAGGACGACCAGCCAGGGTACGTTGGACGCCACCGTCGCCGGCATGGGCCCGCTTCCCCGGTTTCGGACGGCGATGTGCAAGACCCCCGGCGTCTGGGCGTCGAGCTTGTGGACCGGGTCGCCCAGGAGCTCGAGTCGAGCCGGGAGTCCTGCGTCCCCGGCGGGCCCGCCCGTGCGGGGCCGGATCGGCGGTGCCGTGTCGTTTCCGTCTGGCGGGGCCGGCGGCGGGGCCGACGGCGTCGCCACCGGCGCGACGCTCGTTACCGGCGGGAAGGAAGTTTCCTGGGGCACGAGGCTCGGGGTGGGCGGTGGAAGGGGGAGCTCGGTCCCAAGCTCTGCAGCGAGGCGCCGCAGCAGTCGCTCATAGCTTCGCTCCGAGATCCTCAACTGGCGGGCGTTGCGTCGAAGAAACTGCTCGTCCCCGGCAGTAAAGGGCCCGGCCTTCATCCGGTCGCGGATCGCCATCTCCAGCACCGCGAGGTGGCCCGACTCCGAGCGGCGCTGGACGTCTTCGGCATAGACCCTCGGGTCTACCAGAGACTCGCTCAGCGCCGCAAAGTGCTTGATGAGGGAGATCGCCTCGACCCGATACTTCGGGTTGGCCTGCATTCCCTGCATGTACTTTCGTCGCGCCTTGAGCTTTTCCGCGACCTCCGTCGGCGCCGACTGCGCGGTGACCCCGAGGTACTCGAGGAGACTCGGCACACTCACCTGCTTGCAGAACTGCGCGGCTAGGTCGAAGGGGTTCGCGTCCATCTCGGACGTATCTTAGCAACGCAAGTCCCTTCGCGCCCGCGGCATCCACTCGCCTCAGTCCACCGACATCACCCGATTGCGGCCACGGGCCGCATCGACCTGCTCACGGGTGAGACCACCCTGGAAGCGGATCTCGACGGCGCGGGAGATCCCCGATTGAACGTCGACCACCTCGACGCCGAGGATCTGATCGATGTTGTAGTGGTAGATCACCTCGATCGGTGTGCCGCGAGGGCGCGGAGGAAGGCCCGTCAACTCCACTTTTCCGATGACCACCACCTCGTCGCGTTGGGAGCCCACGCCCTCGGTCACTTCGACCCGAACCGCCGTCATGTTGTCGTAGGCATAGCCGAATCGCCACCGATGCTCGTAAGGAAGCCGAGTCCCCTCGGGGATGAGTTCGACGACGCGCTCGTTGCGGTTCTTGTCGAGGACGATGATCCCCAGCGGATGCGTCGTTGCGTCCTCGATGATCACGCTCGGCATGCTCGGCGGATCCTGGTCGTTTTCGGCCTGTTGCCGCGCGGCGCCCTCGAGTGCCGTGTGCCCGCCGTAGGCCGTTCCGACCACGGCCCCTCGCGTCTCCCGGATCGGTGGACTTGTCTCGGCGTCCTTCGCCTTCTTCTCCCGCACGCGCTTCACGATCTGCTCGCGTTTCTCACGCAGTGCCGGGTGATTCGGCCGATGGCGGAAGACTCCGGCGAGGGAGGCTCCGAAAGCCACGCACTCGTCCGGATTCACACCTTCTACGGCCGGTTTTCCGGCAAGCTGAAACAGCATGTCGCGGACCATCGGCATGCGCGTCGAACCGCCGACGAGCAACACATCGTCGATCGAGGGCCAGGTGAGACCTGCCTTCTCCAGGACCAGCATGGCCGTGTCCGCGGTCTGCTGCACGAGGTCGGCGGTCATCGCCTCGAATTGGGCGCGCTCGACCTTCACCGCGAGGCGTTTGCCGCGGTAGTTGACCGGGATGATCGATCGTTCCTTTGTGGACAAGCTGATTTTCGCATACAGGCAGCGCTCGTAGAGCTCCTGGTAGGGCGCTGGATCGTCGCGCGGATCGAGGCGGTATTCCCTGACGAATTCATCGGCGACGTAATTCAGCAGTCGGTCGTCCCAGTCCTTCCCACCGAGCTCGGCGTTGCCATCGGAGGCGATCGTCGTCAGCTTCGTCCCGCTGATCTCCATCACCGTGACATCGAACGTGCCTCCGCCGAGATCGAGCACGAGGAGCTTTCGCTCCCCGCCGATGCGGTCGAGGCCGTAGGCGATCGCTGCGGCGGTCGGTTCGTTGATGATGGACAAGACGTTGAGGCCGGCGATGACTCCCGCCTCAGCCGTTGCGCCCCGCTGGGCGCTGTTGAAGTACGCCGGCACCGTGACCACGGCGTCGTTCACCTCTCGTCCGAGTCGTTCTTCGGCGTCGTCCTTCAACTTCCTAAGGATGAGGGCGGAGATCTCTTGGGGCGTGTAGTTCCGCCCGAAGAACTCCAGCGTGAAGTTCTCCTCCCCCATGTGGCGCTTGATGAACCGAACGACGTTGTCGGGATCGACAACGACCATCTTCACCGCTTCGTCGCCGACAACACACGCATCCTCGTCGTAGAAATGGATCACGCTGGGCGTCGTCGGGAACCCTTCCCCGTTGGTGAGGATCCCCGCCTTGCCAAACTCGTTGACCAGGGCCATCGCCGAAAAGGTGGTCCCGAGATCGATCCCGAGCACGGGATCGGCATCGTCGGTCGGGCCGTTTGCCTGGTTTCCTCCCATCGTCAGGCCTTCTCTCCCTTCCATCGATGGATCACCACCTCCTCCACCCGAAGGGGCTTCTCGAACCTGAGGAACCCCCGACGGAGAACCTGGGCGACCTTCTGATCCGCGCTCCGATCGTCGGTATCGAGGACCTTCACCGCTTTCTGCCGTTGTTTGTCGAACGTGATGGATTCATCGAACGGCACGACGTCGCGGCGGTAAAGGACCTCGAGGAACTCGTCGAGCATGTATTGAAAGGACTCGGCGATGACATCGGGAGAAAGCCCTTTTTTTACCAAGCTCTCCTGAAACCAGTTCATCGAGTCGTAGAAGAGCAGCAAGTCGAGCAGGAGCGGGCGTTCCTGTTGGAACAGGAACTCCTCCTTGTACTGCTTCAGCTCGACATAGAGTTGGTCGAACGCCTTCTCGCGGAGACGATCGCTCTGCGCGCGCTCCTCGGCGAGCAGGCGCCTCAGTTCGGCCACCTCCCCCGTGAGCTTCGCGAGGTCGGACTCAGATACGGCCACAGCTACCTCGGCTCACGAGTGGGTCGCCGCGGGCGCGGCGGGCTCAGGGTCCCGCGCCGAGAGCTCGGTGGCGAGGTTGAGGAAGGTCCCCTCGAGCTCGAGCGCCTCGTTGCAGTAGTGGAAGTCGGACGGACCGCTTGCGATGGCCGTCAGGAAGTCGTGCTGGACCTCCTGGCCGACCCCGATCGTGATGACCCGGGCCCCACTGGTGCGGAGCCGGTGAACCTCCTTGACGACCTCGTCGGGATCGTCGGGATGCCCGTCGGTCATCACCAAGAATACGCGTTGTATACCAGGTTTGGGACGAAGCAGGTTCCTGGCGTCGGCCAAGCCCTCGCTCATCGGGGTGGATCCGATGGGCGTCAGCGACCCGATGGCGAAGTTCAGGCGTTCGGGGTCGTTGGTCGGCGTGGTCCGAACACCCCCCGGGAATGCGACCACCGCGATCTGCCGGTTGGGCTGTGCCAGGGAGCGCATGCAAAACGCGAGCGCGGCCTTCTTCGCGTTGGCGATGCTGGCGCCGTACATGGAGCCGCTGCAATCCATGATCATCGCGATCTGCATCGGTGCCCGGTTGTGGGCGAGGTCTTCCAGGGTCACGCTGCCACCCGCGAGCCGATGCGGGAGGATCTGGCCCGAGTCGAGGTCCATAGCCTCAACTTCCACGATCCCGTTGCTGTTGTACCGGTAGGTGACCGACAATCGGGTGGCCCCGGCCGGACGGGCGGTGATCCCGTAGAACTCGAAGTGACCGAGCACACTGCACTCCAGGGGATCCGCCTGCTCCCCCTGAACGAGCCAGAGATCGATGGTCGCCTGGCCGTCGTGGGTCGTACTGTAGTCGTCGCGTGACTTCTCGGCGGGAATACGTGTATTTCGAGCAATGACCTTGGAGTTGAACAGGGCGCCGCCGCGGTAGACCACCATCCCCAGGCTGTGGGAGGTGACGTCGTGGGTGCGCAGTTCGACCGGGCTGTCTTCGCCGGCGAGCTCCGCCGCCTCGATCGCCGCCGTCAAGGCGGCCCCCAACGCAACGCACTCGTCGGGGTTGATGTCGGTCGCCGGATCGCGGCCGAACATCGCGGTGAGCGCGTCACGCACCATCGGCATGCGGGTGCTTCCGCCGGCCAGCAACACGTTGTCGATGTCGTTCAGCGAAAGCCCGGCTTCCCGGACGACCTTCTGGGTGAGTTCGTTCGCCCGGGCCAGGAGGTCGGCCGTCATCGACTCAAACTCCTCGCGGCTGACCGCGAGGCGGAGGACCTTGTTCCCGAAGTCGTGAAAGATGTTGACCTTCGGCCGGCGAGTGAGGCTGATCTTGGCGTTGACGCACTTCTGGCGGAGGTCGTGCGCGGAGGCGAGGTCCTCGCAGGGGTTCACCCCGTGCTTCTCCTGGAACTTCTGAGCCACGAACTCGATGAGGCGGTCGTCCCAGTCCTTCCCGCCGAGCAGGTTGTCGCCGTCGGTCCCGAGGACGTTGATCTCGGACCCGGTGATGTCGCACACCGTCACATCGAACGTGCCGCCGCCGAGGTCGTATACGAGGACCCGCATCTCCTTTCCGGCGTTCGCCAGCCCGTAGGAGAACGCCGCCGCCGTCGGCTCGTTGATGAGCTTCAAGACGCGAAGACCGGCAAGTTCCCCCGCCTTCAGGGTGGCTCGACGCTGGCCGTCGTTGAAGTACGCAGGCACCGTGATGACCGCCTGGTCCACCCGCGTGCCCAGGCGAAGCTCAGCATCGTGCTTGAGCTTAGCCAGAATAAAGCTCGAAAGTTGCTCGGGCGAGTACGAGCGTCCCCGATACCGAAAGGCATAGGTCGGGTCGCCCATGTGGCGCTTCACGAACTCCACGACCTGCTCGGGATACACGACGGCCGCCTGCTTGGCGTAATTACCGACGATGACCTCTTCGTCCTCGAACAGGATGACGGACGGCGTGATCCGGTCGCCCTCGGCGTTGGGAAGGACCTCCGGGACGCCGTGCTGGTTCACGTAAGCGATCGCGGAAAAGGTTGTTCCGAGGTCGATGCCGACCGCCACTGACATGGATACCGCTCCTGATCGCGGGACGCGTCCCGACTGGGCTCGAAGTATACAGGCGAGGGTCGCCTCTGGTGTGGAGGGAAGTCGTGCAGCCCTTGATGCTCGCATCAACAAGCGTGATCCGGGCGAAGATCCTCCGTGATGCCGGCTTCACCGTGGGTTTGGTCCCGCCTGGGGTCAGCGAGGACCCGGGGGCGACCGAGGATCCAGCGGCGCTGGCGACCGAATTGGCCATCCGAAAGGCCGCCGCCGTTGCCGCAGCGTGCCCCGCTGCGTGGGTGATCGGTGCCGATCAGGTCGCACACGATCCCCTGGTGCCCGGCCAGTGGTGGGGGAAGCCCAAGGACGACGCGGATCATCTCGCGCGCCTGCGCGCCATGCGCGGTCAACGCCACGAGTTGTGTAGCGGGTGGGCAGTCATCGGGGACGGCGTGATTCAGTCCGGGGTGGAGCGGGTATCGCTGTGGGGCCGGGCCGACCTGGAGGAGGAGGAACTTGCAGCCTACGTCCGAACGCGGGAGGGGTCAGGCTGCGCGGGCGGGTATGCGGTGGAGGGGCGGGGAGCATTCCTGATCGCCCGAGTTGAGGGAGATTGGAACACGATCCTGGGCCTGCCGCTCTTTGCTGTGGTCACGGCGCTTCGCGCCCGCGGCTGGCGGGCGGGACCGTGACGGAGGCAGACGAACTCGCGGCGCTCTCGACCGAATTGCGCGCGTGGATCGCGGCGGCCGCTGCGCGGGGCTGGGTGGCGGATGCCCCCACCGCGGTCGAGCCGTCGGTGCCCGCGACCCCAGCACCGCTACCGGACCTCGGCGGGTGGGCCCAGCTCGCGGCGACAGCGCGCGAAACCAGGGATCCGGCGCGCGATTTGCAAAAGGTCCGCGCCGACCTCGGCGACTGCAGGCGTTGTGTGTTGTGCAAGGAGCGCACGAACCTCGTCTTCGGGGTGGGCGACCCCGCAGCTGAACTCGTCATCGTGGGCGAGGGCCCGGGGTACCACGAGGATCAGCAGGGCGAGCCCTTTGTCGGCCCGGCCGGGGAGATGCTGGACAAGATGTTGGCCAACGTTCTCGGCTTGCAGCGGTCGGAGGTGTACATCCTCAACGTGGTGAAGTGCCGCCCCCCGAAAAACCGCACGCCGCTGCCCGATGAAATCGCAGCGTGCCGGCCGTTCCTGGAGCGGCAGATCGAGGCGATCCGGCCCAAGGTGATCCTGCTGTTGGGAGGAACTGCGTTCCAGGCTGTTTGCGACACGAGCGAAGGGATCACCAGCGGTCGCGGCCGGTGGTGCGAGGTTCACGGGATCCCGACGCTTCCCACGTTCCATCCAGCGTATCTGTTGCGTGAGCCAGGCGACAAGCGACTCGCGCTCGCCGACCTGAAGTCGTTGCGCGAACGCTACGATGCGCTCGGCGGGCGACGGAGCGCCTTTCGACTGACCTAGGTCTCGTCCGGGTGGAGGCGGACGAGCAGGCCGTCGGATCGCCATCCCCAGTGCGCGCGGTCGACCTCGGCGCCCCCTTCGATCGGAATCCTGCCTCCCGCCGGGCGACGCGCCACTGGCCGCGGTCGCTCGGTGCGAACGCTGCCGGTCGGCGCAAGTCGCCAGGCCCTGCCCTCCGCCGTCACGGCCACCGGCCCCTCGGCGATCCGGGTCACGACGTCGGGAGCGAGGTCGAGGCGGCTCTCGCCCCAGACCGCGCCCCGTGGATCGCACCAGGAGACCACTCCTCCGTCCCGCGGGACCACGCTGAAACCATCTCCGAAGGCTGCGAACAAGCCAACTGGCAGCGTCCCGATCCGGGTGCCGGTCGTCAGGTCCCACACCCCGTCCCCCGGCCCCGCGAGCAGGGTACCGTTCAGGACCGCCGGCCCGGGGGGTTCGGACCGCGGACGCCAGGCTCGAACCGGTCCCCAGGCGATTTCCTCGACCGCCCGAACGTCTCCGTCGAGACCGACCCACGCGGGGGCCTCGTCGGCCCAGGCGCCGCAGCCCTCGGGGCCGAATCGCACCCAGCGGCGCGCCGAAACCGATCGCGAGAGCCGACACAGGCGGGTGTCGCCGATCCAGGTGCCGTCGATGAGGGCGACCCCGCCGGGACCGGGCACCAGCTCAGGCGGCCGTTCGAGTACGAGCAACGCTGCGATTCCGTTCGGATCACGGCGATACAACGTGCCGCTGTCCCACCACCAACACACGCCGTCGGCCTGCCAGAACCAGGGAGAACGCCGAGCGCCCTGCGGAGCGGTCCAATCGGGGAAGTCTCGACCCGAGAGCGGGGGTTCCGGGCCAGGGTTGGCGGCCGCGGCGGTGCCAACGACCCGGCGAACGCCGTCGCGGGCCTCAAACCGGTCGCCTTGCAGCGTGACCTGCTCCCACGGCCCGGGCGCCCACCAGTCGGCGCCCCACAGGTCGCCCCGGTCGTCGCGGACAACCTCCCCGTCGCACCACCACGATTCGCCGGAAGGGAGATTCCGAACGTCGACCCGCTGGATCACGGGCCCTCTTCGGGCTCGAACCGGTAGCCAACACCGCGAACGGTGGTGAGAAAGCGCGGCGTCCCCGGGGTATCGAGCTTTTGCCGAAGCCGGGTCAGGAAGTTGTCCACGGTGCGATCGGTACCAAAGTAGTCGTTGCCCCAGACCTGGGTCAGGATCGTCTCCCGCGTAACGGCCTTGCCGGTGCGCTCGATCAGCAGGTCGAGCAACGCGTATTCTCGGGCGGTGAGCTCCACGACCTCGCCGTCGCGGCGGACGATCTGGCGGATCCGGTCCACCTCGACATCGCCGAACGACACCGTGGAACTCGGGGCGTGTCGGCGGAGCTGCGCCTTGATGCGCGCGAGCAGCTCGGCCACCCGGAACGGCTTGGTCACGTAGTCGTCGGCCCCGAGGTCGAGACCCCGCACGATGTCGATCTCCATGCTCTTCGCCGATAACAGCACGATGGGGAGGACCTGGCCCGCCGCGCGCGCGCGCTGGCACACCTGGTAGCCGCTCAAGTGGGGCAGCATGATGTCGAGGACCATCAGATCCACCACCTCGCGGGCGAGCGCCTCGAGGGCCGCGGGTCCGTCGGTAGCAGTGACCGTTTGGTAGCCTTCGAGCTGAAGGTTGAGCTCGATTCCGCGCAGAATGGAGGGGTCGTCTTCCACGATGAGGATGCGGTGGGCCATGCTCCTGGGGCTTATCCCGCTCGCCTGCGCGCCAGCGGTCGCGCTCGGGCCGATCGCCGGTCCGCTCGAGGGCGCCCCGATCGCCCGATTGGCGGTCGTGGGGTGCCCACTTGGCGGAGAGCCGGAGCGGTGGAGCGCCATCAGTGCGGACATTGCGGCCTGGGACCCCGATGCCGTACTGTGGACGGGCGGGGTCGCGTCGCCGCGCGGGAAGGTGGCGTGGGAGCGCCTTCACGGCGAGATCGCAGGCCTCGGCCCGGCCCTAGCCGTTCCGGCGGCTGTGGACCTGCAGGGGGACCGCCACGCGCATCGCTTTGCGACCCGGTTCGCGAGCGGTTCCCGCTGGGTCGTCGAGACCGCGCATTGGCGCCTCGTCGGAATGCCAGCAACCGGGGAGTCCGCGGTGGAGGCTGGGTTTTGGGTGCCGCGCGTGCTGGGCCCGACCGCTGAGTATCGGCGGGCGATCTCCATTGTCGGGGGCCCGCCGCGCAGCGTGATTCCGGGGCTGCCTCCTTCCCAGGCGCCGAGGCTCGCGGCGATCGCGCGGGAAGCCGCAGGGGACCGGCTTCCCCTGGTGATCGGTGGAAACACCGGCTCCAATGAGCTCTTCCTGCCCGATGGTCCTTTGGGAGCGGCGCACCTCGTCGCGGGCAACGCGGGTGCGCCCGGGCACAGCTGGCCCGACCGGCCGGTCGTTGAATTGCAGCCCGACTTTGCGATGGGCGTGGCCGTTCAGCGGCACCTCGACGACGATCGCGAGAGCCCGTTGACCGGATGGTGGACGGTGGAGCTCCGCGAGGAGGCCCTGGCCGTGTCCTTTCGCCAGCTCACGCGGCGCGGGTTGCAGCCGGCGGTGCGGGGGACGTGGTCTGCCGAAGCGGGTTGGGACTGGGAGCGCCTGCAGTAGGGCAGGGGGACGTCAGAAGTTGATCCGCCGCATGACGAAGCGCGGCAGCAGCTTGATCACGAACAGGATCCAGCGCCAGATCCACGGGGCGTACACCACCGGCTTCCCTGCTTCGATGGCGCGCAGCACCCGCCGCGCGACGGCTTCCGGCTCGCCCGCGAAGGGGGGAGGTTTCAGCGCAGCGGTCATCGCGGTCTTCACGAATCCCGGCTTCACCGTGACGGTGACCAAGCCGGACGCCCGATACTTGTGGTCGAGGCTCTCGAGATAGTGGCTCAGGCCAGCCTTGCCCGCCCCGTAAATGCCGACCGGCTTGCGGCCGCGGTCCCCGGCGACCGACGAGAACACGCACAGCGTGCCGCCGCCCTGGGCGAGGAGCCGCTTGCGGGCGTGCTCGCACCACACCACCGTGTTGGCGAAGTTGATCGTGCACAGCCGGAGCGCGAGATCGATGTCGGCCTCGAGCTGATCCTGGGTGCCGAACGCTGCAGCGGTGAGGATCACGACGTCGATCCGACCGAGCTGTTGCTGGGCTGCATCGAACGCGGCTGCGAAGCCAGATGGATCGCCGAGGTCGCACGCCACCGTGCCCACGGTTCCCGAGGCGCCCCGCTGCTCGAGGTCCCGGGCCGACCGTTCCAAGTCGTCGCCGGGCCGCTCCATGAGAACGATCGCCGATTTTCGCTCGGCGAGGAGCCTCGCGAGCGCCCGCCCCATCCCTGAAGTCGCTCCGCAGATCACCGCGTTCATGAACTAATCCTGGCCGATCGGGTCGGGGTCTTCGGGCGGCGCACCGTCGGGGTTTTCGCCGGACGGTGGTGGGGTGTCCTGGTGATCGCCGTGGTCCGCCTGCAGGTATCCGAGATTGATCAGCATCTCGGCCTCGTCGCTCGACGCCGCGCGCGCCATCTGCTCCGCCTCGTCGGGGGGCGGAACGAAGACGGTGCCGGGCACGAGCGCGATGCTCATGGCCTTCGTGTTCCAGCCGAATCCGCCCTCGGGAGACTCCGCCAGCGGGAGCTCGACGTCGTTATGCCGAATCTTGGCTACTTTCACGTCGGCTTGCTGTTCGAACCGCACGAAGATCACCCCGCCGGTGGGGCGCGGCCCGGGCATCCACGTCAGCGTCTGCTTGTCGGCCGAGAGGGTGACCTCACCGATGTCCGCCGTGGTTTTCTTTGGCTTCTCGCCCCATTCCTCGTTGGCCCGCACCGCTACCGTGCGCTCGGGATCCACCACGAAGGCGTCGATCGCCGGCACGGGGAGCGCAATCTCGTAGGGTGTCTTGTCGACATTGACCACGTTCACCTTGACCCGCCATCCCGGGCCAATCGGCATCCGATGGGCCTCGCCGAGCGAGGCTCGGTACGGCTCCAGGTCGACCCCGCCATCCGCCAGGTTGTGCTTTTCCTCGGGATCCTTGGCCAAGTCATAGAGCTCCTCCTGCCCCGATCCCGTCCACAAGATGTACTTGTGATCGTGGCGCAAGACGGCCCAGCGCTCGAAGCTGTAGCGGAGATGGGCAATGCCGAGGGCGCGATCGTCGAAGCCCGACGCGTCTCCGCCGTCGATGAGCGGTCGCAGGGAGAGGCCGTCGAGGCCCTCCGGCCAGTCTGCGGCGGGGATCCCGGCGTAGTCGTAGAGCGTCGGGGCGATGTCTGCGAGGGTGACCCTCGCGTCGACTTTCTTCCCGACCGACCGACCCGTACCGGGCCGCACCATGAGCACGTTGCGCGTGAGCTCGTCGTACAGCGTGTGGTTGTGCTCGAAGGTCTCGTGTTCCCAGAACTCCTCGCCGTGATCGCTGTGCACGACCACCAGCTTCTTTCCGGGCATCTCGTCCAGCGCGGCGAAGAAGCGGCCGAGTTGGCCGTCCATGTAGCGCATCTCTCCGTCGTGCAAGGCCTCGATGTGCGCCTTGCGCTGGTCGGAGAGGGTCCCGTCCTTCCTCCAGTCGATGACCTGCCAGCGATTGAATTTCCTGGGGAGGGTCGGATCGGGGTCCTCCACGAACAGGTCCCGGAAGTCGCCGGGCGCGTTGTAGGGGATGTGGGGATCCATGAAGTGCAGGAAGAGGTACGCGTCTCGGTCCTGGTGGGCCTCGAGAAACGCCAGCGCGCGGGTGACTTGCTGCTCGGCCTTGGCGGCGCCGTCGAACTCCCAGGTGTCGAAGCCGTCGTCGAAGTCGAAGCGAGGGACGAGGTGGACATTGGCCACGATGCCGGCAGTGGCGAAGCCGTGCTCTTGGAACACCGCGCCGATGTTCTTCGCTCCGACCGCGTCGAGCGGGTACTGGCCGGTCGTTGCGGTGCGGAAGCTCGGACGGGTGCGCGGCGCAGGGGACCACGACCGGGAGAACACCGCAGACTGGGACAGAACTCCGTCCATATTCGGCGTTGTTTTGCGAGGGTAGCCGAAATACGAGAAGTGGTCCGGGCGGGTGGTGTCGAGGCCGATCACGATGATCTTGCGCGTCTCCCCTTTCGGGGGGCCCCAGACGGTGGGCGAACCCACGAAGACATAGTCGAAGTCGGGCGTGCCAGCTTCCCCGCTTTCGGACTCGGTTTCGGTGGCCAGGCGCATCGTGACCGTTTTCCCGGCCCAGGGGGCGAGGTCCACGCGCCAGGGGGTGAACTCCAGGTCGACCTCGGTCAGGGACCGGCGGTCGACCTCGGTTTCCCGACCGTCCGAGACGATCACCAGGCGCACTGCGGCCCCGCCGGACGGATGCCCGAACATCGGGGAGGGCTCGAGCGTCGGAAAACCTTCGAACTGCGCACCTTCGGGAGGAATCGCGATCTCCCACTCAGCCACGGCGGGCGCCGGCAGCAGGAGGCCGTGTCGCGTGTGGTCGGCGAGGGTCACGGCATACCGGACGAATTCTTGAGGCGGGAGGCCGCTCTCGGTGAGGGAGTGGCGCCTCACGGCGGCCTCGACGCCGCTATACGAGATCTTCACTTCGCCGGGCGGCAGCGGATTGGTGAGGACCAGCTCACCCTCCTGAATTCGCCAGGTGCGCCCAAAGCTCGAAGTCGCCTCGCTCTCCGAGTACGACGCGTTGATCCCATCGACGGTGACCACCACCCCGGTCGGGGCGTAGCCCCTGGTCTCCCCAGCGATGGGGAACGGCATGGCTCCCCGGAAGATGCGGGACCGCTTTCGCTTCTGCTTCCCCGCCTTGCTCGAATCGTCTTCCTCCATGGGTACGACGAACGCCGCTTTTGGATCGATCCCCGCCGGGAGCGGATGGGAGGGCAGGGTGAATTTTGCCGGCAGCTCGAACAGCTGAAAAACGGCTCCGGCACCGGTCTTGTCCACACCCGGATCGTCGCTGCGCGGAGCGATAGCGGGCGGCGCGCCGGTGGTTCCGACGCAGGAACTCGACCGGCAGCCGCCCAGGATGCTCGCGACAAGGCAGGGGAGAAGTACCAGTACCGACAAAGTGGGCT
>CANLGQ010000095.1 GCA_947490265.1 Pseudomonadota bacterium | reverse complement strand
TCGGTCGCCGTAGACGGTGACCAGCTTCTCGATCGAGTCGCTCAGGGCCGGGTCGGCATAAAAGCCCTTCCAATTGGGCAGCCCGGCGATCGTCCGGAAGGTGAATCCTCTCCGGAGCGCCTCCCGGAGGTGGTCCTCGAACCTCGCCGCGTCGTGCTGCTGGGCGGCGACCTCCGCCAGACGCCAGGGCCCGATCCAAGCAGAAGGGCCCTCGGGGACGAGCCGGGCGACATGGGTGAAGGCTACTTCCGCCTCGGCCCAGCGTCCGCTGGCGAGGTGCATCTCCCCGAGGTCGTTCCACGCACCCTGATCGTCGGGTCGGAGTGCGGTGGCTCGGCGATAGTGCCGCTCGGCTTCGGCTGTGTCGCCAAGGTAGCGATGGGCGAGGCCGATGAGGTACTCAAGGCCGCCATCAGGCGTCACTTCGCGCTGAAAGCGGGTTGCCCGATCGATCGCGAGGTGCAGTTCGTCGGCGCGACAGGTCGCCGCCTGTCCGATGAAGCGCGGCCGCGTGCAGGCCGCTTCGACGCTGGCATTCACGCTGGCCCACTCTGCCCGCACAAGCTCCTCTCGCCAGGACGGGAGGGGGGTTTCGGCGGTGGCGCTGGAGACCCACCCGATCAGAACGCAGAGAGGTAGCGTTCGACCTCCTCGCGCTCGAGCAGCCCGAGGCTGGTGTCCAGGCAGTCGGCGCAGACTGGGACGGCGCGGAAGGTATAGACCGCCCGGCTCTCGAAGGCGTCGCGGTTGCACAACGCGCATCGGATCTCGACGTCCTCGCTGCGAAGCTGCTTGCGATCTTGGGCGATTGCCGCCATGCATTGGTCGCACACCGCGTTGCGTCGGGGACCGTTCGGCTCCGGTGCCAGCAGATGATCGACGTCTTCCGCTCGCTTTCCGCAGGTCGAGCACACCAGGTCGGTGCCGGAGGAGACGGGGCGCGGTTGGAACCGCGCTGCAGGTTTCTGCACCTGATTGACGAGGATGTCGACGTGGTGCTCCTGGCCGTTACGCCGGGTTATCTTCCGCAATTCAGCGACAGACGACGCCTCGCCGTGGACGACCAACGCAGTGTGGGCGGCGGTGGCCAGGTCGGCGTCGGCTTCGGCGGCCCAGCGGGTCAGGAGCGCACGCCCGGTCAGCGACTGGCGACTCGCGATCGCGAGGAGCAGGCAGGTTTGCCAGGCCCGGGCATCCTGTCGTTGCCGATCGACGGCGAGGCGCAGGTCGGAAACGTCGCGGGAACCCGCCGCGACCGCCGAGCGGCGCAGGTCCTCCTCGCCGATCTGAAGCCCACGAGTCAACAGTGCTTCCGTGAGCAACGGTGCCACCGAGAGCACTTCACGCCCAGCAGCCGCCGACCAAGACAACCGCTCGGCCTCCAGCTGGCGGGCCACCTCGCGACCCCGCTGGGCAGCGACTGCGTCAACCGCCGACTCCCAAAGGATGAAACGGAGGTTTTCATCGGTGGTAAGGTCCATGGCATCGAGCAGGGTAGACACCGCGTTCGGATCGATCGGGTGCAGCGCGTCGACGATGACGGCGATCCGATCCTGGGTGGTGGTTCGCGGGCTGGCCTCGGGCTCCGCCGCGGTGCGGCGAGCGGCGGCAGGCAGGCGGTCATGCCCGGCCACCTCGGCGCGGAGCGCTTGCCTCAGCCAAGTGACGTCCCGCGCTGCGGTTCGGATCCGAACGAGCTCCGCGAACGCGGGTGCGTGGTCGGGCGCCTCTTCGAGGATGGACTTGAACGTCTTGATCGCCTCGTCGGTGCGCCCCTCCTCCAGAAGCGCGCAACCGAGCGTCCATCTCGCCTGGACGTCGCCGGGATCTGCGGCCAAGGCCCGGTTACAGGACTCTCGTGCCTTTGTGATCTCCCCAAGCTGGAGGTAGCACATGCCCAAACGGGCGTGAACCTTCGGGCTGTCGGCGGTCTGCCCCGCGGCTCCGCCGGGTCCCCGCGGTGCGGAGTCCAGGTGTTGCCTCAGGTATAGGACGGAGTTCTTGTACTTTCCAAGCTGATAAAAGGCCAGTCCAAGGTAATACTGCGCTCGAACCCGATATCGCTCGTGGTCGAGCAGACGCTGAAACAGTCGCGTGGCTTCGTTGTACCGGCCGAGGTGGAGGCAGGTGATGGCCACTTGGTACAGCAGGGGCGGCTCGGCGGAAGCGGAGGCACCGTGGGAGAGGGCCCGCACCGCATGGAACTGGCTGCGCTCCAACAAGCGCTTGCTGCGGGCCGGGTCGGGCGTCCCGGCATCCTGCGCGCGGTCCCAGAGCATCCGAGCGAGCAGGAAATTGGGCTCCCACGCGCTGGGGGCGAGCCGGCAGGCCATCTCCATCTCTCGAATCGCCCGAGGGGGATCGTGCGCCATCTGGTGCAGCAGCGCGAGGCCGAGGTGCACGTCGGCCCGATCGGGGTCGGCGATCAGCGCCTCGTCGAGGTACCGCTGAGCGGGCTCGGCGCGATCGAGGCGTGCCAGGCTGATCCCTCCGACGACGAGCGCGCTTGCGTTGGCCGGATCCGCCTGGAGTGCACGGCGGGCGTGGGTCAGTGCGCGGTTGTACCAGACCTCTCCGCCCTCATGGAACAGGGCCCGAGACAGTGCCGCCACGGCGTACTCTGTGCGTGCGCCGGTGTCGTCTGGTTTCTCCTCGAGACGTCGCTCCAGGCGGCCGAGGTTCCAGTCGAGCTTGTGGTGCGGAAACATCGGGGACCCGGGGCAGGTTTCCGCAGCATATCGCCCGACGGCCCCGGGCGCGATCGCGGACGCCGGCGCCGGACAAGAACTGTCCTACTGCGGCGCTCGGTCCTACCGCTGCAACCGTCATTCGAGTTACGAGCGGCGGGCTTCCTGGGAATCACATGGAATCCGCTCCGTCGCGTCGGTACGAATACGCAGTATACGGCCTGCTACCTCTGTTTTTTGTGAGCGGCGGCACCGCGCTCGTGTACCAGACGGTGTGGGCGCGGGAGCTTCACCTCGTCTTTGGAACCTCGACGTTCGCGATTGCCACGGTGCTTGCCGCTTTCATGGCCGGACTTGCCCTCGGCGGAGCGGTAATGGGCCGGATCGGCGATCGCGCTGCTCGGCCGCTGCGGGTCTATGGCTTCCTCGAGGTTGGGATCGGGCTTTATTCGCTGGCCTTTCCCTGGATGGTCGCCCTGGTGGGGCCGATCTACCTGACGATCTGGCAACGGTTGCAGCCCGGTCCCGTCCTGTTCGGACTGATTCAATTCCTCCTGGTGGGGAGCATGCTGATCGTCCCGACGGCGCTCATGGGGGCGACGCTTCCGCTCCTGGCCCGCTTCGCGACCGAGCGCCTGGGGAGCGCCGGCGATCGCGTCGGCACGCTCTATGCGGTGAACACCGCGGGGGCGGTGCTCGGAACCTGGCTCGCTGGGTTCATCCTCTTGCCGATGCTCGGCAAGTTCACGACGACGCTGTGCGTCACCAGCGCGAACGTGGTCTTGGGGCTCACGGCGATTGCCCTTGATCATTGGCTGGGTGCCGGCCGGATTCGCGCTGCCAACGATCTGCCGCCACTTCGGGCTCCCCCGACGCTGGGCCCCGTGGCGCTCGCCATGGGACTCGCAGGTTTCGCGAGTCTGGTCTACGAGGTCGCGTGGACCCGGCTCATGGCCCTCATGCTCGGTGCGTCGGTCTACGCATTCTCAACGATGTTGCTTGCTTTTCTCCTTGGTATCGCCATCGGTGGAAAGGTGGGCGGCTCGCTCGCCGATCGGCTGCTGCGCCGGGGCGGCGTGCCGCTGGTGTTGCTCGCCCTCGCGGCTGCCGAGGTCGGCGTGGCCGCCACTTCCTACCTGCTCATGTACATTTTTCCGGAGATACCCTTTTGGTATGTCTGGCTGTTCGACGCCATCGGGGCGCAGGACAACCCGAGCATGATGTGGGTCCTGAGCACCGGGATCGCCGCCTTGGTGATGACGCCGCCGGCAGTTCTCATGGGCGCGGCATTTCCCATCGCCGTTCGGGCAGTGATCGGCCGGGAGGACGAGCTTGCCGCCCCCGTTGGCCAGATCTACGCCGCCAACACCCTCGGTGGCGTGGCCGGCGCCTTCCTCGCCGGATTCGTCCTCCTGCCTGGTGTTCAGGTTCAAGGCACGATCTTCGTGGCGGCTCTCACGAACCTCGCCGCGGCTGCGGCGTGTACACTGCAGGCCTCGCGTGCGGGTGGCTACAGCCGCGCGGTGTTTCTTGCGCCGATCCCCATCGCAGCCCTGGTCTTTGCGTTCGTCGCCCGCAGGCCGCCGTGGGATCCGATGCTCATGACCGCTGGCATGTACCACTACGTGTCCCACTTCGACGACCACTCGCGCGAAGGGATCGAGGACTTCTCGGTGGGACAGTACGAATTGTTGTATTATGCGGAGGGTTTGAGCTCCGTCGTGACCGTTGCCCGGAACGCGACGAGCTCGAACATCTGGCTGGCGAACAACGGAAAGGTCGACGCCTCGACCACGACCGACATGCCCACTCAGATCATGTGCGCCCTGCTTCCGATGCAATTCGTGAAGCAACCGGAGGATGTGCTTGTGATCGGCCTCGCGAGTGGGATTACGGCGGGAGCGGTGACCCTGATCCCCGACGTGAAGAAGCTGGACGTGGTGGAACTCGAGCCGGTCATCCAGACGGCTGCGAAGTACTTCGCCGAGTACAATCACAATCTGCTCGACGATCCGCGCGTGAAGCTCATCCTGAACGATGGGCGCAACCACGTGTACCTGAGCCCGAAGAAAACCTACGACGTGATCGTGAGCGAACCGCCGAATCCGTGGATCACCGGCGTCTCGAATCTGTTTACGAGAGAGTTCCTGGAGCTGGGCAAGAGCCGGCTGAAGGACGGCGGCGTTTGGTCACAGTGGGTTCAGATGTACGGGATGGACACCGACGACCTCCGCACCCTGGTTCGCACCTTTACGGAGGTATACCCGCACATTCTCCTCTACGCGACGATCGAGGATGCCGATCTGGTCCTCGTGGGTTCCGAGAGTCCGCTCATCCAGTCGGTGGAGTCGGCCGAGCACCTGCTGCATTGGCCGAAGGTCGCCAAGGAGATGCGGGTCGTCGACATCGATGAGGCGTTGGACATCGTTGCCCTCTACCAAATGGACCGCAGCCGGATGCAGGAGATGGCGGGCGCTGGGCCCCTGAACACCGACGACAGCATGATCATCGAGTACAGCGCGCCGATGAACCTGCATCGGGAGACCCAGGCACCGAACTTCGAGTTGCTCCTCAACTATGGCCAGGTACCCCCCACGGGGATTGCCGACGATCCCGAGGTATGGCGCAGCCTGGGTCGGGTGTACCGCGAGAAGGACGACTTCGGTCGCGGAATCGTGGCATTACTCAAGGCCATCTCTCTCCTGCCGCCGGAAGATCCCCGCGTTCAGGAGTGGAAAGAGACCGCGCGAAAGTGGCGTAAGTTGGCGAAGGAAGAGGCGGGGGGAGAGGAGGCGCCCGATGAGGTGGGCGACGCAGCGGTTCCGCCGCCCACGGAAGGCAGCCAGCCGGCGCCTCCATGAGCTGGGCCGGCCTGGTCGTCGCGCTCGGGGCCGTGTGTGGCATGGTGGCGTTGCTGGTCGGCCTGGGTGTGTCGATCGCGATCCAGCGGCGGCAGCGGACGACCGGTCCGAAAGCGAAAGTGGACCCGGATCGCGATGCACGCGACGCCGACCGACGAAGGCAGCAACTCCTCCTTGGCCTGCTCTCTCGAACGATCGCGCCGCGAGAGGTCGGCGACCGGCGCTGGAGCCCCCGAGCGAGCAATCCCACCACCCGTCGCGCCGTGCTGGCGTTCGATGGGTGGCGCCCGGTTCGGGCCGACGGCGCGCGGAAATCGCGCCGGAAGGGGCCCGAGGCCTTGATTGTCGGTGATCAGTGGCCGTTTATCCTGGCGGTCGACTTGGCGGGTCTCTCCGCTGAGGTAGCGGCCGATGTGGCTCAGGAGATCGCCAGCCGCGTAGCCGACAGTGCCGGCACGCGGGTGCGGCTCCTGACCGGCCCGGGGGAGACGGGGCCGGTCCGAAGTGCGGTCGAGGGCGCCTTGCAATCGGCCGGGGTCGTCTGGACGGGGCGCGTTGACGGTCTCGACGTGGCCTCGACGGCGATCGAACCAGCCCCCGTCGCGTAGGGAAGGGGGCCGCACGCGCGTCGCGCAGGACCGTGGTCCGTTCCGCGGAAGGAGACCAGCCGACGGACTGCTCTAGTCGGCCTCAACCGCCTCATCGGCCGGCAGGCCCTCGTCGAGGGCTTCCTCGATCTCGTCGATGAGCAGCGCGTTCGACAACCGGCGATGGTGGATCGCGACCACGACGCCGTCGACTAGGCCGATGGTGAGGTAAAGCGCCGCGCCCATCGCCCACCACATCGAGGCGTCTACGACCAGCGCCGCCACGAGGCAGCAGGCCAGGCTCACGGCGAGCAGGCGCCGAGCGACCTTGCTCTGTCGAATGTCCTTGAAATTGCGGAAGGGGATCGACGACACCATCATCAGCCCGAGCGCGGGAAGACCGAGCGCCCATAGCCAGGCTGGGGAGTCGAGCACTCCAGCGAATACGCCGTTGGCGACCCAGATCAGGCTCACGAGCGAGCCGCCCGCCATCGTCGTGGTGAGGCCCTGGGAGTGACCCTTGAAATCCCAGCTTCCCGCTTGGGTGTTCACGTTGAAACGAGCCAGCCGGAAGGCAGCGCACAGCACGTAGACGAACGAGGCCGCGGCGCCGAGCGGTCCGAGTTCGTGGAGCTTCCATGTCCAGCACAGCAGGGCCGGCGCGACGCCGAAGCCCACCACGTCGGCGATGGTATCGAGCTGAACGCCGAATTCGGAGTAGCGGTTGGTCAGCCGGGCGACGCGGCCGTCGAGCAGGTCGAAAATGCCTGAGAAGATCACGAGGATGCAGGCCCGGACCATCAGTGCGGGGTCGGCCGGGTGGTCGGCCACCAGCAGCAGCGACAACGCGTAGGTACTACAGAACAAGCTCGCGGAGGTGAACCAGTTCGGCGGATTGAGGAAGTGTCTGATCACATCGACTCCAACCGGCAACCATGGCGGAGGTAACGCGCCCGTTCGGTGGCCGCCCTGGGATTAGCTTGATCCGCCACGGTGGACGGTCGGTCTACGGCGGGTGAAATCGGCGTGAAAGGCCACGGAGGACGTGTGCGCATCGTGGTCCAGAAGTACGGGGGCTCCTCGGTCGCAGATCTCGATCGGATCCGCGCGGTGGCCGCGCGCATCGCGGCGACGCGAGACAGCGGTCGTTCGGTGGTCGCCGTGGTGTCGGCGATGGGCAACACGACGAACGAGTTGCTGTCCCTGGCCCATGCCGTGTCGGCCAAGCCGGATCGAAGAGAGTTGGACATGCTCCTGTCGGTGGGCGAGCGCATCACCATGGCGCTGCTCGCCCTGGCGCTTCGCGAACGGGGAGTTCCTGCCGTTTCGCTGACGGGGAGCCAGTCGGGGATCATTACCGACGAAGCCCACGCCGACGCACGGGTGGTCGAGGTGCGGCCCAGCCGAATCCTCCAGGTGGTCGCTGCTGGACAGGTTGCGATCATCGCTGGCTTTCAGGGCGTCAGCCGGGATCGGGAGGTCACCACGCTCGGCCGCGGCGGAAGCGACACGACCGCCGTGGTGCTCGCCGCCGCGCTCGCCGCCGACTGGTGCGAGATCTGTTCCGACGTCGATGGCGTCTGGTCTGCCGATCCCCGCGTGGTCGGGGAAGCGGAGAAGCTGGAGGGTCTGTCGCTCGGCGAGGCCTTGGCGCTGGCGAGAGGGGGCGCCAAGGTGCTGTATGAAGACGCCGTGCGATATGCCCGGGACCACGGTGTCGCGATCACTGCGAGCGCGACCTTCGGCCCGGGCGCGGGGTCTCGGATCGGTGCCGGCGCTGCGCTCGGTCGGGTCGCGGTGACGGGGGATACCGGCTTGCGGCGGGTTCGGCTCGGCGATCGCGCGCGCCAGGCGGACGTGGCGGCCCTCACCGCGGCGGGAGGACGGGTGCGCCGGTCGGTCGGCACCACGCTGTATGTCGATGTCCGGAACGCGCATGGCGGCATGCCCCCGTTCGAAGCGTCGACTGACGAAGGCCCCACGTCGATGGTGTCGGCGGTCCGTTCGGCGCTCGGGGAGGATGCCGTGGCGACCGCTTCGGCCACCGTCGCGCTCCACGGGATCGCGATCCGAGCCTCGGGTGCCGAGGGTGACGTGGCCTGGTGGGAGGTGGCGCCTGAAGATCTCGACGAGGCGGTCCGGCGCCTTCACGCCGCCTTCTGAGCGTCACCAGACCTCGAACCGGTCGATGGCGATCGTGGCCTCGCCGCTCGCGGCCGACAAGGCGCGTTCATCGACGAGACTCAGTCGGTGAAGGCGATTGGGATCGAGGGGTTCGCCGGCGTCGTCTCGCAGGCTGGCAAGTCGCAGGACCACCGACTGGCGTCGGTTCGAGAGATGGATGGGTTCTGAGGAAACGAACTGTCGTCCGTCGCCGTCTTCGGCCCGTACCTGGAGCGCGCCCGGCTGGCCGAGCGTCCAGGCCTCGAAGCTCAGCCGCTCGGGGGTCGCGTTGCCGAGCGCGAAGCCGATGATGAGCCTATCGGTCTCACCGCGCCGCGGGTCGTCCGTCCAGAGCAAGGCGGGGTTGCGTTCGCCCGGCGGAAGGCCGATTCGGATCGTACCGCGCTCGGTCGTCCAGGGATGGATGAGTCCATGCGCGGTGTCGTCGAACGTCCAGGTGGTCGGGAGCGCGCGCACCGACGAACGCAAGATCTCGACCTCGGTCCGCTCGGCGAGGCAGCGGGCATGCCATCCAGGGCTGCGCACGCATTCGTCGAGCGCGCGGGTCGCCTCCTCCACCTGCCCGAGGCGCAACAGGACGCGTCCGAGCCGATACAGGGCCTCGGCGTGAGACGAGTCGTCGCTACCGAGCTGTCGGGACAGCTGCCGGTAGATCTGGGCCGCGGCTGGTTCCTCCCCGAGCGCCTCGAGCAACTCGCCGTCGCCCATGGCGTTCCACGCGTCCTCGGTGCCGGCCTGCGCCAGGGCCGCGAGCCAGGCGGCAGTCACGCCTCGGTGCCGATGAACCGGTAGCCGACGCCGTGCCAGGTCTCGATGAACCTGGGTGCTCCCGCGTCGTCGCGCAGCTTCTTCCGAACGTTCAGGATGTGGGTGTCGACGGTTCTGGTCGTGACATTCGGCGAGTAACGCCAAATAGCCGTAAGCAGGTCGCCGCGCTTCAGGACCACGCCCTTGTGCTCGATCAAGTAGCGAAGCAGCTCTTGCTCGCGGTTGGAGAGTCGCTCCTCTTCGCCATCGCTGTGTCGGATGACGTAATTGTCGAGGTCGATGTCCATGTCCGTGAAGGTGTAATGCGAGCGCGCGCCGCCGGACCGCCGCAGCACCGCCTGGATCCTGGCCTTCAGCTCTGGCAGCGAGAACGGTTTCGTCACGTAGTCGTCGGCGCCGAGGGAAAAGCCGGCGAGCTTGTCGGCCTCCGAAGTGCGAGCGGTCAGAAAGATCACCGGCCCATCGTAGGGCGTCTGGCGCAAGGCGCGACACACCTCGAACCCGTCGAACTGCGGCTCGGGACCCTCGTTGAGCATCACGTCGAGCACCACCGCGTCGGGCCGCTGCCGATAATATTGGTCCAACGCCATCGTCCGACCGCGAGCCGTGGCCACCTCGAACCCCTCTCGGGTGAAGTACCGCTGGACCACGTCAAGGAGCGCCTCCTCGTCTTCGACAAACAGGATTCTCGGCATTTCAGCTATGCTCCGGAGGGGTCGCTGGCAGGGAAACGGTGAACACAGACCCTTGCCCGGGCGCACTCTCGATGCCGATCATACCGCCGTGGGCCTCGACGATGTAGCGCACGATCGTCAGCCCGATGCCCGTTCCCTTCATCCGCCTCACCGCCGGATCTTCGGACCGGAAGAAGTGCTCGAAGACCTTGTCCTGATCCGCCCTCGAGATTCCGATGCCGCGATCGGCGACCGCGAGTTCCACGCGCGACCCGATCGCGCGCAGTGACACCCGGAGCCATCCTCCCTTCCCACCGTACTTGAGGGCGTTGGAGAGCAAGTTGGCGACGACTTGCCCGATGGCCTCCCGGTCGAGCCACAGCGCGGGCAGGTCGTCGCGAAGATCTACTTCGAGGGTGGTCTCGCGCTCGGCGATCTCGGGTCGGGCCGCCTCGATGGCAGTGCAAACGATCTCGGCTAGATCGCAAGGCCGGAACTGGTATTTCTTGACACCTCGCTCGATCGCCGCAAAGTCGAGGACATTGTCTACCAACCGGGAGAGACGCTCGGAGGAGGTCACGATCGCGTCGTAGTGCCGCTGCGCGTCGTCCGCGTCGGTGGTGAGACCGAGCTGCAACGACTCCGCCTTCAGTCGTATCTGGGTGATCGGGGATCGGAGCTCGTGCGAGACGTTGGCGGCAAAATCAGCCTTTATTCGGGCTGATTCTACCTCACGTCCGACGATCCGGGCCGACACCACGACGCCCATGCCCACGAGCACGACGGCCAGCCCGACCACCAGGAGCTGGCGCGTGCGCCGAGCGGACTTGAGTCGGGCAAGGGCGTCGGGGTCGGCCGGCACGACATAGACGGTCACCGTGGGCAGCGTGGGGCCGAGGCTCGCCACGGCCAGGGCACCGTCGGGTGGTCTCACCCCCGACTCGGCGACGAGCGCTCGCAGGTCGCGGTCGAGTTGATGGATCCGGCCGGCCTGGGTCGAGACCTCCCGGAGGATGTCCTCGACGGCAAAGCTGAAGACATAGAGGTCGCCGTGCTTGAGCTGGGCCCATAGGGACGGGGAGTCGGCAAGGGCCGACAGGTACTCCAGTTGGTCGGGCAGGCCGACCCGGGTCTCGCCAAGCACCTCCAACTCGTCCTGGAGATCTGAGGCCCACCAGAGCTCGCTCGTGCGCTCGTTCAGGCGAGAGCGCTGGCGGGCGAGCCACTCCGGGTCGGCGTGCCCTTCGAGGCGGGTCAGGGCCCGGCGCACGAGTGCCGGCGCGTCGCGTTGTCCCAGCTCCCAGCGCGCCGTAGAGATCTGCTCCACGAGGTCCATCAGGGCCGTGGCCCCAATGTCCGGCTCCCGTTCGAACCGGTTCTCCGCGCGCAGCAGGAGCGCCAGTTCGCCGATGCGAACGCCGGACTCGTGTCGCAGGTCGGCGTAGTCGGCATAGAGGTCTTCGAGTTCGTGCTCGGCGGCGGCCGGTTGCCCCGCCCGAGTCAGGGCGCGCGCCAGACCGAGCCGCGCCTCGGCGTTTGCATGGGGCGTCGCGCCCGTGGCGACGAGGGCGCGGCGCCACGCACCGACTGCCGCCTGTGGACCCGCGCGGACCGCTTCGTCGAGGACCTGCCGTTGGCGTGGGCTGATCGCCGCGACCCGAGCCGGCGCTGAGCTGGCGAACGGGTCCACGAGTTGTCCGGCGTTGTCGAACCGAAACGCCGCACGGAGATGGGGGGACAGGTTGCCGAGGTCGGCCAGCAGGGTCTCGCCGTTCGCGACTCTCTGGGCGATCTTGGCTTCAAATTGGTCAAAAGTGCCCTCGAGATCGACCTTGACCTGGCGGACCGCCGCGTCGGCCCGCAGGCGGAGCTCGAGATCAACGGACGACTCGACCGAGCGGCTGCTGTCCCAGGCGATCCAGGCCAGCAACATGGCAGGAAGGAGGATCAAGAGGGCGAAGATCGAACCCCAACGCCCGACGTCGCGGAAACGGCGGATCTCACCGCCAAGCCGGAACGCGCCTTGGGCCCCACCTGGCATTGGGAGCGCGAAACGGCTCAGCACGGCGATCCTCTGGAGACGAGTGTACATTCCCGGGAGGTACTGTACCAACAGGGGAGGCGGGGGTGGATGACGGCGTGGCGCTCATGCGCCTGAGTGGTTGGGCGCTGGCCCAAGGAATGTGGCAGGTGGCGGGCGGTGAGCCGTTAGCTACTTTTGCGGCTTGGGATACCGAATCGGGGCGGGGCGGGGCGAGGGTCGATGCGGACAGCATTCCGGCCTCGGTCGAGGCGGCACGGCGGAACCTAGCCGCAATCGAGGGGCTTCGCCGATGGGTGATCGTCGCCGAGGGGGTGGCGCGCGCAGACGGGGGCGCTCGGTACGGAGCCATCCGCGCGGAATTCGGGGCGACCGACGCGGCGCTCGTCGGTCACGCCACCTGGCTGTTCCAGCGGGTCGAGGGTCGCTTCGACCTGGTGCACGGCCCGGTGCTGGTGGTGGCGGGCGTGGACCCGGCTACGCTGGCGGTCCTGCGCCTCGCGCTCCTCGATGCGATGCACGCCGTTCGGGCGGCCGACGCTACGTGAACGCTTGGATGCCGGTGATCCACTTGCCGAGGATCAGCGTGTGGATGTCGTGCGTGCCTTCGTAGGTGCGCACCGACTCGAGGTTCGCCATGTGCCGCATGATCGGGTATTCGCCCAGAATCCCGTTTGCCCCGTGAACATCGCGAGCGATTCGCGCAACGTTCAGGGCGATGTCGACGTTGTTCATCTTCGCCAGGGACACCTGCTCGGGGAGCAGCTTGCCGTCGTCCTTCAGGCGACCGACGCGCCAGGCCAGCATCTGGCCCTTCGTGATCTCCGAGAGCATGTACACCAGCTTCTGTTGTACGAGTTGAAAGCTGGCGATTGGGCGATCGAACTGTATGCGGTTGATCGCGTAGTCGCGGGCGGAGTGGTAGCAGCCCATCGCCGCCCCGAGCGCCCCCCACGAAATGCCATAGCGGGCGTTCGTCAGGCAGGAAAGCGGGCCCTTGATCCCACGGACGCCGGGAAGCATGTTCTCTTTCGGCAACTCGACGTCTTGAAAGACCAGCTCGGAGGTGACGCTCGCCCGCAGGCTGTGCTTGCCGGTCATCTCGGGGGCGGAGAAACCCAACATGCCCTTCTCCACGAGGAAGCCGCGGATCTCTCCGTCGAGCTTCGCCCACACCACCGCGACGTCGGCCACGGTGCCGTTCGTGATCCACATCTTTGCGCCATTGAGTAGGTAGTAGCTTCCTTTATCCTCGGCACGGGTGATCATGCCGTTCGGATTGCTGCCGTAGTCGGGCTCGGTGAGCCCGAAGCAGCCGATCGCCTCCCCGCGCGCCAGTCGCGGCAGCCACTTCTGCCGTTGTGCCTCGCTCGCGTAGGCGCGGATCGGAAACATGACCAGCGAACCCTGTACGCTGGCGAAGCTGCGGATGGCTGAGTCGCCACGCTCGAGCTCCTGGCAGATGAGCCCATAGGCGACGTTGTTGAGCCCTGGACACTCGTAGTCCTTGATGTTTGCGCCGAGAAAGCCCATTTCCCCCATCTCGCGGGTC
>CANLGQ010000094.1 GCA_947490265.1 Pseudomonadota bacterium | reverse complement strand
GTTGGGATCGCTCGGGCAATTGTCGCAGACGTCCCCCAGCAGGTCGCCGTCGAGGTCTTCCTGGAACGGGTTCGCGATCAGCGGGCAGTTGTCCAGGTCGTCGAGGATGCCGTCGGCGTCGGTGTCTACCGCGGTGCTGCACCACTCGAGGGCGTTCGCCAGGATCTGGGTGCCATCGGTCGCGGAGGCCCAGAAGTCGGCCCGGCCATCGCTCGACGGGGGGTAGAAGTTGAGGCCGACCACCTTTCCGGGGAACGTCTCGAGGGTGGCGATCAGCGGCAGGTTGTTCGTCCAGCGAGCGAGCTGGGTCGCGCCCACGCCGAGCGCGGCGTTCGAGGTGTGGTAGCTGCTGGTGCCGCCGTTGAAGGACACCACGCCGGCCAGGATCGGGTGGGCCGGCTGCTGGATGACCATGCTGAGGGGCGCCCCTTGGGACTGGGCCGATCCGGTGATCGGCTCGTACCCCTGCGCTTCGAAGCGGCCCGCCAGGGGGACGGAGCCGTTCGCGAACACCGCTTCGACGACGCACCCACCCGCATCGACCCGGGTCGCCATCCGGTCCCCGAGCAGGGTGGGGTCTTGAAACCCGGTGTCGCTGTAGACGAGGACGCTGTCGTAGTTCACGAGCAGCGCCGAGGTGGGCGTCGACGCTTGCCCGTCGAAGTCGTCCACCACGCCGAACCGACCGGTGCCAATGAGCTTGTTTCTAACGTCCGCTTCGTAGTTGATGGCCGGAACGGCGTAGACGATGAGGACATCCACCGCGTGGGCGGGGCCTGAGAGAAAGAGGGACAGGCCGATCATGAGTCCTCCGGCGCGGCGATGATAGCACCTGTCGCCGGACTTCATCGGTTGGCTGCGCCCGCCGATCGCCGGGGTCGGCGTCGGCGACCGGGACCACCCGCCCGTTCGGACTCGGCGTTGTCGTGCTATCGTGCCGGCGTCCGCGACGCAGCCTCCTTGGAGACGGCCGTTCCCCACCCCCTTCCTCGCCTCCCGGTTCCAGCCCTCGTGGTGGGGATTGCGCTTGCCTGCCCGGGCTGCCTCGTGAGGGTCTATCAGCCGCTTTCGGCGCTCCACCACCCCGTGGTGGTCGACCCCCAGCTGCCGAACCTCACCGACACGGATCTCGATCTCCGCTGCCTCCGAGGGAAGCTCCTGAGCAACCACGAGGCGGGGGTCTTGTGCGACAAGCTGAGCACCCTGTTCGAGAACCAGGGAGCCCTCGTCCGCACCGCGCGGGGGGCCGAGGTCCCCGAGGGCGGCGCGGCACCGCCCGAACTTGAAAGCCGCACCGAGCTGACAGTGGAGCTTCGGGCCCGCGAGACCGACGAATCGAAGCACCCGTTGTCGTGGGTGCTGTTCGTCGGGACGTTCACCCTGGTGCCCGGGGTGCTCGAGCAGAGTTTTGCTCAGGACGTGGTGATTCGCGACGAAAGCGGCTTCTTGCTGATGTCCGATACCCTGGAGGGGCGGCTCGTGCAGCGCTACGGGTTCGGGCCGTGGTTCGGGACCACGATCCTGGACCTCACGCGGAAAAAACTGGACAGACTGGGCAAGAACTCCGCGAGTCGGGACCTCTCGGACGATCTCTATGGCCAGTTGAGCCAACAGGTTTTCAACGCCAAGATGCGTGCCCAGGTGCTCCGCCAGGCGTCCCCGATCGGACGCACGGAATAACGTGGCCCTCCCCCTCGAATCCCCGCCAGCCATCGAGGTCCTCTTCTTCGGGGGCCGCGATCCGTCGCCCGGACCGAACCGGCCCAAGGAGTGGTCGCGGAACCTCTCCTGCGAACGCTGGGATGCCGTGGCCGGAAGCCACCGGTACCCCGGCGAAATCAAGCCGCCCCCTCCGCGCGGCGGCTATGTCGAGCGGTTCACGATGGTGTGCCGCGAGCCGATGCTGCGCCCGGGCCTGCGCTCCCCTCTCGACGGCGCCCTGCTCGGCGCGCTCCAGACCAGCACCGTCGCCCTCGTTGACGCGGCTGCGTCGCTTCGCCCGGATCTGGCGGGTTCGACTTGGCTGGTCGAGGTCTTCGTTCCGAGTCCTCCGGTCGCCGCCAAGCTCGCGTTCGCGACCAAGAACGCGCTCATGGGACGCGGGCTGAGCGTGTCGGACCGGACGCCCCTGCTCGCGGCGGGCGATGTCGAGGTGCTCACCCGGATGCCCCCCGACGAGGCCTACCCCGCGGCGTGCGCGCGGTACTTCGCGACCGGCAGCCTCTCGAACAGCGACGCGCTCCTGGCGGTGGTGAGCCGCGATCCCAGGGAGACGATCGTGCACGCCGGGATCTGCGTCGCCGGCACGTGGACGTGGCTCCGATGATGGCGCTCCTCGCTTTCGCCAGCTTGGAAGGCTGGGCTGCGGATACCCTGCGCGACGTGCAGCAGGCCGAGCTCGACCGGGTCCGCGCCGGGGTCGCCGATCAGGTCCACCTCGCGGCGTTCGACCTCGTCGACGAGCTGGTGTTCGGCTGGACGAACGCGCCCGTGTTCGAGACGCCCACCCCGGTGGTCCTGGCGGGGGTCACCGTGCCGGTCGGTCTCGGCACCGGGATCGCGGCGATGGTCGAGAACCATCTGGCGGCCGTGCTCGCCAAAAATCCGACGACCAACCTGACTCTCGTCCACTGCCCCCAGTGCAGCGCGGTCGTGGTCCACGCGGGACCGGAGGCGACGATCGTCTCGCGCGGGATCGACGACCCGGCGACCCTGGCCGCGCTCGGCGGCGCGACCGGCCAACACGCCCTGTTCGTCGATGTCGAGGCCGAGGGTGCGTGGCTCGTGCTGCGGGCCCGCCTGACCCGGCTCACCCCCGAGCTGCCGATCGTGTGGAGCCACACGCTCGCGACGTCGGCGAGCGCCCCGGCCCTGCTTCGGGCCTCCGACGACCTCAAGTCGGCGTCCGCGGCGCGGCAGGAGTACCTCGACGCGCTGCGCGGGCGGGGGCTGGTCGCCGTGCCGCTGCGGGTCGCGATCCGCTCGTACGACTCCCCGGAGGACGACCAAGGCGTGCCGCCCCCCCCGTTTCTGTGGCTCGAGTCGGGCGTCGAGCTGTCGCCGACCGACGCCCGGGCGTGGACCTCGAGCCTGATGGTCGGGTACAGCTTCATCCCGCAGGCCTACCAGGGGCTGATGGGACAGGCGCGGATCAGCCGCCTGGTAACCGGCCGATCCCGTTCGCTGACCCGTCCCGACCTGTACGCGTTCTTCGGGGGCGCGGTGATCACGGTGTGGGGCCCGGCGACCGCGTCCTTCCAGAAGCCGCTCCTCAACGCCGACGAGTTGCTCCTCGCCGCGGATCTCGAGGGCCCGCGGACCGCGTTCGGGGCCATGCAGTTCGGGCTCGACCTCCGCCTCGGCAACCGGATCGGCGTCTCGGTGTGTCTCGAGAACCTCCCCGACTTCGCCAACTCCCGGAACATGGGCGAGTACCTCCGGATCCTCGGGATCGGCTTTCAGTCGCTCGGCACGGAGGTGACGTTCTGGTTCTGACGCTGCCGACCCTGATCCTCTGCGCCCCGCGGGCCGAGGCGGCAGGCGACGCCACCCAGGCGGCGCTCGATCGCCTGGAGGAGCTTCTCGCGCTGCGGCTCGCAGAGGGAGCCGTGTCGAAAGACGAGGTGATGCCGGCCATTCTGGTGAGTGCCCAGGCGGCCTACGAGACGTCGCAACCGTGGTTCGCCACCCGGGCGATCGAGGTGGTCGTGCGGGCCTTCGGCTCGAGCGGGTTGAGGGTGTGCGAGGCGTGCATGGCGCCCCGCGCCTGGGTCGAAGACGGCAGCCTGACCTACCAGACCGGGCCGTTGGGACTCGACGAGATCGCCCGGCTCGATGCCCAGATCCGCGGGGACGCTCCGGCTGCCCGCGCGGCGATCTGGATCGACGAGCATCGCGGCGGCGTCGCGGTGCGGATCGTCGACCTGCACACGGGGCGGGTGTTGTTCGCCCAGAACGTGGATCCGAACCTCGTCGAGCAGAAGAACAGCGAGCGCATGTACACGATGAGCGAGGAGCTCGAGCGCCGGGCGCGAGGCGACAGCCTCACTCAGGGGTTCGCGGACTTCGGGCTCTACCCCGGTCAGCACATCTCGATCGACTGGACCGACCAGTGGGGACCGACCAACGCCAACCTGACCGGGTTCACGATCTCGGTGCTCGACCCGGTGCTCGGGCTCGGCGTGTCGCACTATCGCCGCTTTGACCTGGTCAATATGCTCCTGGGTGCCAAGGTGCTGGTCAGCCTCCCGACCGCGGTGGCCCGGAGCGTGGGCGACAACGTGGACGTCATCGACCCGCTCGTGACCGGGGTGGGCGTGGCGCGGGTGCCGTTCGGGCGGTCGAACTACGGCGCGTGTGCCACGCTCTCGACCAACGGGGAATTCGGTCTCGGCCTCTCGCTCTTGAACGTCAGCCTGCTCCCGGTGATCCCATGAAATGGCGTTTGTTATCCATTTTGCCCCTGACGGGTTGTGCGGCGCACAGCTACACGCACTACCTGCTCGAGCCCGCCCCCGCGACGCCCCCCGAGCTGGAAGAGTCGGAGGGAACCCAACTCCGCCCCTTTGGCTTCGGCTCGACGACGGCGATGAACGTGCGATGGAACGACGGAAACGTCATCACCGAGGTGCAGATCCCGCTGTTGGCCAGCGGCCAGCGGATCGTGATCGAGCACACCCCCGGGGCGGCCGGCGTCGAGGTCATCCCTTCGACGCGCCTCGTGCCCCCGCGCCCGACCCTCGCCGACGAGACGCTGGACCTGGCCTACCGGGAGCGGGGCCTTCAGGTGAACCCCGACGCGCCGGAGGTCAGCATCAGTGGCGCCCGGACGCGGATGCAGGCCGCCCTCGAGGAGGGGAACTACCAGCTGGCGCTCGAGTGGTGCGAGCTCGTGCTGGGGCGGTATCCGTCCCACCCCGAGACCTTGCGGGCCAAGGGATCGCTCCTCTTGCTTCTCGGCGAGCGGCAAAAGGCCATCGAGGTGTATGAACAGGTGGAAGAAATCGAGTCGGACCCCATCGTGCGGCAGAAGCTGGAAGAGCTCCTCCGACAGGAATCCCGGTAGGAGGGCGAAGTGCAGATCCTTGGGCTGGCCCTTCTGGGCCTCGTGATCTGGTTCGGATTCGGCGAGCGCGCCGACACGAAGATCTCGGCGTTCGACGGCCATGCGTTCGTGATGGTCCTCGGGGGATCGCTGGCTGCCGTGATGGTGTCGTCGAGCACGATGACGACGCTGCGCACGTTCCTGTGCCTCGGCGAGATCGTTCCCGGGCTCGGGATCCTCGGCAAACACACGAGATTGCTGGAGGCCGAGCGGGTGAAACTCGCCGAGCTGTGGAACGACGGCAAGCGGGCTCAGGCGGTCGAGCTCGCCGAGAAGAGCGCATTTCCGGCCATCGGCCGCATGCTCCAACTCGTGCTGCAGCGCGCCCCCGAGGAGGCGACCCGCACGGCGTTCACCGAGCTCCGCCACGCTGAGCTCTCTCGCTGGCAACCGCCGGTGTCGAACTGGGAGCTGCTCGCCAAGCTCGCGCCGTCGTTCGGGATGGTCGGGACCATCACCGGGATGATCCAGCTCTTCAAGGGGATGGGCGAGGACGACCTGAACATCGGGGCGGCGCTTTCGCTCGCGCTGCTCGCGACCCTCTACGGGGTGTCGTTCGGCGCCGGGGTGGCGGGGCCCATCGGACACTACCTGCGCGGGTTGCTCGACGAGCGGCTCGGCGTCCTGGAGCGGTGCGAACAGAGCGTGGCGGAGCTGATCGCGCGTTCGCATGCGTCGGTGGGCTAGCCGATGCAACGGCGGGCCACGAGCAACGACGAGGGCTGGCTCCTGTCGTACGCCGATCTGATCACCAACCTGCTGATCTTTTTCGCGATGCTGCTCGCCGCTGCCCAGATCAGCAAGACCAAGATGCAGCAGATCCAGAAGGAGCTCTCGGGGATCGAGCAACCTCAGAGCCTGGCCTCGATTCAGAAGCAGATCGAGGCTCAGATCGCCAAGGAGGGACTGCAGGACATGGTTCGGACGGATCTCACCGACGAGGGGCTGAAGGTGCTGCTCGACTCGGGCATCGTCTTCGACTCGGGAAGTGCCGTGATCCGAGAGGAACAAGCCCCAATTTTGGACAAAATGCTGGGAACCCTCGTCCCCTACACGGAGAAGTATGCCTTCGCCGTAGAGGGGCACACCGACAGCAACCCGATCGGGCTGGGTTCGCTCTACAAGACGAACTGGGAGCTCTCGACCGATCGCGCCAATGCGGTGCGGTCTCGGTTGGAAGGGGTGGGCGTCGGCCAGGGTCAGATCCGGGTGGAGGGCTACGCCGACACGGTTTCGCTCCCGGAGGCCGACCTCGCGGGACTCGACCTCGAGCAACGCCTCGCGCGCCATCGCCGCGTGATCGTGAGGATCTTTTGATGAATTCCTGGCTCGCGCTGCTCACCTCCCTCGGCGCCGACGCCCAGGAACCCGGCCCGCCTCGGCGGACCATCCCGCCCTCGGTCCTGGTCGAACTGGCGGCGATCGAAGACCGCTTCGAGCTGGCGCTGGCCACCGACTGCGACGTCGACCTGTGCTTCAGCAAGGGGTGCACCTATGGGGCGCACAGCATCGCCGATCGAGCGCCTGCCTCCTCGATGCCCGGGCTCGGGCACGAGCCGGGGCCCGGCGCGGTCGAGGCCCAGGCCTGGCTGACCCAGGCCCGCTGCGAATTCGCCTACGAGGGCTCGATGGAGGCGGCCGAGGTCCAGGCCTTGGCGCGTCGCCTGCAGACCAAGGTCTCGGCCGGTTTTGCGGTGGTCGGCGTGGGGTCGCAGGCGCTCCCTGAGCTCCCCTCGCGGGCGCTCCCCGAGCCGGTGCCCGAACCCGAGCCGGAGCTGCCGCCGGAGCCGGAGCCCTTCACCGTCGCCAGCGCGGCGCGCGAGCTGTGGGCGGTGCTCCTCGGCAACGCGACCTGGATCCTCGGGGTGGTCCTCGGAACGCTCGCTGCGACCGCGCTCATCTGGGCTTGGCGCCGCGTCGGCCGGGAGACGTTCGAGGAAAAGGCCCTCTTGGCCGAGCTCGGACGCGAACCCGTGCCGGAGCCCGCCCCTGCGGTAGGACCGGATCCGGCGCTCGCCGCGCAGCTCGCCGCCTGGCGCGTTCGCCTCCACTCAGATCGCCCCGATCCTGCGCTCCAGGGCATGCTTCGCGACCTGTTGAGGGCAGGCGAGCTCCCGCTGCTCGCCAAGGCCGTGCTCACGTTCCCCGACGCGCTCCCCAGGGCCTTTCCGGCGGGCGGAGACATCGCGGCGTCGAAGCTGGGGCTCGCCGAGTACCTCAAGTCGGTGGATGCCACCGCGCTGCCGTCCGATACTGAGCTGTTCGCGGCGTTGAACCGCCATGCGTCGTCGTCGGCGCTCGCGACCCAGCGCGATGCGGAGGTCGTGCGCAGCCTGCGCGAGGAATTCGGCGCCGCCGGACGCATGGCGCTGATCGAAGGCGTCTCGCCGCGAACGGGGGCCCTGCTGTACGCGCTCGCGCCCGCCGAGGCTCAGCACGAGCTCGTGCACCTGCTGGCTGCGGACCGCCTGGAAGACCTGGCCGAGGAGCTGTTGCGGTCCAACCGAATGGACGCGAACGAGGCCGAGTCCCTGTTCGAGGTCATTCGGTCCGGTGGCCAGGGGCTGGCGCCAGTGGCTCCGGCCGGGAACGACGTCTCGGATCGGGGTGCGGAGTTCGACGCGGCGGGTGCGCTCTCCATCCTGCTCCCGCGCGTGGCGCCGAGGGAGCGGGGAGCGCTCCTGGAACGCGCCTTGGAGCGATTCGGCGGGAGCCTCCCCGCCTGGTACGGCGAGATCCTCGTGCCCGACATGGTCGCCTCCTTACCCGACGAGGAGCGGGCCGACCTGTTGCTGGGCGCCGACGCCGACGGGCTGGCCGCGTGGCTCTCGCTGCTCGACCCCGCGGTGGCCGAGCGCGTTCTCGCCGGGGCGCCGGGATCGCTTCGCGGGGCGGTGCGCGGGGCGGCGGTGCCGGCTTCTCGCGCCAAGCAGGTGGCGCTGGCCGAGCGAGGTCGGCGCGACCTGGCGAAGGGCTTCGAAGCCCACCTCGCCCGCACGCGGACCCCATTCGCCGAGGTCGTGCGGCGGCTCGCGGAACACCCCGCATGAACCGGTGGGTGATCGTCGCCGGTCTCGCGCTCGGGTGTCGCAAGGCGCCCCTGCACGATCTCGGCGCCGCCTTCACCCTGGCCGACGTCTCCTGGTTTGCGGAGGAAGAAACCCTGTTCGTGTTCTACGAACTCACCGCCGAGCAGGGGCTCAACGCGGAGAGCGTGGTCGAGATTACCTGGACGACCGACGACGAGCGGATGCCGTGGACGGCGCTGTCCGCGCTGCCGTCGGTGCACACCCATCTCCCGGTGAACTGCGGGCCCGACACCCGGTGCGGGAGCGCCAGCGTGCCGGTGGCGAAGGAACCGCGGGACGTCGCCCTCCGGTTTCGCTACCACCCCGATGGCGAGCTCGCGCTCGGGGCCGCCACGGTGTTCAACGTGGTCGGGAGCGGGCCTCCCTGGTCGCACCGGAGCCTGATCGCCTACGGGGTCCTGGACGAGAAGAACGAGCGGATCCAGTGGCGCGCGCGCCACCAATTCCCGACCGTGCGAAATCAGCGCGCCGAGGAGCTCGGGTTGCGTCGCGCGTTCACCGTGCGGTACCCGGCGTTCGGCACCGCGCCGCTCGCCACCCCCGACAACCCGTACGGGTACGGGGTGACCTGCCCCGACACCTGGACCGATGCGGGTTTCGGGGAGATCGGCACGAGCGAGCGGGCGATCTTTTACCCCGACCCGCTGCCGCTCGGCGCCTCGACCGCGTCGACCGTGTGTGCCCAGGTCACGGTCACCGACGCCACCGGCACCTTCACCACCGGGGAGATCGCGCGTAAAAACCCGGAGGTTCGCCCCGCCTTCCCGGTTCTTCGCAGTCCAATCCGCGACACGACCCACCTCCCCTTTTTCCTGGGGCCGTGCGACCGGACGATCTCGCCAGAGCACGAGGCGATGCTGCGTCAGCGGCTCCAGCTCGGCGACCTCCCCACGACCTGCACCGACGACTGGCAGACCCCGGGTTTCGTTCCCGGGCTCGTCGTTCGGTTCCGCGAGGCGGTCGAAGCGGCGCGTCCCGCGGGCCAGGACATGGTGCTCGTCGTCGCCCTGAACCAGGACGAACGCGGGGTATCCGCCGCCGTGGAGGAAGCCCTGGCCCTGGTGGTCCCCGAGGAGCGCCACCGCACCTCGCCGCGCCTCGCCGGCGCCTTCGTGCTCGACAGCGACATCCGGGGCATCACGGTGCCCGAGTTGTCGCCCGTCACCCTCTGGTGCCCGTCCACCTTTTATGGCGACGTGACCGACGCTTCCACCCGATCCTGTGCGATCGCGCCGGACAACGCCGACCTCGAGCTCGGCCCGTTCAGCTTCGGGACCCTGCCGATCCTGCCGTCGCGCGACCAGTACCTCGAGTTCATCGACCAGTACTCGGTGGCCCAGGCGGGCGAGGTCGAGTCGCTGTCGTTTCGAGCTCCGGAGTTTGCGGCGACGGCCGATCACGTGGATTTCGGGGCGTTCGGAGTGGTTACCTTTCTCAACAACGAGGCGATCAGCGCGGAGCCCGACGACGCTTTTTCGTACTGTCTGACCGAGGATCCCGAATTCGTCGTCGCCCGGTCGGCGCTGCTGGCCGCGAGCGACGGCTACTGCGAGGAACTCGGCCTTCCCTATGACACGTGCGAGGCAGGCATCCTTTCGCTCGAGCTGTTGCCCGACTGGCACCAGTACTTCGCGGAGAGCTCGTACGACATCGGGATCGCCTGGGACTTTCCGTTCCTTTTGAACATGCGGTACGAGGTGGTCGCCGCCGGTTCGGTGACCGCGTTCGGCTTCAGCGTTCCTTTCGGAATCGCGAGCTCGACGCAGTCCTATTACGGAACGGAAGTTTGGACCGACAGCACCTACTCGTTGGGAGACGAGCTCACTCAGTGCGATCGGTTCTGCGACCATCCGACGTTCGATTCGGCGGGCGTGTACCACGTGACCGATCCGTTCGCGGCCACCTACGCCCATAACTGTTATCGGCCGGCCTATCCTGAGCCGGGAGACTCCGGATCCCCCCTTGACCCCTGACGAGGCCCCGGTGGAAGCCCCGGTGGAGGCCCCGAGGGAGGGCGACGACGTCTTGTCGCCCTATCGGTTGCCCTACGACGCGCTCCTGGCGCGCTCGATCGGCACGACGTCGGTGCCGGTCAAGTTCGACTGGAGGAGGACGAACGCCCAGATCGCGGCGACGGGCAGCTATCTGGTGGAGCTGAACAACTTCAACGGGATGCGGGCGGGCGCCCTGGTTCGGGTGCCGTCGTCGGGGGCGATCCTCGAGTTCGGCGTGAGCTACGCCGAGTCGTGGGACAGCCCGAGCAGCCGGCTTCTGGCGCTGACCCCGTATCGGCAGGCCGGCCACCCGGATCGCCTGGAGCTCGACGTCGCAGTCGGGCTCCCGCTGGCCGAAGGGGTCGTCACCACCTTTCCCAAGGTCTTCCCCGCGATGGAGATGGTCTTCAACGCCTATGCCGGGTTGCGCTACGCCGTTTACCCGGCCGCCTTCGACCACCTGACCCCCGGCGAGGTGCTCGGTGCCCTCGTGGCGCCCTCGCTCTCCGCCGACGAGATCGACAACCTGAACGACGCCCGGCTTCCGGCGATGCAGATCGATCCGGGGCGCTACGGCCTGCTCGTGGGGCTCGGGGACGACCTGTACTTCAAGTCCGGCTTCTTCCTCTCGCCCCGCTGGATGCTGGCGGTTCCGCTCCTCGAGCCGGTGACGCACACCGAGCTCCTCGTGTGGACCGACCTCTCCCTCGCGGCCGGGGTGGCGTTTTGATCGCCTGGGTCGCAGCGGTTGGCGCGCTGGCGGGCGAACCGAGCCCGCAGGCGCTGGTGTACTACAACGCCCGGATGGCGCTTCGCGAGGGTCAGCCGCTCGAGGCGTTGAAGCTGTGGTTGCTGCGCAACACCCTGGAGGATCAGACGGGACTGATCTCTGCCTACGACGACGATTTTCGTTCGGTGACTTGGGCCGCGCTGGGAGATCTCGGCGTGTGCCAGGACGGCTACCCGGTCGACGCCGACGGCGCAGGACTCTGGCCGGTGGCGATGCACAATTGGGTTGTGCGCAACGTCGGGCGCCGGGTGGTGCGGGCCTCTCGGCCGTTCGATGCCTTCGACGTGGGACGCCAGGCGCGGCGGATCACGGTGAACGACGTGCTCAGCGCGGAGGAGCTGGCGGTCGTCCAGGTCTCCCCGGGGCGTTGCCTCCGGCCGCGCCTGTTGCTCCTCGAGATGGGGGAGGAGCCGTGGGCCAAGCCCTCCACCCCGGATGTCGCTGCCAAGCTGATGTTGAACCTGCTGGATCGGGCCACCCACTCGATCGCGGGGGACCACGTGGAGGGCGCGGCGGCGATCGCGGCCCGACGGTTCGACCTCCACCTCGAGCTCCTCGAGATCGCAGCGCGAGAGGCGCGGCTCCTTGCGCGCCGGCAGGCGGGTCTGGGCCGCGACGCGGGGCTGTCCCGCGCGTCGCTGGCGGCGATGGACGAGGATGCGCCCACCCACCTCTTCTCCGCGCACTCGGCGCCTGCCGAGATCCTCCGGGCTTGTGTGGCCTGGCCGGCCTCGGAGTGGATGGCGCTCTCCCCGGAGCGCCGGTTGTTCCTCTTCGACCAGGCGCGCGATTACGGCGGGGACCCACGGGCGCTCGATCCCACGGTGCTCGGCATCCTCGATGCCCTGCCGGCGGCGGGGGAAGGCGACCAGGTCGAAGCCTGGATCGCCCGCTTCGGCGGGGCCGACGAGCCGGTGGGGCGCGCGGTGATTTGGAGCGGCGACCGCGGGGCGGCGCTGCTGGCACTGGATCGGGAGTCTGGCTTTCGAGAACGTGCGATTATCGCCATCTATCGCGGGGTGAGCCAGCTCGAGCAGGGGGATCTGCGCGGGGCCCTGCGCTCGCTCGCCTACGCCTTGCAGCAGGCGTCGGACTCGGCCGCGAACGAGGAGGTGCAGCGCTTGAGCCGGCGTTGGCTCTCCTACACCGCGTCGCAGTTCGAGAGCACGTCGGAGATGCTGGTGACGCTGCAGGAGCTGGTCCCCGCGCGCGACTACGCGATCATCCTGGAAGACCTGATGTGGCGGGCCGCGCTCCGGGCCGATCGGGCCTCGTTCGATCGGGGCAACCGGGCCGGATCGTCGCGGTCGGGGGGGCGCGCGGCCCTCGACCGCCGGCTGGCCTTGCTCCAGCCGCTCGCGAGCGGCGATCTCGGCGGGTTTGCCGCTCAGGTCCGCGGGGGCCTGAGCGCCTCGCCGAGTGAAACGCTCCGGTTCCTCGACCAGCTCGTGGTGCGCCTCGAGCTCGAGGAGCTCGAGGTGAGAGGACGGCACCTCACCACCCTGAGACGGGTGCGCGAGCTCGTCGCCCCGTTGACGATCGCGCCGGACGAGGGAGCGCCGAGCCGCCAGAGCCGGTCGGCCGACGCGCTGATGGACCGGGCCCAGGCGATCCTCGACGCGCTCCAGCCCCAGGGCGGCGACGCGAGCGCCCAGGATCGGGCGAGGGCGCTGGCGCCGACCGGCGAGGTGTTCGCGGGGAGTGTGCGACTCGCTCCCGCAGATCCGCTACCGTGGCCGTTCCTCGCTTCCCCCGCGGTGCCGCCGTCGGTGTTCGAGCCGCTCGACCTCACCCCGCGCGAGTGGCGCGACCCGTCGGGCGCCCTGGTGTTCGGGTGGAGCATCGGCGGTTGACCCGGCGCCCCGACCGAACGGCGCTCCGCGCGAAGCTCGCGGGCGTGCGCGCCCGGCTGAAGGGTCGTCGGCGGCGCCCGGACTCCCGCCGACGGGGCCTGTGGTTGCTCCTGCTGGTGCTGCTCCTGCTGGTGCTCGCGTGGTTCTGCTGCAGCGGATCCCCGCCGCCGCCGCCGCTGCCGCCGGATCCGGTGGAGGCCCCCGCGGAAGCGGAGCCGGGTGCGGCCACACCGGTGCCCGCGCTTCCCGACCCGCGGATCGGGCGCGTCGGCCGTCCGTCCTTTTCGAACGGCCCGGCGGAGCCGCTGCCATGGGTCACGGCGTTTCGGCTGCAGGTGGCGGCCCGCTCGCCCCGCCTGGCGCTGTGCTTCGTGGGGGCCGAGGCGCCCGGCGCGCTGAAGTGGACGGCGGCGGTCGAGCCGGAATCGGGCCGCGTGTCGGACCACACGTTGGAGTCGGTCCGGGAGACGGTCCTGGACGCGGCTCAGCGGGCTTGCGTGCTCGGCGTGCTCTCCGACCCACCCTACCGGCTCCCGAG
>CANLGQ010000093.1 GCA_947490265.1 Pseudomonadota bacterium | reverse complement strand
CGGCATGCGCTCGCCCTCCTCACGCACCTCTTCTCGGATCGGTGGTGCTTTCACTTAAGGAGTGACCCCAAGGTTTTTTGCAATCGGTCGGGAAGGCAAATCGCGCCCTTGCCTGGATGGCCGGTTCGAGACGTGTTCAAGAGGCGAACGTGGACGCAAACGGCACCCCAATCCTCCTGGTTGAGGACGACCCGGATCAGCGCCGGGGGCTGACGATGCTCCTCGCCCGGCGGGGCTTGGCCGTGGTGGAGGCCGGCAGCGGCGAGGAGGCCACCCGCGTGGCGATGGAACAACCGGTGGGGGTGGCGATCATCGATCTGCACCTTCCCGACATGCCCGGCTACGCGCTCATCCAGCGGCTTCACGAGGTTCAGCCCGCGATTCAGTGCGTGATCCTCACCGGTGTCGGCACCACTCAGGGGCCGGACGAGGCCCGACTGGCCGGCGCGTCGGACTACTTTGAAAAACCGATCCTCGATCATTCTCGCTTTTTCCAGGTCGTGCGGCGGGCGCAGGAGGTGTTCCACCTGCGGCGCACCGTGGAGCTTCTCGAGCCGCAGTCGTCCCGCCTGATCGGTCGATCTCCGCTCATGCTTGAGCTCGGTCGCATGGTCGACCGGATCGCGGCAACCTCTGCGTCCGTGCTGATCACGGGGGAGAGCGGGGTCGGCAAGGAGGTGGTGGCCGAGGCGCTTCACGAACAGAGCCGGCGTCGAGGGGAGTTCGTTCGGATCAACTGTGCCGCCCTCCCCGAGTCGCTGATCGAGGCGGAATTGTTCGGCGTGGAAGAGGGCACCTTCACCGGCCAGAAGGGACGACGCGAGGGTTTGTTGGCCCAAGCCGACGGGGGCACGCTGTTTTTAGACGAGATCGGCGAAATGCCACTCGGCCTGCAGCCCAAGCTTCTCCGCGTCCTTCAGAGTGGCGCATACCAATCCGTGGGCGGCCGGCGCGAGCGGGAGCTGTCGGCTCGGGTCGTCGCCGCTACCAACGTCGACCTGCACGACGCGATCCGGGGCCGACGCTTCCGGGAGGATCTGTATTTCCGGCTGGCCGTACTCGAGCTGTACGTCCCGCCGCTTCGCGACCGCGCCGAGGACATTCCCCTTCTCGCCGCGCACTTTGTCCGCAAATTCGCCGCTTCCGACGGCCGAGAGGCCGTGTCGCTCTCGCCCGAGGCCCTCGACAAGCTCGTCGCCCATTCCTGGCCCGGGAACGTGCGGGAGCTGTCCAACACGCTGCTTCGCGCGGTGATCCTCGAACCGGGTCGTGTTCTCGGGCCTGGCAGTCTGCAGTTCGGCTCGACGTCGGCCGGACGGGTGGCTCGCCCGGTCCCTGTCCCCGGGGAGACCGCGTTCTCGGACCTGCTGGGGCTCTCGCTCTCCGAGGCCAAGAAGGAGGCCTTGGCCCGTTTTTCTCGTGCGTATCTCAAGAACCGGCTCGCCGAAGCCGACGGCAACGTGACCCGCGCGGCGACGCTGGCCGGGATGCTTCGGCCGAACTTCAAGCGCGAGATGCGGCGCTTCGGGATCGAGGCGGAGGGTCAGGCCGCCGCGGCGGGCTCCGGAAACTCGAGCAGCGGAAACCCTGCTGCCGGTCTGGCGACGCGGTAGCCCTGCACGAGATCACACCCGAGGCTCACCAGGTGTCGGTACTCGGCGTCGGTCTCCACGCCCTCCGCGACGAGCTCGATGTCGAGCTCTCGGCACAGTCCAACGAGACCGCGCACGATCCGCGAACGGACGTCGTCCTCGTGAACGCGCCGGACCAGGGCTTGATCCAGCTTCGCGTAGTTCGGTTGCAGCGCAGCGACGCTGCCGAGACCCGCTGCCCCTGCCCCGAGATCGTCGAGCGCAAGCCGAAAACCAGCGGCGCGGCAGGCGGCGAGACGCGGCCCGGCCCGCACGATGTCCTCGGCGGAGGCGTTTTCCGTGACCTCGAGCACGACCCGCGAGGCATGGGCGGTGAGGGGACAGGACGGCATCCCCAGGTCTCCGACCTCGAGCGAAAGGGCGTGGACGTTCACGAAGAGGCAGGCGTCGCCGGGGATCTGGGGGACGAGCTTCGCCGCCTCGGTGCGGATCCGCTGCTCCAGTTCGGGGATGCGACGGACGCGTTCGGCCAAGGCGATGAACGCCCCGCCGTGCGGCACGCCGGGCTCGGTGGAGCGCACGAGCACCTCGTAGGCGAAGGCCGCCCGCACGCTGGCCCGGCCGATGGGCTGGGTCGCCAGCCAGAGGTTGGCCATCGCCCGTTCGAAAAGGGCGGAGGCCTCGTCGTGCTCCCGACGGCGCTGCTGCGCCTCTCGTGCCGCGGTCAGCCCGCCCTGCGCTGCCACCGCCTCGGCGATGCACCCGGCGAGGTCGCGACCGCTGCACGGCTTCCGGAGGAACCGGAACACGCTGGCCTCGTTGATGGCCCGCATCGGGATGTCGGGCGAGGCGCTGCCGGTGACCATGATCGCCACGGTCCCCGGGCTGGCGACCCGGGCCTGGCGGAGGAGCTCGATCCCGTTCATTCCCGGCATTTGCTCGTCGGCGACCAGCACGTCGACCGGCTCGGCGGCCAGCGCTACCAACGCTTCGGCGCCCGAAGTCGCACAGCGGACGTGGTAGGTGCGCCGCAACAGATCCACCCAGCCGTCGAGGATGGCGGGCTCGTCGTCGACGAGGAGGATCGAAGGGCGTACCAAGGGGTTCTCCTGCTCTCTACGACGTGGTCACGCTGGCCGCGATCTCGCGCCAGGTTGGAAAGCGCTCGGGAATACCCAGGACGCGGGCCCCGATCGGCGGCGACTCAGTCTTGTGAGCGGCCCAGGCGGCGAGCGCTCCGGCGGCGCACGTGGCTGAGGCGAGGTCCCAGGCGGCCTCGGGGCGCGGGGTGTGGCTTGCGGCGACCGCGTCGCACAGTGGCCCGGGCAGACCCCAGGTTCGAAGGAGATAACCGCCGACTTCGGCATGGGTCATGCCGTACTCCTCGAACTCGGCGGCCGCCAGTGATCCGGAGCCCGCGCGGTGGACGACCCGATCATACGTCTTCCCGGTGCTGGCCGCGAGCACCAACCGGCCGACATCCTGGAGCAGGGAGGCCACGTAGGCCTCGTCGCGGGACGGCGGATCGAGCTGCCGGGCGATCCGGCCCGCCCAGATCCCGTGGCGTTGCACCTCGTTCACCAGGCGCGGACTCACCCCCGGCCCGACCTGGAAGGCCTCGACGGCCAGCACGGTCGCCAGGAGGGTGCGGTTCCCCAGGAAGGTCACCGCGCGCGCCAGCGACGTCACCGGTTGCGGCAGGCCAAAAAACGCCGAGTTGACCAGCTGGAGGACTTTGAGGGAGATTCCCGGGTCGGACTCGAGCTCCGCGACGATCTGGCGGGCGGTGCACTCAGGGTTGGCCATCAGCTCGCCGAGTCGCGCCCAGGCCCGCGGAGGAGAGGGGGGAACCTCGAGGCCCAGAACCATCCGCCGCACCCGATCGTCGACCGTGGCTTCTTCCACCCCCTCGATCACTGCCACCAGGGTGGCGCTGTCGCACGGTTTCGCGAGCACGCGGTGGGCGACCCCGATCGTGCGGAGCATCCCCTCCTCGTCGGTGAAGCCCGACAGGATCACCCGCACCGTGGTGGGGTCGCGCTCCCGCACCCGGGCGAGGAGCGCCGCGCCGTCCATCCCAGGCATCCGCATGTCGCTGACGACCACGTCGAAGCGACTGCCCTTCTCGACCTCGGCCAGGCCGGCCGCGGCTCCGAGCGCGAAGACCAGGTCCCACTTGTTTCGATGGCGGCGCAAGAGGTCGCGAAACCCCTCCAGGATCTGGGCTTCGTCGTCGACGAAGAGCACCCGCTTCATCGGGCAGCCACCGCGCCGCCGATCGGCAGCCGCAACAGGAACGTGGTCCCGCGCCCCAGCTCGGTCGAGAACGTGAGCGCGCCGCCATGTCGCTCCACGACCGCGTGGGCGATCGCCAGCCCTTGCCCGGTGCCGCGCCCGACCTCCTTCGTCGTGAAGAACGGGTCGAAGATGCGCGGTTGCACCTCGGGTGGGATCCCCACGCCGTCGTCTTCGACGCTGATCACGACGTCGCTCCCGTCGCGCACGGTTCGCACCACGATCTCGCCCGGCTCGGCGCGCCTGGCGTCGGCGATGGCGTGTGCCGCGTTCACCACGAGGTTCACGAGCACCTGCGTGATCTGGCCGAGGTGGCAGGTCACGGGCGGCACGGCGCCGAGCTCGGTTCGGACGCGCGCCACGTACTTGTACTCGTTCTTCGCGACCGTGAGCGTGGTCTCCACGGCGCGGTTGAGGTCGGAGGGCACGACCTCGAGCTCGTCGGGATGGGCGAACTCCTTGACCGCGCGCACGAGCGCGCCCACCCGCTCGACGCCCTCCGTCGCCCGAGCGAAGGCCTCGGGGAGTCGAGGGAAAAGATACTCGAGATCCGCCTCTTCGGCAGCCTCTCGGAGCCGAGCCACCGGCGCCTCACACCCGGGTTGGCGTGCGAGCTCGTCGGTGACGGCAGCTGCCACCAGCCCGTACGCGCGGATCTGAGCGACCGACGACTCCAGGAATTGCAAGGTGTCGCCGACGTACTGGATGGGTGTGTTCAGCTCGTGGGCGATCCCCGCGGCGAGCTGACCCACGGCTTCGAGTTTCTGGGCGAGCCGCAGCTCCGCGTCGATCCGATCGCGAACCGCCGCCTCTGCGGTCAGGGCCGCGTCGAGCGAGTCGAGGAACGCCGGCCAATCAGAGGGCGCCGTCGTCGGCGTGGCCTGGGCTGCGGCGAGGTGCCTCGCAAGCAACGGATGCATACACACTCCTGCTTGCCTGTCGGCACGACCGGGGGGGACTTGAGGGTCGCTCAGCTCGCGCCGATGGCCTTTGCTAACCCAGCCTGGACACTGGCGAATGAGGTCGCTTCGGCTCCCTGCTGGAGAAAGGCTTGCAGGCCGGGCATCTTGTCGATCGCTTCGTCGACCGCAGGCGAGCTCCCGCGCCGGTAGGCGCCGAGCCGCACCAGCTCCTCGTTCTCCGCCCACGTGGCGAGCAGGTCGCGCGCCTTTGCCGCGAGGGCGCGGTGCGCCGGGGTTGTGATCCGGTCCATGAGCCGCGACAAGGAGGCCAGCACGTCGACCGCCGGGTAGTGGTTGTGCATGGCGAGTTTTCGAGAGAGGACGATGTGTCCGTCCACGATCCCCCGCACCGCGTCGCCGACCGGGTCGTGCACGTCGTCGCCTTCGATGAGCACCGTGTAGACCGCGGTCACCGCGCCTTCGCCGTCGCCCGGTCCGGCGCGCTCGAGCAGCCGAGGCAGGAGTGCGAACACCGACGGCGTAAAGCCGCGGGTGGTCGGCGGCTCACCGGCGGCGAGGCCGATCTGGCGCTGGGCGAGGGCGAGGCGCGTGAGCGAGTCGACGACCAGCAGGACTTGTTTTCCCGCGTCGCGGAAGGCTTCGGCGATCGTCGTCGCGACGAACGGCGCCTTCACCTGGAGCGCCGGGGACTGATCAGAGGTCGCTACCACCAGCACCGAGCGAGCCAAGCCCTCGGGGCCGAGGTTGCCTTCGATAAACTCCCGCACCTCCCGGCCCCGCTCGCCGACGAGACAGATCACGTTGACGTCGACCTGGGTGTTGCGGGCGATCATGCCAAGCAAGGTGGACTTTCCCACGCCTGAACCGGCCAGGATGGCGATCCGTTGGCCCCGCCCCAACGTGGCGAGGCCGTCGAGGACCCGCACGCCGGTCGGTAGCGCCTCGGTGATCCGCGCGCGCCGAAGCGCAGGCGGTGGCGGTCCGTCGACCTTTCGTCGCGCCGTGGTCTCGGGCGCGGGCCGGCTGTCGAGCGGCCGGCCGAGGGCGTCGATCGTCCGCCCCAGCAGGGCGTCGCCCACGCCCGCGGCCAGCGCGTCGGTGACGTGGCGGAGCGACGCGCCAAACGCGACGCCTTCCGCGGCTTCCAGGGGCATGAGGAGCGCGCGTCGCTCGCGAAAACCCACGACTTCGCAGAGCCCGCCCCCCTCGAGCCGCCACAGCGACCCGAGCGCGGCGGCGGGCACGTCGGCCTCCAGTAGGGGGCCCACCGCCTGAGCGAGCCGACCCGACACCCGTGCCAGCGGTGCGGCGATCAGCCGGGCTCGGAGGCTCGCGAGATCGAGGGTCACGAAGCCCCTTCGAGCCAGGCGCGCGTGGCGCCCTCGATGCCCTCCATCGCCGTGCTGAGCGTCGTCTCGATGCTGGCCCGCTGAGTCTGGATCCGGCACCCGATGCTCATTTCGGTCGCCACCACGCGCTCCCGCCACTCGGGGCGGACCGCCGCCTGGACCCCGGCCACCGCTGCCGCGGGGACGTGGATCCACAGGTCGTCCTCCACCGGGAGTCGGTCGAGCGACTGCACCACGATCCGGGGAAGGGCGTCGGGGTGCAGGGTCAGCCCATCGCCGATCACCCGTCGGGAGAGCTCGATCACGAGCGTCGCGACGTCTGCGGCCACCGATTTCAGGGCCTCCGCACGGGCTACCGCGATGCCCTCGCCCACCATCGCACTGGCCGCCAACAGCGCCTCGAGCTCGGCGATTCGCGTGGCGGCCTGCTGGGTGGCCTGAAGTCTACCGTCCTCGAACGCCTGCGCTCGCTCGGCCTCGAGGTCGATGGGGGGCGGTGGCGGCGGGAGGGGGGGAGGGACGAGGGGCTCGATCGGAGCCGACACGAGGCCGGGAGCGGAGAGGAGCGGGACGAAAGCGCTCATGGATCACACCATCTCGTCGCCACTGGCGGCGAGGCGGACGGAACCCTCCTCCGCGAGCCGGAGCGTGACCTGGACGATCTCCTCCTGCGCCGTCTTGACCTGGGAGCGCGGGAGGGGCGCCATGAGATCCATCTCCTCGCGGAGGTCCTCGGAGGCGCGACTCGACATGTTCCGGAGGAACATCAGGCGGAGCCCTTCGTCGGCGCCGCGGAGGGCGGCGAGGAGGGTCGGCCGCTCCACGGAGCGCAGCAGCGACTGGACCGACCGGTCGTCGAGGGTGATGAGGTCTTCGAAGCGCACCATGCGCCGACGCAGGGTCTCGGACAGCGCCGGGTCGGCTTCCCCGATCTGCCCGAGCAGGGGTTCGTTGACGGGGCGGGCGAGCTGGCCGAGGACCTGGGCAGCCCGGTCCACCCCGGCGATCATCCAGCGGTCGGCGTCCTCGCGGTCGAGCGCTTTGCGGATGGAGTCCTCCACGTCATCGGCGACCGACGCGGGGACACTCTCCAGCCGGGCCATTCGGATCGAGGTGTCGAGTCGCTCGGCCTCGTCGAACTCGACCAGCACGCGCGCAGCCGTGGCGGTGCCCATCAAGATCAGGGCGACGGCCCGGGTTTGCGGGTGCTCGTCGCGGAGGATCGCGGCGAGTGCACGGGCCGGCCGGGCCGCGCAGTATTCCTCGAATTCCGTAGAGAATTCTCGGCGAAGCGCCCCGCCGATCTGCAGGCCCCTGCGTCCGCCGATCAGTTCGGGGAGCACGCCGAGGGCGAATTCCTTTCCGCTCTTGGGAACCATCGAGGAGCGAGCGAGCTCGCGCACGAATTCGCCCACGACCGCCTCGACGACGTTGGGCTCGATGATGTCGAGCTCCACCATCGCTCGACCGATCTGCTCTACCTCCGAGACGCTGAGGTGCTGGAGCACCTTCTTGGCCGCATTGCGCTCCAGATACATGAGGAGGATCGCAGCGCGCTGGTGTCCAGTGAGCCGGGCCGGGTCTGGTCCGCTGTTCGCGTCGGCCATGCTCAGATCCTACCGTTGGCCATGGGTGACCCACTTGCGGATCACCGCGGCGGCGAGGTCGGCCTCGCGGTCGACCAGCCGGTTGAGATCGACGGCATCGATGGGCTGGAACGTATCGACCAGCGTCTTCAGGCGGAACGCGAGATCCGGCTCGGCAGTCGACTCCTCGATGAGGGCGACCACGGGTTCGGCCGAGACGGGTGGCCGCACCGAGGCCAACACGGTGGTCACGATGGGTCGCACCACGAACAGGAACACCAGGCTCACGACGACGAGGGCCATGATGTAGGGAAGGAGCTCCATCCCACGGTCCAGCGAGTCGGCCACCGGCTCGACACCTGGGGTCCAATCCGTGGCGGCGAAAGGGAGGTACGACACCTCGACAAGGTCCTTGCGCTCAGCGTCGAATCCGACCGCCGCGCGAACCGCCGCGTCGATCGTCTTCTGCAGTGCGCCAGCGTCCATGGCCCCGGCCGACTTCGTCACCAGCTCGGCGATGCGAGCGGAGTCGACCTGGACCGCGACCGACACGCGGCGGATCCCACCCTCCGGCTCGCGGAGGACCTGATCCACCGTCGGGTAGGTGTAGTTCACAGTGTTGGCGGTGCGGGTCGATTCGGACCCGGTCGGCGATCCGATCGCGGCCGCCGCCCGGTCGGGGCTGTTTGCATCGACCCCCGGCATCCCGGTGGGCCGGCTGCGCTGGTCGGTCGTCTCCTCGTTGACCTCGCTGACGATCGCCTGCTTTTCGCCTTCGACCTTCCGGGTCGTGGTCTCTTTCGACGTGCGGTCGACATCGACGGTGGCCGTCACCGAGAACCCGCCGCCGTAGCCGAGGACCGGTAGGAGCGCCTGAGCCACCGACCGCTCGTACCGACTCTCGAGCGCGGCGCGATAGGTCACGAGCGAGCGCATCTCCCCCGCGGGGCCGCTCGATTCGGCATCCGACCCCGCCAGGAGGTTTCCGTGGTCGTCGGCAACGGCGACCTGGTCGGCGTCGAGCCCGTCCACCGCGCTGGCGACGAGGTTCACGATGGCGCGGACGGTGGTGGGCTGGATCTCCCTCCCGGGCGCAAGCGCCAAAAAGACAGCCGCAGAGGCTGGTCTTTCCTCACCGATGTAGAGGGAGTCGGACCGCGGCACCACATGGACCTGGGAGGCGACGATCCCGTCCATCCCGTTGATCATCCGGGCGATGTCGCCTTCCGCGGCCCGGAGGAAGGCCCATTCCTGCGCCTGAGGGGTGAGCCCGAGCTGGAGCTTCGACACGTCGGCCAGCCCGGGGAGCTGGTTGGACGCACCGAGCGCTGCCTGCGCTGCGCCGAGCTGTGCCGCCGGCACCTGCAGCGCGTCCGCGCCGGTGATCCGGTAGGGGATTCCCGCGCCGTCCACCGATGCGGCTGCCGACAAGGCGGCCTCGTAGCCACGGCCCGACACGAGCGGAGCCCAGGTTTCCTGCCCGGCCCACCACGACGCGACGATCGCGGTCGCGATCGCCACCGCGACCGCCGCGGCGAGGCGAAGGCGTCGGGCTGCGTCCAGTGTCGCGAGCCAGGTGGTGAAACCTTCGAGGATTCTCACGGGGTATCCTTCAGATCGCCAGGTTCATGATCTGCTCGTAGGCGCCGATCGCTTTGTCGCGAACCGCCACCATGGCTCGTAGGGAGATTTCGGCCTCCTCGAGCGCGATCATGGCGCCATGCAGGTCTACGTCGCCGCCGGACGCGAGCGCAACCAGGGCCGCGTCGCCTCCGTGTTGTAGGTCGTCGACCCGCCCGATGGCGCGACCCACGGCCTCGCCGAAGCCGACGCCCGTCGCCTCGGTCGCCGGCGCGATGAACTCCGGCGGCGCGATGGGGGCCATCGGTTGGATGGCGGGGAGCACCATCGTCAGCGACCGATCTGGAGCGCGCGCATCGCGAGCTCCTTGGTGGCGTCGAGGACGTTCGCGTTCGCTTCGTAGCTGCGCGACGTGGTCATCAGGTCGACCATCTCGTCCAGCATGTTGATGTCGGGATAGTAGACATATCCGGCCGGATCAGCGTCGGGGTGCCCAGGGTCGTAGACCGCCTTGCCGGGCGAATTCCCGACCGCCACGTCGGCGACCTGAACCTGGGAGAGCTCTCGGTCGAAGAGGCTGCCGAACTCGTCGAGCGGCACCGCCTCGAAAACCGCAGCGCGCCGCTGATACGGTCCGATGCCGTCCGCGGTTCGCGTCGTGCGCGCGTTCGCCAGGTTGGCCGCCACCGATTGGAGGCGCACGCGCTCGGCCGCGAGGCCGGAGGCGGAGATCTGTATGGTGTCGAGGAAGTCCATTGGCGCCTCACACTCGGCCGTCGCTGGAGGCGAACTTGAGCATCGCGAGCTTCTTGTCGAGGCCTTCCGTCACCGCCTGGTAGAGCAGTGCGTTCGATTGGAGGCGAGCGGTCTCCCGCTCTGGAACCACGGAGTTGTCGTCGAGCGCCCAGGGCGGCGGGGCGAGCTCGAGGATCGGTGGGTGAGCGAGGTCGGCCCCCCCCGCTCCGAAGTGTCCGGGCTCCGTGCGGGCGAGCTGGCTCTTTCCGCCCATCGCATCGGAGAGGATCGTCCGAAAGTCGATCACCTTGGCGTGGTATCCAGGGGTGTCGGCGTTCGCGATGTTCGAAGCGGTCAGCGCATGCTGTTGCAGACGCAAGTCAAGGACGGTTTGCAGGCCTCCTATCATTGGGTCAATGGTGAACGGCACAGCGCCCCCGGTTGTGCACCCCTTCGGACGGACCTGCAGGAAGTTGAGGCGAAATCTTTAAATACTCTTATAACACGCAAAGAACGAACCTAAATCGCAGGTAGCGGGTGGCTCGCGGGGTGTGGGCTGGGCGTCCGGAGCCCGGGCGAAGGGGGTGCGACCGCGGGTACGGCCCCAGCGAGCCCGCGGGTGCGCGCGTGCTACATGCCGAGCGTCGAGGTGAGGATGTCGGCGCTGCAGGACCTCTACATCGGGATCGCGGGGGTGATCGGCGCGGGGAAGAGCACCCTCGCGGCCGCACTTGGGCGTCACCTGAGCCTGCCCGTCTATTACGAACCGGTCGAGGACAACGAGTACCTCGCCGACTTCTACCGCGACACCCCGCGGTACTGCTTTGCAACACAGATCTATCTCTTGAATCGCCGATTTCAGCAGCACCAGGAGATCATCTGGCGGGGTGGAGGCGGCGTGCAGGACCGGACGATCTACGAGGACGCGGTCTTTGCGAGGATGCTCGCCGCGCGCGGGATCATGGACGAGCGCGATTACCGGACTTACCTCCAGCTCTTCCGGCACATGTCCAATTTCATGCGTCGGCCCAACGTGATCGTGTATCTCGACGTGAAGCCCGAGCAGAGCCTAGAGCGGGTGACGGCCCGAAGCCGGGGAGTGGAGTCGGGAATCACCCTGGACTACCTGCGCGCTCTCTATGCCGGGTACGAGGAGTTCGTCGCGGACATCGCGCGGACGGTGCCGGTGATCCGGGTGGATTGGGCCACGTTCCGCGACGTGGACGAGATGGCGGTGGCGATCGAGCGGGAGTACCTGGCCGGCTCGTTCCTGCGAGAGGTGACCTGGCAGCCACGCTAGAGGCGAGCGGCCTCGCGCGCGGTCTGGGCGCTGGAGCCGGTTCGCGGGACGCGGTAGAGGGGTCCATGCGGAACAGCAGAAACCAACTCCGGCGCCTCGACGAGAAGGGAGGCGACCTCATCGTCGCGTGCTACCCCCTCGTCCAGCGGATCGCGCGCCGGGTTCACGCGCGCCTGCCCCAAGCCATCGCGCTCGACGAGCTCGTGAGTACGGGCGTGATCGGCCTCATCGAGGCGGTCGAGCGCTACGATCCGGCCCGCGGGATCGCCTTCGAAGCGTTCGCCAAGCACCGGATCCACGGAGCCATCCTCGACTCGCTGCGGGCAACCGACTGGGTGCCCCGCACGGCCCGTCGACAGGCCGCGGTGGTCGAAGAGGCGCGGCGCAACCTCACCCAGCACTTGAAGCGCCCGCCCACCCAAACCGAGCTGGCGCTTCGCCTCGAGACCACCGTCGAGCGAATCCACACGGTCGTGAGCGATGCGGCGGCAAAAGCCCCCCTTTCCTTCGAGACGCCGGCCGCAGACGGGGAGGCGGCGCCCATCGATTCGGCATCCGGAGTGGACGACCCCGAACAAGCGCTGGCCGACAGCGAGCAGCGCGACCAGACTTTGCGCATGCGGGAGGCGCTGCCCGAGCGGGAGCGGATCGCGATCGAGCTCTTCTACTTCAATGACAAGAGCCTGAGGGAGATCGGCGTGGTGCTCGGGGTGAGCGAGTCGCGCGTCAGCCAGCTTTGTTCTCAGGGGATCCGCCGGATGCGCACCGCGCTGCAAACCGAGGAGACACAGGGATGATCCAGGAAGAAACTCCCGTTACGGTGATCTTGCTTGGCGATCCAGTTGCGGTCGTGCGCGGGGTGCTGATGGCGGTCGGGGAGGCCAGCTTCACCGTTCGGGTGTTCGGAGGTGAACTCACAGTCGGTCGACGGCTCGTCGCGGCGGCGGGCGACCTGAAGCTCGCCGGGCAGGTCGCCTCGGTCGAAGGCGGGGTCGCGACTGCCACCCGCTTCGACGTTCAGGGGACCGACGATCGCGCTGCGCCCCGGGTACAGGCGCCGGTCGCATTGTCGTGGCGTTGCGCAGGGGGGCCCTGGCACCGGGTCGCTGCCGAGGACGTGTCGATCGCCGGCGCCCGCTTCCTGGTGGTCGCCGATCCGCCGCCGGTGGGGGCCCACTTGGAGGTGGAGCTGCACCTCGAGGAGGCGGGGCATCACCGCGTCGAGGCGATCGTGCGGCGGAGCAGCGCCGGGCCCGATGGATGGACGGTTGCGGTCGAGTTCGTGGAGGTCAGCGACCAAACGTCGGACGCGCTGGCCGATCTCACGCTTCGGGGTTGAGGCCTCCCGGACCCAAAAAACCATGAGCGGGAGGCCGGTTTTCGGCCACCCGCTGCAGGTGCTCGTTCCGCTTTCGACCGGGGATTCGTTCGGCAGGGCCGATCCCGATTCGTCGTTACTGGATTACGGTGATCTGAACCTGCGAAACCGTGCAGTTCACTCGGTCGAGTACCTGAACCGTCTCCTTGGTACCCGACGCGGTGCCGCCGAGCCATTTGCTGAGGATCGCGTTGCCGGCCATGTCGGCGGTGGGCGTGGCGAGGAGCTGCGGCCTGCTCAGTCCGAGGTACAGACCGGGGCAGCTGGTGACCGGCAGCACCCCCTTGGCCTTGCCGCGATAGATCTCGAGCGGAGCCAACGGGGAGGCGCCCGAGATCGACCACACGTTCATCTGGCCGGCGATTCCCGGGATGGCCTCGCTGATGAACATCGCCGGGTCGCAGGGGTCGCCGATGCCGTCGGCGTCGGCATCCGTCTGATCGGCGTTGGGATAGGCATTACAGTTGTCCGACGACTCGCACAGCCCATCGCCGTCGTTGTCGTTCCGGTCGTCGAGCGGGCAGAGGTCGCCGCTGTCCCAGAGGCCGTCGGCGTCGGTGTCGATCTCGACCGTCGCGTTCGCGGAGATCACCAGGTTCACGTCGTCGTAGTCGAAGTCCCCGCCGCCCGCGGTGTCCTCGAAACCCACTCGGAACGTCCCATTGCCGAGGTCCTCAATCGCCGCGTGCACGAGCCCGTCCGCATTGTTGTCTCCG
>CANLGQ010000092.1 GCA_947490265.1 Pseudomonadota bacterium | reverse complement strand
GCCAGCACCCCCGAAGCCGGCGCCGGCGCCCGCGCCCGCAGCGGCCCCTGCGGCGGCGAGCGTCTCGCTGACCGGCGGTTGGAGTGGATACCTCTCCTCAGGCGAAGCGGTCACGGTAACGCTGACGTCCGATGCCGGTGGGGCCCTCTCCGGGTCGGCCTCGGTACCCATCGGAGGCGCCGCAAAGACGATCTCGGTGACCGGGAGCTACACCGCCGCGTCGGGCGCGATGAAGGTTTCGGGGGCCGACTTCTCGTTCAGCGGCACCGTCACCGGCTCGTCGGCGAGCGGCACCTGCACCGTGGCGGGCACCCCCGGCAAGTGCAGGCTGAAGCACTAGGGTTCGGCAGCGATCTCCGTAATGCGACGCAGATCGCGAACTTCGAGCTGGTAGTTCCCGAACTCGGTGCGGCCGTAGCACATCAGGTCGTCGTCGACCGTGAGCTTCACCACCTGCCCGTCCCGGGTGGTGATCACGGCGGTGCGCTCGCCTTCCTCCGCGCCGTCCTCGAAGGTCGCGTCGCGGATCGATTCGAACGGGACCGTCACCTGCGCCAGGCCGAGCACGCCATAGACGAACACCTCCCCGTTCCACGACACGCGACTCAAGCGGATCCGCGTACCCCCTCGGTCTTCGACCGTCGCCCCGAACACCTTTGCCGGCACCGGGATCCGAGAGGGCGGGCTGTCGCCTCCGAAACCCGTGGCCAGCGCCAGCGGACCCACCGCGAGAAGCGCAAGCCCGATCGCCACCCCAAACCACGCCCGCCGCGCCATCCCGCCTCCGCAGCCTTCCATAGCTGGTCGGCCCGGCGCGCGTTAGCCCAGTGGACTTCCCCAGGCGGGCGGCGGCGGGTGCGACCTCACATTTTCAATGGCTCCAATGCCTATACCGAGGCCGCTCAGCGACCGGTGGTGACGGTCGGCAACTTCGACGGCGTCCACCTCGGCCACGCCGCACTCCTCGCGCGCGTGGTGGAACTGGCGAGGAGACACGGCGCTCCCGCCGTGGTGGTCACGTTCGACCCGTCGCCGGTGGAGGTCCTGCGGCCCGAGCAGCCCTCCCGGCGCCTGCAACGCCTGAGCGAAAAGATCGCCGCGATCCGCGCAATGGACGTGGACCACGTCGTGATCGAGGCGTTCGACACCGAGTACGCCCAGCACGACGCCCGCTGGTTCGCGATGGAGGTGATCGGCCACCGGTTGGGGGCCCGGGCGCTGGTGCTCGGCCACGACTTTCGGTTTGGGCGCGGCCGCGGCGGCGGGTTCGCGGAGCTGTCCTCGTGGCTGCCGATCCCGGTTGAGCAAGTCGCGGCGGTGATCGCTGACGGTACCGCGGTCAGCAGTTCCCGGATCCGTGCGGCGCTCGACCAGGGCGATGTGGCGGCGGCGGCCGCGCTGCTCGGACGCCCGCATCGCCTCGTGGGGACGGTGGTCCGCGGCGAAAGGCGCGGTCACACGTTGGGATTCCCGACTGCCAACGTGGCTTTCGACGCCCGACTGCTCCCGCCGGCGCCCGGCGTCTACGCGGTGCGCACACCCCTCGGAGGTGGTGCAGCCAATCTCGGCGTGCGTCCGACCTTTCAGGGAAGTGAACTCCGCCTCGAGGTGCACCTGCTCGACTTTGCCGGCGACCTGTATGGCACCGAGCTCGCCGTAGACTTCATCGCGCGCCTACGAAGCGAACAAACCTTCGCCGGGCCCGCCGCACTCGTGACTCAGCTCCACGCCGACATCGAGGCCGCGCGAGCCGCCCTCGCATGATCTCTGGCCACACCCGTGTCTTTGCGCTGCTGGGCCACCCGGTGGGGCACTCGCTGTCGCCCGAGTTGCACAACCGCTGGTTCGCCGCTCGGGCCGTCGATGCGGTGTATGTCGCGCTCGACGTCCCGCCGGGCACCGACCTGCGGCCCTTGATCACGTCCTCCGGGGTGGCCGGCTTCAACGTCACCGCCCCGCACAAGGGGGCCGCGCTCGCCGCAGCCGACGAGCTGACCGCCGCAGCCCGTGAGATCGGCGCCGTAAACACGTTGTTTCGACGTGGCGACGCCTGGGTCGGCGACAACACCGACGCCCTCGGGTTCCGATCGGCTCTCGGCGCCCCCCCTCGCGGCCCGATCGTGATCCTGGGCGCGGGCGGTGCGGCGCGCGCCGTTCGCCACGCCCTGCAGGGGATGGGATCGACCCAAGTCCGCATGATCAGCCGCGTGGAGTTCCCGTCGTTGCACCTCGACGACGAGGCGTGGGTGATCAATTGCGCGGCGGCGACCGCGACACCGGACCTCCGCGCTTGGGCGAAGCGCCGGGGCATCGGCCCGTCACGATGGTTTGACCTCAATTACTGGGACCCAGCGGTTCCCGGATCGGGCGACGCGGGTCGCCGCATGCTCGTCCTGCAAGCCGCCGCCGCGTTCCACCACTTCACCGGGATCACGCTGACTCCGCGAGAGGTCGAGGAGGCGCTCGCGTGCACGGTTCCCCGGCACCCGTCGGCCTGCTAGACTTGCCGCCGTCGGGGGTGGCATGGCGGGGAAGCCGGTCCTGGTCTGTACCGTGGGTGCGATCGCGGGGCAGACCATCGAGGTGCCAGAGGGGGGCCTCGACTTGGGGCGCGCGGAGGAGAATCACGTCGTGATCCGAGACGAGGGCGTGTCGCGATTCCACGCCCGGCTGCTGTTCGAGAACGGCTCGCTCTGGCTGCAGGACGCCGGCAGTCGAAACGGCGTTTTCGTGAATGGTCAGCGCGTGTCGGGTAATCAGGCGATCAAGGTCGGGGATTCCATCGCGATCGCCGAACATCGCTTAATGGTACGCTGGACCGACGACGCGATCGAACCCAAGGAAGCCCCCCCGGAAGAGCAACCCGAGTCGACCGAGCCAGACGGCAGCCCCCGGCGCCGCTGGTTCTGGCCCTTCTCCTGAGGACCTGAGTGGAACCTGTCGAAATCGTCATCCGCCGCACTGGCCAGCCCGATCGCTCGGCGCGATTTGGCGAGGGCACCGTGCGCGTGGGGCGGGGAGACGACAACGAGGTCGTGCTCTCCGATGTCGGGGTGTCCCGCAGACATGCCCAGATCCGGGTCACCCGTGCAGAGATCGTGGTCCAAGATCTCGGGTCCGGCAACGGCTGCTACCACGACGGAAAGAAGTTTGATTCCCTCGTCGTGAACCATGGCGACGAGGTGGTCATCGACCCCTTCGTCCTCGAATTCCGCTTGAAGAAGGCAGCGGCGACGCCAGCCCTGCCCGCGCCGGTCCGCAGCGGCGCGCGCCTCGACCTGCTCGCCGGCGCCGGCACGGTCGGGAGCTCCTATCCGATCTCCTCCCGGGGCCTCACGATCGGGCGCAGCGAGGATCGCGACGTGGTCATCCCCGATCCCGCGGCGTCGCGGCACCACTGCAGCGTGCTCCCCCAAGCCGGGGAGTACCTGCTGCGCGACATGGGCAGCGCGAACGGCGTCTTCGTCGGGCCGAATCGGGTTCGCGACCATGTGCTCCAACCCGGCGAGGTGCTCAGGATCGGCAACACCGAGATGCGGTTCGTCCGAGGCGGCACGAACGCCGAATCTACGACTCAGTTCGGCCAGAACGCCGGGAATTCAGGGTCGGCGCTGGCTACCCAGACTCCGGTTGCTGTCCGCGCGCCGCCAAAGCCCGGCGGGTTCAGGCCGCTGTTGATCGCCGGCATCGCCGTGATCGTGCTCTTGTTCGTGGGCTTTCTCGCCTTCAGCGCCCTTGGGATCCTGGCGGTCGCCGCCTACGTCTGGAGTGGCGTGGTCGCTTGGCCGGCGCAGCAGGGACCGATCTGGGTTGTCGAGCTTCCCCCAGGTCTTCCTAGCACGCCCACCCCCGAGCTGTTCGACGTCGGGGTCGGAAAGATGCAGGCAGGCGACAACGAGGGCGCGCTGCTCGACTTTTACCGCGTGCTCACGGTGGATCCGGAAAACGCGGCAGCCGAGAAATTTGCCTTTGCCGCGGGAGAGTACCTCATCCTTCAGGCCCTCGAGCGACCGCTCGGCGCCGGTTCCAAGGAGCGGCACGCGCGCGAAGCGGAGCGCGACCGCCTCCTATCGGCGGCAAAACGGGGGGATCGCGAAGCCACGGCCCGCCTCCTGAAGGGCTGGCGGGACGACCCGGTGGCGAGTGCGGCCCTGTCCTGGCGGCCGAGCCCCGCCGCAGAGGCGCTGTCGCTCAGCGCCCGGAGAGCCGCGACGCTTCAGAAGAAGCAGAGCTATGCCGCGGCGGCTGCAGCGTGGACCCAGGTGATCCAGGCGTCACCCGATCCCGCCGTGCGCGACGGCGCCGAGGCGGGTCGCCTCGCCTGCCGGCGCGAGCTGGCCCGTGGGATCGCGGTGGCCTGGGCCGACGCGATTCGCGCCGAGGCGTTCGGCCAACCCGATGCGCTTCAACGCCTCTCCGGGGTGGCTGAGGCGTGGCCCGACAACCCGAGCACCGCCCTGCGCCTGAACCCCGGCTAGCGAACCGAGCGGGGGCGCTAAAACTCCTCGATGGTCGCACCGTTCAGCGCGACTCCGGAGAGGCTCACGCCGGGTCCACCGTAGGTATCGACGACCTTCACCGCGACCTTCCCCCACGAGGACCCGGTGTACCCGACCAGCACGGGGAGCAAGAACCACTGCATATCGGCGTTGTCCGCCAGCGTCAGCGTCTGGGTGTTGTCGTTGGCGGTGACCTGCACGGACTTCGGTCGCGACGTGGGACCCGCTTGAAGGCCGATCGACGCAAGGCCATATCCGGCGGCGGTGAGGGTGAACGCCAGGTCGGCACTCGGATGGTTGTACACGGTCTTCGGATTGGAGTCCGTCAGGGCCTCGAGCCCCGTAGCCGGGTCAACCACCTTGAGCGTGCCCGCCGGGAACTCGAGCAGGTGCACCCGCAGGTCGGAGAGCGCGAGGTTGGTGAAGTCTCGCCCGGGATAAACCTCGGTGACCGTCACCTTGACCGAACCGCCCGCGCCCGCGACCTTCGTGTCCGGCAAATCCAGGGTCTGGAAACCGCGCTTGTCCTCAGCCGTGATGACGCTCTCGCCAAGCTTGGTGTCGTTCTGGAAAATCTCCACCTTCGCTGCCTTCAATCTTGGATACCGGACGAACGACTCCTCGTCCTTGTCGTATCCGACCACGATCGCCAGCTTGTCGACCGTGGAAGCCGGAACGTCTACCTGGATGTACTGGCCAACGCTGTCATCTTCGGCATCGACCATCCAGGCGGTCTCGAGCTTGCCGTCGAGCGCCGACCCGGCATCCCAGGTGGTGGGGTTTCGAGAGTCCTTCCGCACGGAGGAAGCGTGAAAACCCGCGTCCGCGACAAGCGGAATCGCCACAAGCCCGAACCCGACACCTAGTATCTTTCTCATGGTACTTCCTCCGGTATTCGCTAATCACGCTCGAGGATCGTGAACTCGACGCGCCGGTTCTGGGCCTTGCCCTCGGGCGTCGCGTTCGGTTCGATCGGCTTCTCCTCGCCATAACCCTTCGCCGCCAGTCGAGACTGCGCCACACCCGCGTCCACCAGGAACTGCACCACCGACTCCGACCGCGATTGGGACAGCTTGATGTTGTAGGCGTTGGTGCCATCGGAGTCGGTGTGCCCCTCGACCTGCGTCAGCTTCACCTCGGGGTGCTCGTTCATGACCCGCGCGATCTCGTTCAGGAGTTCGAAGGAGATCTCCTTGATGATCGCCTTTCCGGTCTCGAAGAAGATCTTCTCGGTAATGACGATCTTCTCGCGCTCCACGATCACCCGACTCGCCGCATCGGGGCAGCCGTCGTCGTCGACGAAGCCGTTGTAGGTCTCGGGCTCAAACGGACACCGATCGACCACATCGAGGATCTGGTCCCCGTCGTTGTCGAGTTCGGGGCAACCGTCGGTGTCCTGCCAGCCATCGAAGTCTTCGGGATCGTAGGGACATCGGTCGATGTCATCCACCAGGCCGTCGCCGTCGCTGTCTGCCGGCTCCTCGGGACAGCCGTCGGTGTCGCGATCGTTGTCGAAGTCCTCCGGATGGTTGGGACAGCTGTCGACCCGATCGAGGATCCCGTCGCGGTCGTTGTCGTCGTCCGGGCAGCCGTCAGCGTCTTCGAAGCCGTCGAAGTCCTCCGGCTCGTTCGGACACGAATCGACCCGGTCGGGGATGCCGTCGCGGTCGTTGTCGTCTTCCGGGCACCCATCCTCGTCCTCGAAGTCATCCTTGTCCTCGGGAATGTTGATGCAGGCGTCGAGCTTGTTCGGGATGCCGTCGCCATCGCGATCGAGTTCCAGGGGGTCGAAGTTCGGGCCGATGGTCGCGCCGACGAACGCCCGGGCATCCGGAGCGCCGACGCCGGGCACGAGGCCGAACCCGCCCCCGAGAGTGATCTGGGCGAAGTCGAGCGGCAGGAGCCGCAGCCAAGGGAGGATTTCCAGCGGATTGTTGGCACTTCGGGCACCCGAAGTCGCGCCAGCGAGGTCGACGCCGAACTCGAGCTGAGGGGCCGGGAGCGACGACAGGGCCGCCCGGTACTCGAACGCGGGTCCGAGTTGGACGTCGCGAAAGCGATCCGGGGCCTTGAAGTGCCCGCCGACGTTGAGGGCGCCGCGAAAACTGTACTCCCGCTTGTGAACCGACCCGTTGGCCGCCTCGAACACCGCCATCGGCGTCGCCGAGAACCCGCCGTCGCCGATAAAACTCCGCGTGCTGCCGGTGGGCAGGTCGAAGTCGGCCAGGATCGCCATTCCGACCGGGTAGCCCTTGTGAATGTCCACCACCACGAACTTGGGGTGGAGCCTGAGGTCGCCGAGACCGGAGCTCTGCAGCGAGGCCAGCGGTTGGGGGGAGGCCTCGCTCGCCGGCTCGAAGCCGTCTTGCCAGACGACGACGGGCAGGTCGACCATCAGCGCGAACACATCCCCAACCCCGAACCCAGCGTGAAAATCCGTCACCGTGCGCCGGTCGACCATGCCGTCGGCAAAGAGGGGTCCAGGGCCGATGACCCGCTGCCCCTCCCAGACCAGCACCACGGGATCGTCGGAGTAATTGGCCCACAACCCCACCCCGACCTGGAGGTGCTGAAGCGTAGTGGACGACTCGGTGAGTGCGTAGCCATAGGTGTCCAGCGCCGGCCGGAAGCGCTCCACGGCGATGGGGTACGGCAGGGTGATCGCGGCGTCTTGGCCGAACGCGGTCAGCGCGAGCAGTGCGATCAACGCGCACCCCTCGAGCGGAACCGGCGAGCCAGGGGCAAGAGCAAGAGCCCGGCCGCGGTTCCGGTGGTTCCTCCGCTCGGCGCGGGGTTCTGGGCGTTACCGGTGCAGCCACCGCCGCCGCGGACCGTTCCCTGGCGCACCGAGAGGTCGCACCCATCGTCGAAGAAGCCGTTGCAATCGTTGTCGAGGCGGTCCCCGCAGGTCTCGCTGCCGATCCCCGGGCTCTCGAGAGGCTCCTGATCGTCGCAGTCGCCCTCGCTTCCGCTGTACCCGTCGCCGTCACAGTCCTCGCAGGCAGCGTGGGCGGGGGAAGCGAAAAGCCCGACCGCAATGCCCAGCGCCGCCCATCCAACTCCGTTCCACACCGTCGACTCCTCGGCTCGGCGCCGGACGATAGCACGGAAGCGCACCGCGGGAGGCCGCGACCGAGCCGGCCTACTTCGAGGCGGGACCATACTCGATCGAGGCGTGATGCTCGATGCGCGCTTCGATTTTGTACTTGTTGTCCGACAAGTTCGCGTCGTTGATCATCACCGAGATCCTGCCGTGCTCAGGCGCCGTGAACTCGCGCATTGCCCCGACCGCATAGAGGGTGGTGACCCCGCTCGCCCCGACGAACTTCATCACGAGCATGCCCGGCTTGCACTCCTCGGTGGTGCACGGCGACCCCGCCTCAGCCTTGCCCGCTGCGTCCCCCTCGATGTTGAGCCACGGACCGTTCGGAACGATCTGGTAGAAGTCCTGGGCGCTCCCCGCGACCTTGAAGTGATCGCCTTTGCAGACCCCCGCCGGGATCTGCCAGGAGTTGTTGATCGAGAGGTAGTCGAAGAGCGTGTAGTCGAGCGGCGGGGTGGTGCATTCCCCGACCGTCAGCTGGCCAGGGAGACCGGTGAGCCAGCCCTGCCACTCGCCGATCCCGCTTCCGCCAAAGGCCTTCTTGCACGCGGCGAAGTTGTCTCGCGACACCTGCTCCACGCGTTCCGGCTTCGCCAGCAACACCGTCTCGACATCGGTCCATACCTTTTCCGAGACCGACATCCCGTCGCTGCGCTCGCCCTTCCACTGGGCCATCATCTCGCCACGAGCGGAATTCCAGGCCAGTCGCCGATCCCCGACTCCGAGGATGGCGAAGTCGGGCGGGTTGTAGCAGTGCCCACCGGCCGCGCCGACGGGGACCCAGCCTACCGGTGTCGCGACCGCCACCGGCTTCTTGGCCTCGACGGGGGCAGCGAGCAGCATGGCGCAGAGTGCGAGCATCTCCAGGTCCTCCTCGGGAATGACCCCCCAGCCGGGCGGCCTCATCCCCGCGGCTGGGAGTATCGCACGATCAGCTGTTGAGTAGGAACAGACCGCCGAAGGCGACGAGCACGAGCGACTCGATGAGCGCCATGCCGACGTAGAAGTTCGTGGTCATCATGCCGACCGCCTGCGGGTTGCGCGAGACGCCGTCGAAATAGCCACGCACCGTGTTCCCCTGGCCAATGGCGCCGCCGAGGGCGGCGAGGCCGAGGCACATGCCGGCGCCGAGCGCCGGGGAAGCGCCGCCGTCTTGGGCCAGGGCGACGTCGCTCGTGAGCAGCAGCAGCGCGGCCACGGCGAGCGGAGTGTACTTCTTCATGGGATCTCCTCCTTCCCCTTTGGGGGACGAATGCGGGTTCTCTGCTAGTGGCTGGGCGAGGGGGCGTGGCCCCCTTCACCGTGGTGCTCCCCGTCGTCGTGGCCGTGCGGCAAGGCAAGGCTCAAGTAGACGACCGAGAGCAGGCTGAAGACGAAGGCCTGGACGAGCGACACGAGGATCGCGAGGAACATCAGCGGGAACGCCAGGACGAACAGCATGTCATTGGCGATGCCGTAGACCAAGTGATCGGCGAAGAGGTTCACCGCGAGGCGGAACGACAGCGTGAACGGCCGAAGGCACAGCGAGAAGACCTCGACCGGAAAGAGCAGCAACCCGAGGAGCGGAACCGGGCCCCACAGGTGCTTCACGTACCCGACCGGGTCGCGCGCGAGCCCCATCACGTTGAAGGTGACGAACACGATCAACGCCATGCCGACATTCGTGCTGATGTTGTCGGTCGGGGGCGAAAACCCCGGGAAGATCGTGAGGATGTTGCAGGTGAAGATGTAGACGAACAGTGCGCAGATCAGCGGGAAGAACATCGCGGCATCGCGCTTCTGAAGCATGCCCTGGGTGATCGTGGTGATGAACTCGGCGATCAGCTCCGCGAGCGTCCGGAAGTTCAGCCGATCATCGGGCGCGTAGGCCTCGAGCCCGGGCCGGCGCTTCGCCGCTTCGAGCCCCATCCGGCCGGCGACGCCGAACACGATCAACGCCGCGCAGACGAGCAGCGTGTGCACGAGCACCGAGTCGTACGGGACTCCCGGGATCAGCGTATCGTGATCAATCGCGGGAATCAGGTGAAACCAGGTGAATCCGGAGGCGAAGGCCATCAGGGCTCCCGAGCGAGACGGACGGCGACAACCGGGGGACCGAGCAGGATCCCGGCGAGGAGCGCGTGAACGGCGCCGATCAGCCCGAGCACCATCGCGAGTGGGCTCGACCAGGCCAGAAACAACCCCGCGGCCGCGAGCGTGACCGGGAGCTTGAGGCCCCAAACCAGCGCCATCGAGGGCGAGCCGGCGGTTCCCCCCGCCATGCCCGACATCAGGCGAAAGTTCAGCAAAAAGGCACCGTACCACCCAACCGCGTGGATGCCGAGCACCCCATCGCCCAGCGCGGCACCGCACCCGCCCACCACCAGGGCGGTCGCGAGGCGCACCACGATCGGCAGGGGTCGAAGGGACATCAGGCTGGCGGCTCGGGATAGCAAAGGAACCGCGGTCTAGCGCGCGCCCCCCGAGGCGTCAACGTACCTGGGTTGCAGCGATCGGTCGCATCACGCGGAGGCGAGCGCCGCCGCGAGCGCCTGCGCGATCCGATCGGCGTCGGCTTCGGTGAGCCGCGCGGACAGGAATGCCGCTTCGAACTGACTACATGGAAGGTAGACGCCGTGCTTCAGCGCGGTATGGAAGAAGCGGGCGAAGGCTTCGCGATCGCACGTCCGCGCCTCGGCGTAATCGCGGGGGGCCTCCGAGCGGAAGAAGATCGTGAACATCGATCCGACGCGGTGCATCGAGCAACCGCGCTGGACGAGGGCGTCGCGGACCCCGGCCTCGATCCGGGCCCCGATCGACTCCAGATGGGCGTAGACCGCCGGGGTCAGCTGATCGAGCGTGGCGATGCCGGCGGCCACCGCGACCGGGTTCCCCGACAGCGTGCCCGCTTGGTAGACCGGGCCGTCCGGGGCCAGCTGAGCCATGAGGTCGGCGCGCCCCCCGTAGGCGGCGAGCGGATACCCGCCCCCGACGATCTTGCCGAGGCAGGTCAGGTCGGGCTGGACGCCGAGGAGGGCCTGGGCGCACCCGGGATGCACGCGGAACCCGGTCATGACTTCGTCGAGGATCATCAGCGAGCCCGTGCGATCACACAGCGCCCGCACCCCCTCGAGGTAGCCGGCCTGCGGGGGGATGCAGCCCATGTTGCCCGCGACCGGCTCCAGGATCACCGCGGCGATCTGGCCGGGGTGTGCGGAGAACAAGGCCTCGAGCGCGGCGAGATCGTTGAACGGCGCCACCAGGGTGAGCGCGGCGACCTCTGGGGGAACGCCTGGCGACCCCGGGATCCCGAGGGTGGCGACCCCCGACCCCGCGTTGACGAGCACGGCGTCGTGGGCGCCGTGATAGTGGCCATCGAGCTTGATGATCAGCGACCGGCCGGTGGCGCCCCGCGCCAGCCGAATCGCGTGCATCGTGGCTTCGGTGCCGCTCGAGACGAGGCGAACCCGCTCGATGCTCGGCACCCGGGCGACGATGCGCTCGGCGAGCTCGACCTCGAGGGCCGTCGGCGCGCCGAAGCTCGACCCCCGGGCGGCCGCCGCCACGGCTGCCCCGAGCACCGCGGTGTCGGCGTGCCCGAGCAGGAGCGCACCCCACGAACACACGAGGTCGAGGTACCGCGTGCCCTCTTCGTCGATCAACCACACGCCCTCGCCGCGGGCCGCGAACGGCGGCTCGCCCCCCACGGCGCGGTAGGCCCGGACCGGGGAGTTCACCCCGCCGGGGATGACCTGACGAGCGCGGGCGAGGAGCTGAGCGGAACGTGCCACGGGACCCTCCAAGGGCCGCGGATCCTATCTCCAGGTCCCCAAGAGCGCGATCTCGAGCAGCTCGCCGGGGCGCTCCGGGTCGTCGGGATCGGTGACGCCGAACAGCCGGCCGCCGAGCCACGCCAGGCCCTCCACCTTTGCCGTGGTCGGCACGCCGCTCTCCAACAGCGCGGTCCAGCCCCCGTCGGCGAGCGCTCCGATGGCGACACCGACCACCCGACCGTCGTCCACGGCATTCGGGCAGTCCTCGGCCGCCGCCGAGAACAAGTCGGTGCTTCCCAGGGCGACATCGGTGAGGGTGAGTCGCACTCCCTCCACCGAGCCCAGGTCCCACGGCTCGCCGAACACCGCCCGGGGAACCGGTCCCCCTTCGAGCCAGGCCGCAAACGCGGCCCGGGCCACCACGCAGCGCGCATCGACCGCCGGCTCCACGCCATTCCCCCGATTGAAGAGCCAGATCTCCTCCCCGGCGACCGCGGCCCCCTCGACGTTGAGCTGAGCACCGGAGAACGCCGACATCTCCTCCAGTTGTCGATAGAGGTCGCCGGCGTCGAACCACCGAAGCTCCGGGTAGAGGGCGAACCGATCGCGCCCGGGAGCGCTGCCGGAGCCCAGGCCAACGAGGCGTTCACCCACCGAAATCAGCGACTCGAGGTCGGGCTTGACCCGCTTGTTTCCCCGCGCCGGATCGAAGGTGCGGGCCCCCGCGACCGCCGGCAGGGCAGCACTGTGGCACAGGCCGGTCTCGCAGTCGGCGAACGCGAAGAACAGCGCGTCGTCCTGGATGACCGCCAGGCGGTCGCCCCAGGCGAGCAACCCCGACGCCGCGCGCACGTGCGCAGGCCGGTCCAATGCCGGATCCGCGCCGTCGACGTAGCGAAGCGGGTGGCGCGCGACGATCTCCGCTCGCCGGTGCGGGTGGCGGCTCCCCCGTCGGATCAGGGACACGCGATCGGGCCGTAGGGAAGCGACTGATCGGCCGCGAAGCCCATCACCAGCTCCTCGAGGTGGTGGGTGCCGAGGGCGTGGTGAACCTCCTCGGAGGCCCCGCCGAGGGCCGCCGGGTCGCGCGGTCCGGTCTCGTAGCCGGCAGCCCCCACCACCGTTCGGCCCGTCGTCGGAGACCACAGGATCATCCGCTCCCCCGGCGCGGGCTTCTCCCGCCAGAACATATTGACGTACCAGGTCTCGGCCACCGGCGGCAGCGGCTTGCCGAACGAGGGCATGGCCCAGGTCGCCCCGGTCGGCGAGGGCGCCCAAGGCTCCTTGCGATGCATCGCGTAGCCGCTCCATCGCGCGCTCGACTGGAAGTGTTCCTCGAGCGCTTCCCTGCCGGAGGTCGGCCAGGCGGCGTCGGCTTCGGTGCGAAGGTGCGCTTCGCGGGCGACCGGCCCCGACGCAGGGGTGCGCGCCCGAATATCGGAGTCGGACGCCACGCAGTCCATGCCGTCGGCACAGTGGGGCCAGAACATCAGCTGGCTGCGCGGCGCCATCGCGCACCGGCCGGCCGGCAGCCGAGCCTGGTCCACGGACAGTTCGAACGGCCCGACCCGGGACTCCCAGGCATCGACCACCAGCCAGTATTGCCCGGCCGGAAGCACGACCGAGAGCCGATCATCCGCCCGCATCCGGCATCCCCCCGGACCGACTCCGGTCAGGAGGTGGAGGTCGGGATCCGAGCCGCGCTCCCCGTCGACCCGCGCCCGAACCCAGGTCGGCGCGTCGAGCAGGAGCTCGTAGACGACCTCCCCACCGGACTCGTCGATCGACGGGTCGCATCCGTAGCGGTCGACCACCGCCTCGGCACCGCGGGTATCGCCGGAATCCAGCACCGACAGCGCGCCGAGGGGGATGGGGGCGCACCAAGCACCGTCGGCGCAGGCGGCGGCCTCGTCGTCGGGCGTGGGCGGCGGCACGGCCGGCGGCGGGCCCCGGCCGTCGGTCGCTGCGACCAGCACCGGACAACCCAGGATCCACCAGCCTTCGCGACGCAGGCGAAGCATTCACTCCCCTGTTCGAGTCCTCCCCGTTAACCCAGGGACGAGCGAGCAACAACGGGGGAGACGCGTGTACGACCTGGGAGACGGCGAGCCGGACCTCGCGGCGTGGGGTGACCCCGAGCGAAACGACGCCTGGATCGGCTGGCTCGAGCGGCACGCCCCGGGAGCGGTCCTCGTCGATCTGGCCGCGGGCCATGGCCTCCTCGCAGTCGCCGCCGCCCGGCTCGGCGCCCGGAAGGTCTATGCCTGCGACGCGACCGACCTGCTCGAGGAGCTGACGCGCCGCAACGGGGTCAACACCGTCGTGGAGCGCTGCG
>CANLGQ010000091.1 GCA_947490265.1 Pseudomonadota bacterium | reverse complement strand
TAGCGTGCGTTCTCACCTCATGAGCGACGTGCCATACGGGGTGCTCCTCTCGGGGGGGCTCGATTCGTCGCTGATCAGTGCGATCGCTGCCACGATGGCTGAGCGACGGGTGGAGGCGGAGGGGCGCGAGCGCGCGTGGTGGCCTCGACTGCACAGCTTCAGCGTCGGCCTCGAGGGCTCGCCCGATCTCGCCGCGGCCCGCAGGGTGGCAGATCACCTGGGAACGGCGCACCACGGCTTCACGTTTACGGTTCAGGAGGGGTTGGACGCGCTGACCGACGTCATCTGGCACACCGAGACCTACGACGTGACCTCGATTCGCGCTTCGACCCCGATGTACCTGATGGCGCGCCGGATCCGCGCGATGGGCGTCAAGATGGTGCTCTCTGGGGAAGGGAGCGACGAAATCTTCGGCGGATACCTGTACTTTCACAAAGCGCCGGATGCGACCGAGTTCCACCGGGAGCTCGTTCGCAAGCTGCACAACCTTCACCTGTACGACTGCCTCCGGGCCAACAAGTCCATGGCCGCCTTCGGGGTGGAAGCGCGCGTTCCTTTCCTCGATCGAGACTTTCTCGATACGGCCATGCGCGTGCACGCGCGGCACAAGCTGTGCGGGCGAGTCGGGAGAGGCCGCATGGAGAAGCACCTCCTCCGCGAGGCCTTCGAGGGCTGGTTGCCGCCGGACATCTTGTGGCGGCAGAAGGAGCAGTTCAGCGATGGCGTCGGCTATTCGTGGATCGATTCGCTGAAGGCGCACGCCGAGACGCAGGTGAGCGATCGTCAGCTCGCCGAGGCCGCAGAGCGCTTCGTCATCGGGACGCCCGCGACCAAGGAGGCCTATCTGTACCGCGCCATTTTCGAGTCGTTGTTTCCCTTGCCTTCGGCGGCGGCCACCGTCCCGGGCGGTCCGAGCGTGGCGTGCAGCACCCCGGCCGCCATCGCTTGGGATGCGAGCTTCGCCGAGAACGCCGACCCAAGCGGTCGGGCGGTCTCCGGCGTTCACCAGGACGCGTTGGGCTACAGCGGCGACCCGAAGATGCCGTAGATCGCCCCCGCGCTATAGTTGGCGTAGGGGGCCCCCACGAGCAGGTCTGCCCAACCGTCGGCATCGAGGTCGCCCCCCGCCGCGGTGCGGAAGCCGAATTGGGAGGACCCGGGGTCGGGGACGGTCATGTCGGTGACGGCGTCGCGGAGGACCGAGCCGGTCGTGCCGAGATCGAGGAGGTAGCTGTCGAGCGGAAGGCCGTTGTAGGCGAGTCCGAACTCGCCGGCGAGCACTTCGAACGAGCCGTCGGCGTCGAGGTCTCCCGCGGCGCCCAGCCTGCCGCCGAGGCCTTCGCCCGGCAGTCCGGTGATGGTGAGGAGCGCTCCGCTCAGCGATCCGCTGGTCAGCGGGCCGCTCATGACGTAGACCGCGCCGTCGCCGGCCAGCGGTGCGCCGACGGCGAGGTCCGCGTAGCCGTCGCCGTTGACGTCCCCGGGGGCACAGGCCGCGGCGCCGGCCTGGTCTCCCGCTCCCACCGCCGAAAACTCTGCGTCTGCGTCGCCCGAGCCCTCGACGCCGATCGGCCGATGACCGAAGACGAACACCGCCCCGTTGGTCCCGTACGCCTGCCAGCTCGGGAGGGCGACCTCGACCAGACCATCCGCGTCGAAATCGTCGGTGGGGGCTCCGTAGGCGAACACCGGCTGATCGATCGCACCGTCCACCCGGTCGATGCCGGCGAGGTTGACGGGCCCGGCGAACGGCCCCTCCGCGACGTACCAAAACCCGAGCACGCCCACCAGATCCAGGGCGCCGATCCACGCCTCCGGGTTGCCGTCGGCGTCGAAGTCGGTCGGACCGCCGAACGCCGACCCCACCCCGGACAGCATCGGTCCTTGCAGAGAGGCGACGGACAGCGGCACGGTGCCGCCGCCGCCGGCGATCGGCCCGGCGAGCAGGTGGGCCGCGCCGTCCAGGTTGTTCGCCGTGACGTCGCCCACCAGCAGGTCTGGTTGGCCGTCGCCGGTGAAATCGGTCCCGGCCTGGAGTCCCATGTACAGGCTGAGCGGCACGCCGGTGAAGGTGTACGTCGCGTCGGTCTCTCGCAGGCTCGTCGGGCCGAGGGGTCCCGGAAACACGCCCACCGTTCCCACGCCGCCGTTCGGCACTGGAGTCAGCGCGCTGAGGCCGATGACGTCGATCTGGCCATCTCCGGTCACGTCGGCGAGCGCGACGTCAAAGCCGAAGTTGCTCGCCGGCTGGATGCCTTCGATCGCGAGCTGGAGGTCGACGAGAGCGACCACGCCTTCGATCGCCGGGTGGCAGTCGTCGAGCCCGTTGCAATCCTGGTCGATCCCGTCGTTGCACACCTCGGCCGCCCCCGGATGCACGCTCGGGTCGATCGGGTTGCAGTCGACTCCCGCCGCCTCGGGCACGAGGTCGGGGTCGCTGGGCGCGCAAACGCCGCTCTCGATCGCAACCCCATCGCCGTAGCCGTCGTTGTCGACATCGACGAGCCAGTCGCCGGGTGGGCCGATCGCCGGATCGTTGTCGTCGCAGTCGCTCGCGTCGAGCGAGTCGCCTCCCTCGACGAAACACACCTGCACCGGGCTCGCCGCGTCGCCGTACCCGTCGCGGTCGGCGTCGGCGAAGGCGTCGACGAGGAGCGCGGGATCGAGGCTTGGGTCGAGCTCGTCCACCAAATCGTCGCAGTTGTTGTCGACGTGGTCGCACACCTCGGACGCCCCCGGGGAGAGGGCGGCGTCGGCGTCGTCGCAGTCCCCGCCGGTCAGCACGTTTCCGGGGAGGAGGGCACAGGCTTGTTCGCGTCCGCCGCCGAACAAATCCTGATCCAGGTCAGCGAATTGGTCCACCCCGGTCGCCGGGTCCCAATTCGGATCGGCGTCGTCGACCAGCAAGTCGCAGTCGTTGTCCACGCTGTCGCACACCTCGGCGGCGCCGTCGAAGATCAGCGGATCGCTGTCGTTGCAATCCGGGCCCCCCATCGCTTCGCCAAACTGGCCGTCCTGGTCGGCGTCGCAGAACAGGGCGCAGTCGGTGTCTTGGCAATCCCGATTGCCGTCGAGGTCGTTGTCGATGTCGTCGTCGCAGATCTCGCTGGGAACGGCGGTATCCGTCGGTCCCACTGCGGTGTCGGTGTCCGAATCGGTGTCGGTGTCCGCATCGGTGTCGGTGTCCGAGTCGGTGTCGGTGTCGGTGTCCCCCGCATCGTCACTCGCCGTTTCACCGTCCTTGCCGCAGCCCGCCAGCCCCAGGAAAAGCCAGAACCTGTGCATCGTCCACCCCGCCGGACGACTCTACCACCGTTACGGAACGAAGGACCGCGACGGGACCCCCACGTCGATCTCGAACACGGTGTTCCCGAACCAGGGCTCCGGCATGTAGATCGAGTGGGTCTTCCAGCCGCCGATCCCCGAGCCCCACGCGATCCCGTGGCCGTAGTGCTCGTCGCTGAACTCGAGGAGGACCGACCGCTGCCCATCGGGCGTGATGCGGTACAGCGTCAGCGTCCCATAGTCGACGACGAGGACATTGCCGCAGATGTCCACGCCCACGGCGTCGTGCTCGGTGCCGTTGCCCACGTTCTCGGCGAACACGACCGGGTCGCCGATGGGGTTCAGGTTGGCGTCGAGGTCGACCACCCAGAACCGCCCGTCTCCGAAGTAGGTGCCCATGTAGAGCTTCGTGAAGTCCGGGCTGAAGTCGATCGAGCGCGCGTTGAACCGAGGGTCGTCGATGAGCAGGGTCCGTTCGCCGGTGACCGGGTCGACCCGCACCACGTTGTCGTCGGTGCCGGTATAGATCATCCCGTCGGGTCCGACCTTGACGCCGTAGGCGCCCACATCGGTGCTGATGAGGGAGACCCCCCCGGTCTTGTGGTTCACCCGGATCAGGGCGCGGGTGTCGATCTCGGCCACCACGAGATCGCCGTCGGGCAGCCAGTCCATGCCCTGAAGGTTGTTGACGGGCGGGGAAAACATCTGGCCGTTGCCGTAGTAGTCGGCCTTCATCAGGCCGTTGTCCCACCCCAGGATGTTGCCGTCGGTGTCGAAGGTGAGGTCATAGCTGCCCCGGGCCGCGTCGATCGGCGTCATGGATCCGGTCGTGTTCGGGACGGTGGTGCAGTCGAACTCGTACGGTGGCGTCGTTCCGGTCGTGCCGGGGGTCCCGGTGTCGTCCTCAGTGGTCGTCGTCGGCGTCGGGGTGGTCGTCGGCGTCGTGCCACCGGGGCCTGGCCCGTGGGGGCCCTTTCCGCTCTGGCAGGCGGAAGCGGAGACCAAGCCAAAGCCGAGCAGGACGCGGCCAAGGAGGGGGAAGCTCACGATGCACTCCAGCCCCAACGAGGGGACCGCGCACGCAGAAGGTTCCGGTTGCGCCCCGCCAGTGTACACAATCCCGGACCCGTTTCCGAGCGGATCTCACGCCTCCCGCCGTTCCGCCCGGGGGTTCGCCGCCGTTCCGATGGCGCGCGGATCGACGCGAAGGTAGGTGAGGTTCATGGCGAGTAACCTGCTCACGACGGCGCTCGTGATGCTGACCGACGAGAGGGTGCGGTTCGTGGTTTGCGGCGGCGTGGCGTGCATTCTCCACGGCGTCGCCCGGGCGACCCACGATGGTTGCCAGCGCGCTGGGCCTGCGGCCACGGATCCCCGAGCCGCCAGAAGCGCTGCTCGATCCGGTGCGTCGAAGGGTGTGGACCGAGGAGAAGGGTGCGGTGTACACCTTGGTCGCGACGAACGGCGCGTTCGCCGTCGACGTGTTCTTGACCTATCCCCAGGGATACGACGAGCTGGCTGCGTCGGCGGACCGATTCGTGGTCGAAGGGCGCACGGTGCTCGTGTCCTGTAAGGAGCACCTCCTGGCGGCCAAGGGCGCCATGGACCCGCCGCGGACCGTGGACCTGCGGGACATCGCCGATCTGTCGGAGCTGCTGCATGCATGAGCGGGCGACGATGCCGCGCCGCGACCAGGTGGATCCGCTCTTCGACGGCCATCACGAGCGGGCCTAGTTGGAATTGACGGTGGAACAACGCCTGGAATGGATCTGGACGGGGATGGAGCTGCTGGCGATCGGGCGAGCCGCTCGGGCCGCGCGCGGTCAGACCCCCCGCTGAGCGCCCCACCGAGTCCCTCGTCGTGCCCGCCGATTCCCCAGGACCGCGGCGGCGACGAGCCCTCCCGGCAGGGCCGGCCAGCCGGGGCGCCAAGCGGTCGCACAGCCGCAACCCGACCGGCCCGGCTCCGATCCCGGTGGCGTCGCGGGCCCGTTTCCGGTGTCGGGGGCCTCGCCGGTGTCGGCGGGTCCCGCCGAGTCGACCTCCGCGACGGCGGCGCACGAGGCATACGACTTGGAGGTGTCGAAGTCGATCGGGGCGATCGGCGCGCCCAACGCCTCGAAGGCGCCCGCGGTGATCGGATCCTGGCGGGCAAATCCGCACCAGTCGGCGTAGAGCACGCCCTCGTCGGGGGGAACGGTCCCCGTCGTCAGCGGTCCCCCGGCGACGGGGTAGAGGTCGAACCCACTGGGATCGCGCCAGCAAGCTTCGGCATCCGGGCATGCGACGTTGCCGGAGGCGCCCGCGACCTCGGGGATCGGCCCCGAGAGGGCGTTGTCTTGGAGCACGCTCGCCGCGGTCCAGGCGGTGAGAACGAGCGGCGGGAGCTTCGGTTCGTAGAACGTGTTTCCGTAGAGGCGGGCGCCGCCGCCTTCGGTGGTGAGCTGCCCGATCACGACGTTGGACTCGAGCGTCACCGCGTCGCGCACGATCACCTGTCCTCGGATCGCCGATTGCTTGACCGTGAGCGGTGAGCCTGCGAGATCGAGCCCAATCCCCGTGTCGCTCACCACCTCGGCGACGGCTCCCTCGCCGACGACCCGCACGCCCAGCTGCAGACCGTTCACGAGGATGTCCTCGAGGAGGAATCCGCTGCCCTCGATCGACAGGCCTGTGCCGCCGCCCCCCACGACCTCGATCTCGGAGACGCGCAGGTCGCGAATCGGGGCGCCAACGGTCGCGATCGCGGTGCCGGCCACCGAGCGGAAGCCGTTGTCGAGGAGCCACAGCGCGCGGCTGTCGTGGATCTCGACCGCGGTCACGCCCTTCGGGACGTCGGGGAACTCGAGCCAGGCGACCTGGGTTTGCTCGCCTTCGACGGTGAGGATCGCCGACGAGATGCCGTCCCAATGGAACCGCGGGCGGTCTTCCGACAGCCGGGCGGCGAACACGCTGTACTCGGTCGGGTAGGCCGGGTCGGGCGGTTTGCCGACGAGCGTGCACGGACCGGTGTAATCACCGGGGTCGAGGAGGAGGAGATCTCCCTGCAACGCCGACTCGAACGCACCGCACCAGTCCTGATCCGGTCCGGTGTTCACGATGACCGGGATGTGCGCGGACGCGAGGGCGGAGAGCCACCACATGCCACGCTGTATCCCCGCCGGTCGCTACTCGCGCGCCAGGGTCGCGAGGAACGTGCCATCGGCCACGCGGTCGTCGCCCACCCGGGCCGCACCTTCGCAGCGCAACATCCCATGGCGAACCGCCGTGATCCGCACGTCGAGCACCAGCTCCTCGCCCGGGCGGACCGGGCGTCGGAACCGCAGCTTGTCGATCCCCACCAGGTACACCGCCCGGCCGGCCGTCTCCCGGTTGCCCGACAGCCAGGCGAGCGCCCCCACCTGGGCCAGCGCCTCGGCCACGAGCACGCCAGGGAGCACGGCGTGCCCCGGGAAGTGGCCGGCGACCCAGAACTCTTCGGTGCCAATCGCCCGCGTTCCCACCGCGCGGACGCCGGGCTCCACCAGCGTGAGCCGGTCGACCCACAGCATGGCGCCTCGGTGGGGAAGCAGGGCCTCGATCTCAGTCCGATCCATCGCCGACCTCGGGTCCGGGTGGCAGTTCGAGGCGATCCTCGATCCGGCGGACCTGGCGGATCAGGTCGGGCAGGCGCCGGAGGGCGGCCATCTCGCGCAACCAGCGCTTGTAGCTCCGCGCCGGAGATCCACCGATCCGGGCGCCCGGCGGGACGTCCTTCGCGGCGGAGGCGAGCCCGGCGAACACCGCTCCGTCTCCGACCTCGATGTGGTCCACCACCGCCGTGCGGCCGGCCATCACCACCCGATTGCCCAGCTTCGCGCCCCCCGCGACGCCAGCGAACGCGGCCAGCATGCACTCCGCACCGATGCGGACACCGTGCGCCACCTGAACCAGGTTGTCGAGTCGGCTCCCGCGGCCCACCCGGGTCTCGTCGAGGGCGGCGCGGTCGACGCACGCGTTCGCCCCCACGTGTACGTCGTCTTCGAGGACCGCGATCCCGAGCTGCGGGACCCGCACCGGCCCTCCGGGGCCCAGCACGTGGCCGAACCCGTCGGCCCCGATCACCGCGCCGGGCCCGAGCCACACGCGATCGCCGAGCACGCAGCCTTGCATGACCACCGCCCCGGGGCCGATCCGGCAGGCTTCGCCGAGCTGCGCGTCATGCCCCACATAGGCTTGCGCCATGAGCCAGCTCCCTCGGCCGACCCGCGCCCCGGCTTCGATCACGCACCAGGCGCCGATGGCCGCGCCGTCCACCTGGGCGGTGGGATGGATTACCGCGGTGGGATGCACCTCCATCGGCGGCCAATACAGCGGCAGGATCTCCGCGGCGGCCTGGGCATAGGCGAGGCGCGGGTCGCGAACCCGGATCGCGACGGTGCCCGCGGGCACGGGACCGCCCCGGGTCAGCACCACCCCGGCGCGGGTTGTGGGCAGCGCACGGAGCCACCGGCCGCCGGCACAGAACGCCATCTCCGAGGGCCCGGCGCGCTCGAGCGTGTTCACCCCGGTGATTTCGCGCTCGGGGTCGCCCTCGAGCGCGCCTCCTACCAGGGTGGCGATCCGTCCAGCCGTCCAACCCACAATTACTGCTTGTACGCCACGTTGTAGCGGCCGACGAGCTCGTTGGTCATGTCGATGACGTCGGATCCCACGTACACCACCGCTGCGGCGTCGAGCACCACGCTGTAGCTCTTCTCCTTGGCGATAGTCTGGGTCAGGGCCCGCATCTTTCCGTCGAGATCCTGAAGCAGGGTGCCGTAGGTCTGCTGGAGTTCGTTCTGGTAGCCCATGTACTTTTGCTCGAAGGCCTGCTGCTGCATCGCCAGCTTCTTTTCGGTGTCGGCCCGGGCCGAGTCGGACAGGATCATCGCCCGGGACTGGTAGTCCTGCACCGCCGCCTCGAGATCGGTACGCATCTTCTCGATCTCCTGCTTCCTCGTCATGTACATGGTGTCGATCTTCGCCTGGGCCGACTTCCCTTCGTCGGTCTGGGTCACCGCTCGTTGAAAGTCGACGACGGCAATACCAGCCGCAAAGGCATCGATCGAGCAGAACAAGGCGATTGTGGCAGTCAGGATGCGGAACATGGCGGCCTCCGGGCGGCCCCCAATTAGCTCCTTGGGCCGTCGGTGGCCAGAAGCCAACCGGCGGCCTCCTCCGCCGAGGGACGGTGGCCGAGCTCCTCGGCGCGGGCGGCCAGGGTGATCCACCGCGCGCGGGCGCCAGCCAGGTCGCCTCGAATCTCCAGGCGACGCGCGTCCATCTCCAGCGCGCCGAGGACAACCTCGGTCCACGCGCTCGACGAGGCCTTCCGCATCCGATCGCTCCAGTCGGCGTCCGCGCTGTCCTCGGTGGGCCCCTGCAGCAAGCCGGCATAGACCTCGAGCTCAGCAAAGCCGAGGCGGTTCGCCGCGACCATGGCCCCCCGGGCCTCCTTCGCGGCCTGCTCGTCGCCTCCGGCGAGCATCGCGCGGGCCCGCTCGATGCGCCACGACACGTAGCCCCAAGTCTCCCGCGGCGGGCTCTCGGTGGCCAATGCCCGCTCGGTGTCGCCGCGGCTTCGCCACCAGCGGACGAGCGCGGCCGGCGCCTCCGGGTCGAGCGGGGCGGTGGCGATGGCGTCGAGCGCGGCCGCCGCTTCGCTCGGGTCCGCGCGCATCGTCGAGATCTGAAGGGCCACGCGCCACGCGGCGGGGAGCAGGTGCGAAAAATTCAGGGCCCGGATCCTACGGATGGCTTCGTCGAGCAGGTGATGGGCGCCGAGGGTGTCGCCCCGCTCGACCTGAAGGGTCGCCAAGGCCAGGCCGGTCTCGGCGTCGAGCTGCGCGTCGCCGGTGGTCGCGAAGGCCTCCCGGGCCGAACGGGTGTTGTGTTCGGCTTCCCGCCGCTTTCCGAGCTGCCGAAGGACCTGGCCGAGCCGGCTGGACGCCGAGGCGACGCCGCGCACCAGCCCTGCCGCGGCAGCGTCTCGGATGATCTGCTGACACATCGCCTTGCAGGCGAGGAGATCGTGTGTGTGAAAGGCCAGATCGGCCTCGAGGTTCGTGGCGGCGACGCCGAGCACGGGGTCGGGCTGCTCTCCCAGGAGCTGCTTCGCGCGCTCGAGTTCGCGGCGCGCATCCGGGATCTGGGCGGTGATGACGCGGGCCTGGACCGCCACCAGGAGCGCATGGGCCGCGACCTGTGGCCCCACTGACGCGGTCGAGGCCACGCGCAGTGCGCTCACGAGCGCTGCGCGCGGATTGCCACCGCGGAGCTGCCACTCAGCGCGGAGAATCCGCGCTCGACCCTCCTGGTCCGGGCCCCGCGCCAGCCCTTCGGCGGTGGTGAGGAGGTCCTGCCGAGCCACCTGGGTGTCGGAGCGGAGCGCGGCGTTCGCCGCGAGGACGGCAAGCTCGAACAACAGCGGGCTGTCCTGCGGCAGCAGGCGCGGCATGGTGTCGAGGAGCAGCATCCACCGCCGAGCCTCGGCGTAGTGGCCTCGGCGGTCGGCCTCCAGAGCGGCCTTGGCGCCGGGCTCGAAGGCCCGTTGCGCATCTCCGCAGAGGACCCACAGGCTGGCGAGGTCAGCGGCTCCGGTGTCCGCCGTCCGATCGGCTTCCCACGCTCGCGCGAGCAGCCCGGCGGCGCGCCTCAGCGCGCTGAGCCGGGCCCGGGCGATCGCCCACGCGGTGCGGCCGGCGAGCTCCACCCTGTTGTCGTCGATGTGCGCCCACGCGTCTGGGGCGGCCGACTCGCCCACGAGGCCGCGCCACACGCTGGTCGGCACGCTCCCGGGCCGGATCGCCAACGGCCAGAGGTGCGGAGAGACGGAGAACCAAGGCTCGTTTCGCCACGCGGCCAGCGACGCGAGGCCGATCTCGACCACCTGTTGCGCGCTGGCGGTCGCCGGCGCCCGCACCGGCTGGGCCGGGCACAAGGCGTTCACGATCGCGGTCGCGGCGGTTTCCCCGAGGGGGGGGACCTCGAGGTGTCCCGCCCCGACCGCTCGGATTTGGCCGATGACCTGCCGCGCCGCGGCGGTCATCCACCGGGGCTCGACCAGCAGCAGCATCCCGAGGCGGGGGCCGGCGGCGGCGGCCACGACCGGCAAGGTGCGCGCGCTGACCGGATCGACCTGCTCGAGGTCGTGCACGATGAGGCAGATCGGCCTTCGCTCTGACAAGCGACGGACTACGGCGGCGAATGCGTCGGTGATTCGTCCGGTGCTGCCCCCGCCGGTCTCGGACCGACGGGGCAGGGGGAGCTGCGGCCAGACCTGGCGGATCGGGTCCGCGGCGTCGGCGACGACGGCGGCGATCGTCTCCTCGTCGAGGAACGAGGTCAGCACCTCCAGGACATCGAGGATCACCCCCCCGACGCGGTCGAGCCGGCAGTGCACGTGGAGCGGCCAGACCCCCTCGATGAGCGCCTGTCGATGGACCTGCTCGGCGATCCGCCGGCGCCCGGATCCGGTTCGGCCTTCGAGGATCCACACCGGCGCGTGGCTGGTGTCGCCGATCACGCCCTCGAGGTCGTGCCACCAGTCTCCGGGGTCGACCCAGGGAGGCTCGGGCCACTCGTTCCCTCTTTCGCCCGCAGCAATCTTCCGAAGCGCGTGTGCGGCGGCCCGTGCGCTGGGGCGATCGATCGGATCGACCGCGGTGAGGTCGTCGAGCAGTCGAGACAGGGCGAGTGGAACCTCGCGAAAGCGGCAGGCCAACGGAGGGAGGCGCTCGAGGCAGATTCGGGGAACCCACGCCATTGGGGTGAGGGGACGGCTGCGCTTTCCGGCGATGGATTCCCAGAGCATGACGCCGGCCGAGAACACGTCGCCTCGCGCGTCGGACGGGAGGCCGGCGACCTGCTCGGGGGCCATGTACGGGATGGTCCCGAGTACCTCCCCGGAAGCCGAGAGGGCCTCGATCTCGCCGAAGTACCGTCCGATTCCGAAGTCGAGCACATGCACGCCTCCGGCCGCGTCCACCAGCACGTTCGACGGCTTGATGTCGCGATGCACGAACCCGGCTTCGTGAAGCGCAGCCAGGACCTCGACGAGCTGGCGACCGAGGTCGACGACGCGAGGTACCCGGTCGTGGAGATCGGTCGGCAACGCTTGGTCGAAAGGGACGCCGTCGACCAGGTCCATCGAGAACCAGAGCCAATCGCCTTCGATCCCCGCTTCATGCACGAGGACGACCCCGGGGACCCGAAGGAGCCGCATCGACTCGAACTCTCGGAGGAACCGGCGGTCCATTTGTGGATTCCCACGCCGCCTGACCTTCACGGCGCGCACGCGCCCGTCGTCGTCGTGGGCCCGATAGACCTTGGCCGACGCGCCTTCTCCGACCTCGCCGGCCAGGGTGTACGATCCGAGCCGTACGCCGGGTGGAAGTTCGGCTGTGGGAGTGTCCACTCGGTCCGGCCTCTGCGGTGGGGAGCGGAATCTAGCACCCGGCGCCGCGGGGGGTGCATGACTAGATTGTAGCCCCGGGGGTCGGGTGGGTTCTGCGACAGACGCATGGGGCGAAGTGGGCGTGCGCTGGCGCCTCGTCGGTGCCGTGCTCGCCGCCTCGGCCGCTGGCGCCGTGTTTCACCAGCTCGTGTTCCGACGCTGGTGGATCGAGGACGCCGCCATCTCCTTCGCGTATGCGCGAAACCTCGCCCTTGGCTACGGGCTCGTTCCGTGGCCGGGGGGGGAGCGGATCGAGGGGTACAGCAACCCCACCTGGGTCGCGCTGCTCGCGGCATGCCACGCAGTCGGGGTCGAGGGGTTCACCGCCAGCAAGCTGCTCGGTGGGCTGTTTGCGGTGTTGTCCTTGTGGCCGGCCTGGCGGCTCGCTCGGATCGCCGTTCACCCCGACGATCGCCCGGCCGACCTCCTGGCTCCGGTCCTGCTTGCCGCCTCGGCCCAGTTCGCGATCTGGTCGGCGTCGGGACTTGAGAATGCGCTGTTCGGCTTCCTCCTCCTGGGGGGGGCGGCGCGGCTCGCAACCGAAGCGGCGAATCCACGATTTCCATGGTCTGCGGTTTGGTTTCTGGCCCTTTCCTGGACACGGCCCGAGGGGGTGATCTACGCGGCGGTGGCTTGGGCTTGGGTCCTCCTGGCTGCGGCGCGCGACCGGCGCGGGTGGGGGGGGCCCCTTCGGTGGATCGCGTTGTTCGGACTCCCGGAGGCCGCGCTGATCGGGCTGAGGCTCAGTTACTTCGCTTGGCCGCTTCCCAACACGTATTACGCAAAGCTCCAGGATTTCGACGCGCTGTTTGGGTGGCGCGACCGGGGGTGGCTCCAGCTTCGGGCGTTCGCTGGGCTGGGGGCGGACGACGGACAGACCCCAGGGGGTCCAGGCCTTGGGCAAGGTTTTCTGATCCCGGTCTTTCTTGCGGGTTTGTTTGGCCTGCGTGGGTGGCGCGCCTGGGTCTGGCTCGCCGCCGTGGCGGCCGCCGGGGCCCTGCTGGCCATGCCGGGCCCGGACTGGCTCCGCAATTCGGGCGCTTGGCCGTCCTGGCATCCCCCTCTCGCCTGGCTGTTGTTTCGGATCGGTCTCTTCTATTCCGCCTTGGTGATGCTCCCGGTGGCGGCGCTGGGACCGGAGGGGTTCGGTCTGCACCGGTTCGGGGAGACCCGCTTCTTCACCCGCGCGCTCCTGGCTCACCTGTTCGGGGCCGCGCTGGTGTTCAGCGTGTACAGCACCGGCGATTGGATGCGCGGCTACCGGTGGCTGAGTCTCGCCGCGCCGACCGGCGCCGTGTTGCTGGCCGTCGGGATCGGGGAATGGGCCGGATTCGCGGAGCGTGTCTGGGCCCGGCTCGGACGCGGCGCGACGCGCCGAGGTTGGGGGATCGCCGGTGCGGGGCTGGCCGTGACCGCGGCCGTCGGGTTCGCAGCGGCGAACGTCCGCCACACGATGTGGTTCGCCCGCGATCCGGAGTGGCCGCCGGCCCTGATCAAGCTCCGGGTCGACCACACCCGTCGGCTCGCCCAGCGGGTGTTCTACGAGGAGCCCATCGTCCCCCTCGACATGGACATGGGGGCCCACCTCTGGTTTTCCCACCAACATCCGGTCGACATGGCGCGGCTGGTCGACATCCCCCTGGCGCGACACCGCTACGACCAGCGTGCATTCGTCGAGGAATACATCTTCGAGGAACACCGGCCCGACTTCGTTCACTGGCACGGCGAATGGGCCCGAACGACGCTGTTCTCGTCCTACGACGGTTGGAGCGATTACTTTCCCGCACCCGGCTACGCGGATCCCAATGAGGCACGCGGCCATCACACGGGGATCTACATGCGCCGCTCGATGCTGGTCGACGCGGCCTGGGCGGGTACCGAGGGTCGCGCCGTCGCCTACCCAAACGGGATCCGGCTGCACGGCTGGGAGGTCCCGAGCCCAGAGGTCGCGGAAAATGGTCGGGTATACCTAGAGATCGGCCTTTCGATGGACGTGGCGCTCGAGCGGTGGTCCGCAGTGGGGTTCCTGGCGGGGCCGGGCGGAGTTCGGAGCTGGGTGCTTCCGCCCGGTCAGGGACTGCTCCCTCCGGGCGACTGGCGACCCGGCGAGGTCTTTCACGGCCGCTGGGGGCTGCCGGTGGGAGGGATGCCGCCGGGGACCTACGACTTTGGGCTGGTCTTCGTAGACGCCGCGGGGGCGATCGCGATTCCGGACGAGGGGGCGGCCGCCGACCCGCGGTACGCGGCCGGGGAGGTGCGGTGGCCGGGGGTGGTCACCGTGGTGGCCGACGACCAGATCGGGGCATTTGCAGAGGCCGATCTGGCCGAGGCGCGGCAGAATGC
>CANLGQ010000090.1 GCA_947490265.1 Pseudomonadota bacterium | reverse complement strand
GGATCGGCCCCAACTGGCGCCACGCCTGCACGCTACCCGCAAGCCCCGCTTCCCGGAGCCAGCCCTCGCCGCTCCGCACGTCACCGAGGAGCAAGGCCACCTCGGCGAGACGCCGGACCGCCTCGGCCGCGTCCCAGCCCGAGACGACCGCTGCCGCCGCCCGGGCGCTCGCCGGGTCACCGGCCTCCAGCGCCAGGCGGATCCGCACGAGTCCGACGGACGGGTCGGCCGGGTCGACGCCGGCCAAGAGGGCCCGCGCCCGCTCCACGTTGCCGGCTGCGAGCCAACTGCCAGCCACGGCCGCGCGCACCCGCGGCTCCGCCGTGCCCTCCAACGCCCGCTCCGCCGCGGCGGGCTGCCCCTCCCCAGCGAGCGCCATCGCCCGCCAACCGGCCCGGTCGCCCTGGTTCGGGACCTCGGCGAGCAAGGGGGCAAACTGCCCGGCGGCGAGCAAGGCGTCGAGCCGCTCGGTGCCGTCCAGCAAGTCTGGGAGGCGCGGGTCGCCCGTTCGACGCGCGGCCTCGGCGGCGAGGGCCTTCCACCGAGGCTCGGTCGGGGGATGAGCGTTTGCGTGCATCAGCACCGTGCCGAAGCGACAACTGGCGCGTAGGGCGCCGAGAAGGCCCGCCGCGGCGTCGGCGCCGTGCTGGGGATCCCCGAGGAGCGGCATCCAGGCGTCGACCGCGAGCGCCGGATCGCGATCGGCAGCCACCGCGCCACGCGCCATCGCTTCGGCCGCGCCGGGCTCGGCTGCGGTCCAGCGCGCGAACACAGTGGGGAACGCCGCGTCGTCCACGGCCTGGGCCAGCCAGCGCCAGGCGTCGGGCGACTGCGCCACCGCTCCCTCGAGCACCCCGACCGCCTCGGATCTCCGCCCGGCCGCGAGGAGCGACCGGCCGCGGCCCACCGCGGCCCGCGCGGCATCCGCACCGGTGGACAGTCGGCCGGCGTTCTCCCAGGCGGGGATCGCCTCACCCGGTCGACCGACGGCCTCCAGGGCGCCGGCCAGGCCCTCCCACCCGGCCCGCTCAACCGGCCCGAGACGAACCACCCAGGTCCACGCTCTCACCGCGGTCTCGAGATCACCCCGCTCCTCGGCGAACCGCGCCGTGAGGTACCAGGCGCTCGCCTCGCCGTAGGGCTCGGCAACCGACGCCGCCACCGGGTGCTTGCACGCCAGGACAGCTAGAAGCCACATGGAGGTCAGGATAGCGCCCCGCAGCGACGAGCGCAGCGCCTGGATCGCGTCGTTCACCGCGGCCGGTTGCTGGGGTGTGTCCCTGTGGGGCGCCGATCTGGGCGTGTTCGGCGCGCTGGGCGCCCTCGCGCTGGGGGCGGTGATCCGGGGTACGGCGTCCGATCCGGCCCGGATCGCGATCTTCGCGGTCGGCTGGCAAGCGCTCGCCCTCGCCTGGTTTCCCGACACCTGGGCTGACTTCGGCGGACCGGGTGGGCGCGCGGCGATGGGCGTGGTCGTGGCCCTCGCCGCGCTTCCCTGGATCACCGCGCTCGGCCTCGCCAGCGCCGCCGTGGCCGGAGGCGCCCCCCGCGGGCTGGCCCTGGGGCTCGGCCTCGCCTTCGGCACGGCGCTCGCCGACTGGACGTTCCTCCCGATCGTGCCCGCGCACCTCGCGGTCTCGGGGCCGGGGCTGGCCTGGCCCGCCCAGGCGGGTGGCCGCGAGGTGTATGCGCTCGCGCTCGGGGCCCTCGCCGGCTTTGCGTGGGAACGTCCCGTCCCGGCGGTCGGACTGGGCCTGGGATGGCTCGCGGCGGGCGCCTTGTGGCTCCGAACTCCCCAGCCGAGCCAGCTCCGCGTGGGGGTCGCCGAGACGGGCCTCGACGCCTTTCAAGGCGGAGCGGAGCAGCGGGAGGCGCGGAGTCGCGCCGCGGTCGCCGAACTCGCCGGCGCCGACCTCATCGTCCTCCCGGAGTCGGCCTGGCCGCGGCGGACCGGACTCGCAGCCCTCACCGCCGTTCCCCTGCTCGCGGGAGTCGATGCCGACCGCCAAAACGCGCTCGTCGCCAGCGCGGGAGGTCGAGAGATCGGTCGGTTCGCAAAGCAGATCCTCGTCCCCGGCTCCGAGCGCTCGGTGCTGGGGCTCGGCCGCGACCGGGTTCGTCCCGGGACCGGAGCGCGGGCGCTGTCGGTGCCGGTGGGCGATCGCACCCTTCGAGTCGTGCCCCTCATCTGCTACGAGGACCTCTTCGCGCGCGCGCTCCACGACGCCCGGCGGGGCGACCTCCTCGTCGCCGTCGCCAACGACGGCTGGAATCGAAGGGCAGCGTGGGCCCACCTCGCTGCCACCCGGCTGGCCGCCGTCGAAACCGGACGGTGGGCCGTTCGGTCCACCCCGAGCGGGATCAGCGCCGTGATCGACCCCCGCGGACGCCTCGCGTGGTCCACCGCCGCGGAGACCCAGGTGGCCGCCCGCAGCGCAATCGTCGGGTTGGGACTCCCGGACCGGCCGGGCCTTCCCTACCTGCCGGCCGGGTGGCTCGCCGGCGCGGCGTTGGTCGGGACCGCGCTGGCCGTCAGTTCTGGACCTGCACGCCGTCGCAGAACTTGACCACCTTCTTCTCCCCGCCCTCGACGATCACCATCTCGGTACAATTCTGCGCCGGCGCTTTCGGCCTGCTCGGGCCCGTGGCCTTGGCGGGCGTCATGCGTTTGCCGGCCGCAGTGCCCGTCGGGTCGAGGATCTCGCGGAGGTAGTCGATGTCTACCGAAGCGCCACCCGCGCTCACGTCGACATCCTGATCGTTGCGGAGCGTCAGCGTGAGCTCCCCGAGCCCATCGTAGTGGGCGACCGACTCGGCCTGCTCGGCGTTCACCAGCAGCGTGACGCTCGGCGGGCCGCCCCCGCGCTTCTCCCTCGAGGCCTGAGCGGTCTCGCGCTGCATTCGGCTGTTGACCCCGAGCACGAACACCGCCTGGAGGAAGGTCCTGGTCTCCGCCTCCTGGGTGAGCGCACCCTCGGCCTCGACGGATTCGTCAGGCTTGATCGTGACGATCACGTCCACGTAGTTGCCGGGATTCAGGAACCCGGCGAGAGCCTTCCCTCCGGCAACCTCCACCGAGATAGCGCGCATGCCGCGCGGAATCACCGCGTTCAAGCCGACGCCCGATTCGGGATCCGCGAGGCGATCCGAGCGCACGAACTCGTTGGCCAGCACGCGCTCCCGCGGAATGCGGCCTACGACGTGGTCGGGGGACAGAAACACCCCATCGGGCAGATATCGCGGAGGGATCTCCACCGCGTAGAGGTCTTCCTCGGCGACTGTGACCCCGGGATAGAGCTCCTTGCTGGCCACGATCACCATGACCGTGTCCTCGGGGCGCTGGGCCTCCTCGATCCGCTTCTGGTAGTTCGTGATGAGCTGGTACAGCACCACGACCAACACCACGCCCGTCCCCAGCGTCAACGCCAGGAAAATGAGCATCCGGATCGGGCTCCGATCGTTCTGGGCTGGAGCTTCCCGCGCCATGACTGCCTCCGACATCCCAAGATACCACGCGCCCACCTTCGCGGACAGCGTCAGACCGACTCGAACAGGCTCCGAAGCTCATCGCCGGTCAGGGCCTTCACAAATCCACCGTCCTCGCCCAGCGCCGCATCAGCAAGTTCGCGTTTCGCGTCTTGTAGCTCCAGAATTCGCTCCTCGACCGTGGCCTCGGCGATCAGCCGCACCGACACCACTGGACGCGTCTGGCCGATGCGGTGCGCGCGATCGGTCGCCTGACGCTCCACGGCCGGGTTCCACCACGGATCGAGCAGCAGGACGTAGTCGGCCGCGGTCAGGTTCAGCCCGGTCCCACCCGCTTTCAGGGAGAGCAGGAACACGGGCGGGCCCGAAGGGGACTGGAACTGAGCGATGACCCCCGCTCGGTCGCGCGTGGAGCCGTCCAACCGGACATAGGAGATCCCGAGCTTCTGCAGGCGTGGTTCGACGAGATCGAGCAGCGACGTCCACTGGCTGAACACCAGGGCCTTGTGGTCGTCGCACACCAGCTCGACCAGGAGGTCCTCCATCTGGTCGAGCTTGGCCGAGGCGATCGCCTCGCCGACGCCACCCGGAAGGAGCCGCGGGTCGCAGCAGGCTTGCCGCATCCTCAGCAGGGCCTCGAGCACCTGAAAAGTGGCCCCGCGCTCGCCGCGGGCCGCGATAGCCTCCTGGACGTCGCGCCGGGCCGTCAGGCGGACCGTCTCGTAGAGTTTCCGCTGCTCGGCGCCCAACTCGCATCGCACCACCATCTCGGTGAGGAGCGGGAGGTCTTTCTCCACCTGCTGCTTCATCCGGCGGAGGATGTAGGGTCGAACGCGCGAGCGGAGGACCCGCCGGGCCTTGTCGTCGCCGGCTTCGATCGGGCGGACGAAGCGGTCGCGAAACGACTCCTCGCTTCCGAGCAATCCGGGGAGACAAAATCGGAAGAGGCTCCAGAGTTCCTCGAGACGGTTCTCCACCGGGGTTCCGGTGAGGCACAGTCGATGCCGCGCGCGCAAGGCGAAGGCCGCCTTCGCGGTCTGGCTCGCCGGGTTCTTGATCGTCTGCGCCTCGTCGAGGATCGCGTAGGTCCACGTCCGCTTCCGCAAGATGTCGGCGTCGAGACGCAGCAGGGCGTACGACGTGAGGGTCAATGCGTCGTCGGTGAGCCGCCGGTTTGGGCCGTGGTAGAGGTTCACCCGGAGCCCGGGGGCGAAGCGCGCCGCCTCGGCCATCCAGTTCGTGAGCACCGAGGTCGGGGCGACGACGAGGTGCTGGACCCGCGGTCCGCTCGCGTCGATCAACGCCGCGAGGGCCATGATGGTCTTCCCAAGGCCCATGTCGTCGGCCAGGATCCCCGAGAGGTCCATCTCGCGAAGGAACCGGAGCCAGAGGTACCCGATGTGCTGATAGGGCCGGAGCTCGGCCCGGAGGCTCGCCGGCGGCGGATGCTCGGGGAGGCCAGCCCCGCCAGCCAGGAAGTCGTGCAAACGCCGGAGATCCAGTGGGACCTCCGCTGCGGTCTCGTCGAGGAGCTCGACCAGCGCCGCGGTGGAATTGCGATCCACCCGCCCCCGGGCGTCGCGCGCTTCCAGCAGTTCGCGCAGAACCGCACCGTGCTCCCGGAGCCAGTCCGCCGGAAGTGGCGCCCAGCCACCGCCCATCAGGGGAACGAGCGTCCGACCGTTGCGCCAAGCCTCGAGCACCGCGACCGGATCGGCCCCCGCTCCGTTCGCCTGGCCAAACGTGACCCCGAGGGACCATCCCCCGTCGGCTTCCCCGACCTCGAGCCGGGGAACCAGCGGCGTGTTTACGACGCGGAAGCGCTCCGGATCCACCCGGCCGACAACCTGGCCTTCGTACCGCGGCAGGCGCTGCTGAAGGAACGCTGCGGCCTCCGCCGGGCCAAGGTGGTGCTTGAACCCCACGGAGAGCTGGAAGCGTTCCTCCCAGGCCGTGCGCACCCCGACCTCTGCGCCCACGTTCCGGGCGGGGATGACGGCATCGGACAACCGCTCGAGCGCTCCCCCGCTCGTGACGCGGGCGATCGGCGGGTCGCCGTACACCAGCTCCGGGCGAACCTCGAGCCCGGTCGGTTTCTCGACCAGGTGCACGACCACTTGCGGCGTTAGCGCGGCGGCGGTCGGCAGGCGCGTGGTCTGGATGTCGACCGGCGCCTTTTCCCTCAGCCGCGGCAGGTAATCGCCGACCAGGGCCGCCACCTCGTCCTCTTCGAACCGGACGCCCTGCACGAGCATGCGGCGCTGCTCGGCGTTGAGCTCCCCATGCGAAGTCGGGTGCAGCACCGCGCCGACCAAGGCGGCGCCCCGGAAGAGACGATCGATGCCAGCGGGCCGGTATAGGCCCAGCTTGAAGCCCGTCTTGTCATCGGTCACCCGCACCCGGAAGAGCACGGGCGCCGGGTCGAGCGTCACGGGAACCCCATCGAGGTTCACCTGGGCCTCCCGTCCCAGGAGCACGATGAGTCGGCGGATGGCCTCGCCCGAAAGCGCGCCGGCCGGGGCCCGAATCAGGAGGGCCTCCGCCGAGGCATCCGCCGAGGTCGCGATGACGTCCATCTGGGCCAGCGCGCCGCCGAGGACGGTGCGCTCACCGCCCGGGCGGCGGATCATCCGACGCACCGACAGCGCTTCGCCCTGGCTGGCGAGGTCGTACTCGATGGCCACGCGGTAGGTCTTGGCCGGCTCGGGCAAGGCGCCGGCCAGCCCGTTCTGGCGAAGGGTCTGGAGCGCGATCACCGCCGCCGAGACGTGGACGCACGCCTCGCCCGGGAGTTCGCACTCGCAGCCCCAGTCGGGCTCGTCGGGCCAGAGGTGAACCTCGTAAGGAGTCGCTCGTCCCAGTGCTTTTACCAGTAGAACAACCTCGTCGCCGTCGTCAGACACTCCGACGACCGCGCCGTCGCGCGCCAGCTTCACCGCCGCATCCCACGCACGCGGCCCGGCTGCGACCCGGACCGCCGCGAACAACTCGTCGAGCGCCATCGCCCCCTCATTTCGCGCCAACGGGGTCGCGACAAGGGCGCCGTGACCGGCTAGCGGGGCACCATGACGCTGCTCAGGCCCAAAGATGCCCCCTCGCTCGCGCCCCTCACCGCCGCGCTCGACGCCGCCACCCCGGAAGATCGGAAGGCGTGGGTGCGATCGCTCGGGGGGGCGGAGCAAAAGCACCTCTACGCGCTCGCTCAGGGAAACCCGGTGCATGTCGCCGACCTGGTCGGCGCGGACGGGGAGGTGTGCATCGGCGACGGGCGCAACGGACTGCCGGTGTTGAACCGGTTCCAGAAGCGGTTCTCGCGCCTCGGTTCCGAGGTGGTCGGTTACAACGACAACCGGGAAATTGCGGGGCTCCTCTCCCCACTCATCGCGTGGTTCACCGGGCCCGGGCACTTCCTCGCCTACGATTCCCCCGAGGTGCCGGGCGAGGTGTGGATCGACTACCGCACCGTGTCCACCGCCCAACATCCTGATTTTCCGCCCCTCCTCGACAACGAACACGGCTTCCGGAGCCTCGTGTTCGGCAACATGGTCGACATCCTCCGGCGCGTGAGCCAGCACGTCTTCATCGGCGACGCGTTCAAGAATCTCCCGCGAACGACGCCGATGGGACTCGGCTGTCGCATCGGCAGCAAGCTCGACACCGCGCCGTTCGCCATCTGCCTGCGGAGCTGACCGTGGCCGTTCTGGAGATCCTCACCGCTCCCCACCCGAACCTCGAAGTCAAGACGCGACCTGTCGACGAAGCCGAGTTCGGACCTGCTCTCCAGAAGCTCTGCTCCGACATGGCGGAGACGATGTACGCGGCCCCGGGCGTGGGTCTCGCTGGCCCGCAGGTCGGCGACACGCGCCAGATCATCGTGCTCGACCCCGGGGAGAAGGAGGAGCGAGGGAGGCGGTTTTTCACGCTGATCAACCCGGCGATTCTGGAGAAGAGCCGCGAGACCATCCAGTGGAACGAGACCTGCCTGTCGGTTCCGGACCTGGAGTGCGACACGACGCGGGCGCGGCGGATCCGCATGGGGTGGCGCAACCCCGACGGCTCGCGCCACGAGGGCTGGTTCGAGGAGTACGAGGCCGTGATCGTTCAGCATGAACTCGATCATCTGGCCGGTACCGTGCTACTCGACCGGGTGAGCCTGTTCAAGCGCAGCCGCTACCTGAAAAAAGTGAGAGCGAGAGCTCAACGGGAACGGGCGCTCGCCGGCCCGGGTTAAGATGGCGGCGCGGAGGCGAGATGATCTGGTTCATGTCGGTAGCCCTGGCAGGAACGGCCGCGCCGTGCAGCGACTCGGCGCAAATGGCGCAGGACAACGCCCGGCTGCGCGAGCTGTTCAACGAAGACGCCGAGGACCGGGCAAGTCGCAGCCCCAACGTCTACAAGAACGACATCAAGCGCGCCAAGGAGCTCGTCGGGATGCAGGAGGCCGGCCGGATCTGCACCGCGCTCGACCAGTACCTCGCGGCCGCAACGCTCCAGCACAGCCAGGAGCCCGATCAGATCAAGGTCGCCTACGACATGGCCCTGGCGGCGATGAACGGGCACGCTGAGAATTCCGCATGGCTCGTGGCCCAGATCTTCGACCGCTACAAGGTCGCGCGCGGTCTCGCCCAATGGTACGGCACGCAATTCTCCATTCGCGACGGAAAAAAGTGTATTTTCGAGGTCGACCCCACCGCGACCGACGACGAGCGAAAGCTCCACGGCATCGCCTCGATCACCGAGACCTACACCACCTTCCTGGCAGAGTCCGGGAAGGCCGGCTACGAGCCGACCACCGAGATCCTGGTGCGCTACAATCTGCAATGTGAGAGCAAGGCCTGGCGGTGAAGCTGGTTTTTTTTGGAACTCCCGAGTTCGCCGTCCCCGCCCTCGACGCGCTCCACGCTGCCGGCCACGCGCTGGCCTTGGTCGTCGCCCAGCCCGACGCGCCGGCGGGACGGGGCCAGGCCGTGCGATCCCCGGCGGTGGCCGAGCGGGCGCGAGCGCTCGGCCTCCCCGTGGCGCAGCCCCGCGCGATCAAGACCGGGGACTTTCCCGCGCAGCTCGAAGGCCTGGGTGCCGACCTCGCGGTGGTGATCGCCTACGGTCGGATCCTGACGCCGCGGCTCCTGCGCGCCCCCCACCACGGCTGCATCAACGTGCACGCGAGCCTCTTGCCTCGCTGGCGCGGCGCGGCCCCCATCCAGTGGGCGATCCTGGCCGGCGACGCCGAGACCGGTGTGTGTACCCAGCAGATGGAGGAGGGCCTCGACACGGGCCCGGTGCTGCTGTCGCTGCCCACCGCCATCGCCCCCGGGGAAACGGCGGGCGCGCTCCACGATCGCTTGTCGGCGTTGGCTGCGGTCGCCGCAGTGGACACGGTCGCCCGCCTGTCCCAGCTCCCGCCGCGTCCGCAAGACGAGACCTACGCGACCTGGGCTCCCAAGATCGATCGGGAGATGGGCCGCGTGCGCTGGAACCGGCCTGCCGACGCAGTGGAGCGCCGGATCCGAGCCATGACGCCCTGGCCCGGAGGTTGGGTGCCCTGGAACGAGGGTCCGCTTCGGATCGAGCACTGCCGCGCCGTCGACGGCCTCGGATCGCCCGGCACGGTGATCTCGCTCGATCCGCTCCGCGTGGCCTGCGAGTCCGGGGCACTGGAGCTCGCGAGCGTCCGCGCACCGGGGCGCAAGACGGTTCGCGGCGCCGAATTCGCAAAGAGCGCCCGGCTCACCATCGGGCTGGACCTGGGAGGAAGCTGATGCTCGTCTCGCCGTCGATCCTGTCCGCCGACTTCGGCCGCTTGCGCGAGGAGATCCAGGAGGTCATCCGACTGGGCGCCGACTGGATCCATGTCGATGTGATGGACGGCCGGTTCGTCCCCAACCTGACCATCGGGCCCCTGGTCGTGGAAGCGGTGCGGCGGGCGGTCGACGATTGTCCGCGTCCAGATGGGACGAAAGCGGTGGTGGACACCCACCTCATGATCGTGGAGCCGGAGCGCTACGTCGAGGCCTTCCGATCGGCTGGGTCCGACCAGATCACCGTCCACGTCGAGACCTGCCCCCACCTGCACCGAAACCTGCAACAGATCCGGGCGCTCGGGGCGAAAGCCGGCGTCAGCCTGAATCCGGGCACCGGGCTGGCGGGGCTCGAGTACGTGTGGGACCTCGTCGACCTGGTCCTCGTGATGAGCGTAAACCCCGGTTTCGGAGGACAGTCCCTCATCGACTCCGTCTTTCCGAAGATCCGGGCGCTGCGCGCGGAGATCGACCGCCGCGGGCTGGGGACGCAGATCGAGGTGGACGGGGGCGTAAAGCCGGACAACGCCTGGCGGTTCGCGGAGGCCGGCGCGCACGTGTTGGTCGCGGGATCGGCGGTGTATGGGGCGGCCGACCGCGGCGCGGCGATCCGAGGGATCGCGGCCGCGCGCGCCCCCGTAGCTTGACGGCGGCAGGGTCGGCCTTTAAGGGGCGTGGGTCGTCGGGGCGTAGCGCAGTCTGGTAGCGCGCTTGGTTCGGGACCAAGAAGCCGTGGGTTCGAATCCCGCCGCCCCGACCACATCGCCCTGGCCCCGCCGAGACGAATCGGCTGCTCGACGCGTACCGGCGGCGTGCGGAACGCCAGCACAGGAGCGAACATGGCCTCGCACCCCGCAGACACCCACGACCGCATCCGGGTCCAGGGAGCGCGCGAGAACAACCTAAAGGGAGTGAGCCTCGAAATCCCGAAACGACGGCTGACCGTGTTCACCGGGATCTCGGGATCGGGCAAGTCGTCCCTCGTGTTCGGCACCATCGCCGCCGAGTCCCAGCGCCTGATCAACGAGACCTACAGCGCCTTCGTCCAAGGCTTCATGCCCACGCTCGGGCGGCCCGAAGTCGACCTTCTCGAGGGCCTCACCCCGGCGATCCGGGTCGACCAGGAGCGGCTGGGCGCCAACGCCCGCTCGACGGTCGGGACCGCCACCGATGCGAACGCGATGCTCCGGGTCTTGTTCAGCCGGCTGGGCCAGCCCCACGTCGGCTCGTCCAACGCGTTCTCCTTCAACGTCCCCACGGTCCGGGGCGCAGGGCAGATCGTGGTCGAAAAGGGCGGCGAGAAGAAGGTCGAGGCGCGCACGTTCGAGGTCAATGGCGGGATGTGCCCTCGGTGCGACGGTCTCGGATCGGTGAACGACATCGACCTGACTCAGCTCTACGACGACAGCAAGTCGCTCGCCGACGGGGCCCTGACCATTCCGGGCTACTCGATGGATGGCTGGTTCGGGCGTATCTTTACCGGTTGCGGCTTCTTCGACCCCAACAAGCCGATCCGAGCGTTCAGCAAGCGTGAGCTCCATGATCTGCTCCACAAGGAGCCCACCAAGATCAAGGTCGACGGCATCAATCTGACCTACGAAGGACTGATCCCGAAGATCCAGAAGTCGATGCTGTCGAAGGACGTCGAGTCCATGCAGCCGCACATCCGGGCGTTCGTGGAGCGCGCGGTGACCTTCACGACCTGCCCGGCGTGCGCCGGCACCCGGCTCAACGACGCGGCCCGGTCTTCCCGAATCGCGGGGATCAACATCGCCGAGGCCTGCGCGATGCAGATCAGCGACCTCGCGGGTTGGGTTGCCGCGCGCGACCTGCCCTCGGTGGCCCCCCTGCTGGCGTCGCTTCGGCACACCCTCGACGCCTTCGTCGAGATCGGCCTCGGCTACCTCACCCTCGACCGAGCCGCCGGCTCGCTGTCGGGCGGAGAGGCCCAACGCACCAAGATGATCCGCCACGTGGGGTCGTCGCTCACCGACGTGACCTACGTCTTCGACGAGCCGACCATCGGGCTGCACCCGCACGACATCCAGCGGATGAACCGCCTGCTGCTGCAGCTGCGCGACAAGGGCAACACCGTGCTCGTGGTCGAGCACAAGCCGGAAGTGATGGCGATCGCCGATCACGTGGTCGACCTCGGTCCGGGCGCCGGAGCGGCCGGCGGCGAGGTGGTCTACGAGGGCACGCTTGCCGGCCTGCGGACCAGCGGCACCCTCACCGGGCGCCACCTGAACAACCGCGCCTCGCTCAAGGCCACGGTGCGCAAGAGAACGGGCGTGATGGAGATACGCGGCGCGAACGCCAACAACCTGCGGGGAGTCGACGTCGACATCCCGCTCGGGGTGCTGGTCGTGGTGACCGGGGTCGCCGGGTCGGGCAAGAGCTCGCTGATCCGCGGCTCGGTCACCGGCCGGAGCGGGGTGGTCTCGATCGACCAGGCCCCGATCCACGGCTCGCGACGAAGCAATCCGGCGACGTACACCGGACTGTTGGAGCCGATCCGCAAGGCGTTCGCGAAGGCGAACGGCGTGAAGCCGGCGCTGTTCAGCGCGAATTCCGAGGGCGCATGCCCGAGCTGCAACGGCGCCGGGGTGATCGAGACCGACCTCGGAATGATGGCCGGGGTCACCACCGTCTGCGAGGAGTGCGAAGGCAGGCGATTCCAGGCGTCGGTCCTAAACTACCGCCTCGGCGGACTCCACATCGCCGAGGTGCTCGACCTCTCGGTGGACAGCGCGGTCCCCTTCTTTGGCGCCGGGGAAGCGCGGATCCCGGCCGCGCACGCCATCCTCCAGCGCATGGCCGACGTCGGCCTCGGCTACGTAGCGCTCGGGCAGCCCCTCACCTCGCTGTCCGGCGGCGAGCGGCAGCGGCTCAAGCTCGCCGCGGAGATGGGCGCCGAGGGCGGGGTTTACGTGCTCGACGAGCCGACCACCGGGCTCCACCTCGCCAACCTCCAGCAGCTCCTCGGGCTGCTCGACCGGCTGGTCGACTCGGGCAAATCGGTGGTTGTGATCGAGCACCACCAGGCCGTGATGGCCCACGCCGACTGGATCATCGACCTCGGGCCGGGAGCCGGCCACGACGGCGGACAGATCGTGTTCGAAGGCCCCCCGGCCGCGTTGGTGGCGGCGCGCGCTACCCTGACCGGCCAGCACCTGGCGGCCTATGTCTCGCGCTGATCCAACCCCCCAGCCGGTTACAGAGACGCCAACCCTCGAGGTTCCGCCCATGCGCGTCCTGTTCACTCCCGTGCTGTTGTTGGCCCTCGCCTGCGGTGACGACGGCGAGACCGACACCGGCGTCAGCGGCGGGGATGCCGACGCCGACGCCGACGCCGACGCCGACGCCGACGCCGACGCGGACACCGACGCCGATACCGACGCGGACACCGACACCGACACCGACACCGATACCGTCCCTCCCCCGAACTTCACTTTCGTCTGGAGCACCAGCACGTTCAACGCGCACGAGGGCCAAACGGTCCATGTCGCCCTGACCGAAGCGGTGGCCCCGTTTACCACCTACCCACCCATGAGCGGGGCGATCTCCGGGGCGAGCCTGGTGCTCGACTTCGGCGCCGTGCTGAAGCCGAACCTGCCGTATTTCGTCGATTTTTTCGCGGACAACGACGGCGACGGGCAGTGCGATGCGCCTCCGACCGACCACGTCTGGCACCAGGAGCTCGGTCCGACGCTCGGCGACGTGAATTTCGCCTTCGTCCATGACGCGGGAAGCCTCGCCGGCCAGGGCTGTCAGCCGTTCTAACCCCGCGGTCACGTGGGCGGCTGATCGAACCGCCCGGTTGCGCTCGCGCCGGGCTCCCGGCCTGCGCCCCCGGCGAGGCTGAGTGCTCTTAGGCCGACTCGGGCCGGTTGCGCCCCAGGCGCTCGTGCGCCGCCGCGAAGTCGTCCCCGAGGAAGCTCGCGGCGAGATTGAGGTCCCCGGCGAGCAACGCCGCCCCCATCACGCACGCCAGCTCGCGGGCCGAGGCCGCGCCGAGGAGGCGCTGGCACTCGGCGGCGGTGCCCTTTTGCGTGCCGCCGCCCACCGTTGCCACGTGCAGGGAGGGGAGATCGAGGGTCGCCACGAGCGCGCCCTCGTCGTCCTCGAGGGAGAGCGTCGAGGCGCAACTCTCAGCCGTGTACGCTGCGTCTTGGCCGGTCGCGACGTAGATGGCGGCGAGCCCGTTCGCCACCTGCAGCGCATGGTTGGCGGTAGCCATGCGCGCATAGGCGAGCTGGTAGTCGGCCCACAACCTCGCCAAAGCCGCCGCGCTGGTGCGCAGCCGGGAGTGAACCACGCTCGCCGGGACCCGCACCTCGGCGACCACCCACCGCCCACGCCAGTGCCGCGTGGACGCCCGCTTTTCCGGATCGTACCCGTGCAGAGCCACCCGCGGGTGTCCCCCTTCGGCGGCGATCCGGGCCACCACTGCCTGTGCCGCGCGGTTCACCAGGTTGGCTCCGAGCGCGTCGCCGGTGTCCATCCGCAGGGTCAACATCAGGCGCCGCCCCAGCAACTCCCAGCCGAGCTCCGTCACCTTCCCGTGTCGGGTCGTAGCCTCCGCCACCGCCATCAGCTCCCCGCGCGCGCGGTCGACGAAAGCCCCTGCGGCGAGCGCCGCGTCGGTGTCGGCGTAGCCGAGCAGGGGAAACAGGGCGTATCCCTCGCGCAACACGCGCACGCGCGCGCCGCCGGACTCGGCGATCACCTTCATGCCCCGTTGGTAGCTCGCGACCATCGTGCCTTCGGTGGTGGCGAAGGGGACCAGGTAGTCCCCCGCGAAGTCGCCTCCGATCAGGAGCGGGCCGGCGATCCCG
>CANLGQ010000089.1 GCA_947490265.1 Pseudomonadota bacterium | reverse complement strand
CGCCGTACCTCGACGAGAACGCGCCCTACCTCGTCACCGCCGGGTATGGACTGCTCGATGTCGCCGCCAGTGAACGCCTCCGATTCTCGATCGGGGCGCGCATCGATTCCTGGAACTACACCGCGCTCGCCCCAGAAGGGTCGACCGCCGGGGAGAACTTCCTCACGGTGAACCCTCGGGCGGCGGTAATCCTCACTCCGTCGTCACGCGACATCATTAAAATCATGGGTGGACGCGCATTTCGGGCCCCGAGCATCTATGAGACGTATTACAACGACGGGGCCTTCGTGCAGGCGCGCAGCGACTACGGGGGGAACGAGCTGCGCCCCGAGCAGGTCCTGTCCGGCGAGGTCGAGTACACGCGCCAGTTTGGCGAGGATTGGGTGGGGCTTGTCAGCACCCATGGGCTGTATGCGAGCGACGCGGTGAAGTCCGTGCCCACCGAGGAAGCGGGCGACTCGGCCATTTACTACAAGAACAGCGACGCCCCGCAACTGTTGGGCGGCTTTGACCTCGAGGCGCGTCGCGATTTCGCCGGCGGCTGGATGTTCGTCGCAACCTACGGCTACCTGATCGCGGACTTTCTCGACGCCCAGGGACCCGACGGGTCCGTCCGACTGACAAACGCCCCGTTCCACCAGGCCTCGGTGAAGGGGATCGCTCCGTTGTTCCAGCCCTGGGCGAACCTCGCGGTCCGCGGCACGCGGGAAGTCCCACGGCGGTTCCCCCTCCAAACCGACGCGTTCGTCGAGGCCGCGGCGGTGGTCGACGTGGTACTGTCCGGGGCCGCCGCGGAGAGTGGCGTGACCTACAACGTCGGCGTGTACAACGTTTTCGACTGGTACTACACGCTGCCCGTCGGGGACCCGTTCAACGCGCCCGAGATGCCCCAAAACGGCCGGACGTTGCTCCTGAACGTCGAATTGCGGCGCTAGTCTCTGCCGGATGAGTCCCCACCCGACGGGTACCCCAAAAAAAAAGGCACCAAGCTGTCACATTTCGGCCGCACCGCCTTCTTGTGATAGGATCCTGAGTGTGGAGGAAAGATGACACGTAGCGTTTCGATGGTGGCGATCGGGTCGGTGCTCGCGGTGGGGCAGGTGGCGGCTGCCGCAGACCCGGCGGAGAAGACGCCACCGGTGATCACCGTGAGCGGGCTCCTCGTTGGGAACTACACGGTCAGCTTGACCGAAGACGCCGCGGGCGACGTCCCCCTCGACAACTCGTTCAACCTCGACCGCACCTACGTCAAGGTGGATGCGAAGCTGACCGACGCGCTCTCCACGCGGGTGACGCTCGACAGCGGGCGCGAGTCGGTTCAGACCGTGGTCGATGCGAGCGGCGCCAGCATCGTGGTGCCCGAGGATCTCCGGTACCGGGTGTTCGTGAAACACGCCTGGCTCGAGTGGAAGGCCTCGAGCGACGTGTCGATCAAGGGCGGCATGGTCGACACCGTCCTCATCCCGTTCCAGGAGAATTTTACCGGGCTTCGTTGGATCGGGAAGTTGTTCCTCGACGAACTCAGGCTGGAGACCACCACCGACCTCGGGGTGAACGTCTCGGGGAAGCACGGAAAGGGTCGCGTGAGCTGGGCCGCGGGGGTCTACAACGGCGAGACGTTCATCGCGCCAGAGGCGGGGTCGGGCAAGTCGCTCCAGGCTCGGGTGACCGTCGATCCCCTGACCGGGGAGGGAAAGAAGGTCAGCATGCCGATCAGCGTCTTCATCGACGAGAACCTGCAGCAAGACGATGTGCCGGGGGTCCTCACCTGGGCGGGTAACGTGGGCTTCAAGCATCCGAATTTCCTGTTCTTGGGCGAGGTCGTCGGCCGGTCGTTCGACGGCGTTTCCGGGCTCGGGCAGGGCATTCAGATCATCCCGCGCGTTCCCGACGTGGGCTTCCTCCTCGTGCGGCTCGATCGCCTCGACCCGAATACCGACGTGGCGGACGACGGGGTGATGAGGATTCTCGCCGGACCGGGGCACGACTTCTACGACAAGGTCAGCCTCGCCCTGCTCTACGACCGGTACATGTACGAGGCGAGCGACATTCCCGCCCATGGGGTCGTGCTGAAGGCGCAAGCGGGCTTTTAGGCCGCCCGGTTCCGGTCGTGTGGTGGGCCCGCGACAAGCTGCGGCAGGTCTACGCCGCGCTCGACGCGGCGTCGACGTATGCACAGTGGTTGGCCGCGGCCGAAGCGCACGACGCCCTGACCGGCGCCGACGCTTGGCGGGCCGACGACGCGAGCCCGCACTACGACGCCGGCGCCTTGCGGGCGAGCCAGCTCCGTCTCGCCGCGCTGCGCGCCGCGGGCGACGGGCCGGCGCTCGCTGCCGAGCTGTCCGCCGACCTGTACCGGCACCTCGGCGACCTCTCGTCGCCCGAGCTGTACGGGACGGCGATGGCCGGTACGAAGCACCTGATCGGGCAGTACCTCGACGAGGTCGAGGCCAGCATGCGGTGGCTCGCCACCGCGGATCTCCCGGGGATCCCCCGCGGCGAAGTCGTTCGCCGGTTCTCGGAGGCCTGGCGGGTCTTCGGGCGCTCGGCCCTGCTCCTCTCGGGCGGCGCCACGCTGGGCTTCTACCACCTCGGCGTGGTGCGGGCGCTGTTCGAACTCGGCCTCCTACCGCATATTCTGTCGGGCGCCTCTACGGGGGCGATGATCGCCGCCGGCGTCTGCAGCCGGACCGATGCCGAGCTGTCCGCGCTGTTCGGCGATCTGGGCCGGCTGCGGCTCGACGGACTGAGAATGGCGGGCCTCCCGGGCATCCTGCGGCAACGGGCGCTGCTGGAGCCCGAGCAGCTCTACGCCGTTTTGCGTCACAATGTCGGAGAGTTGACGTTTGCGGAAGCCTATGCGCGCTCTGGACGCGAACTCGCGATCTCGGTGTCGCCGACGCGGGCTCACCAGAAACCGAGATTACTCGCCCATCTCACCGCCCCCGAGGCACTGGTCGCCCGCGCGGCCCTGGCGTCGAGCGCGCTTCCGGGGCTGTTTCCGCCGGTGCAGCTCACCGCTCGGTCGAAAGGTGAGGAAGTTCCCTACATCCCTGCGGAGCGTTGGGTCGATGGGTCGATCTACGGCGACCTTCCGATGCGGCGCCTTTCGCGGCTGTTCAACGCCAACCACTTCGTCGTGAGCCAGACCAATCCCCACGTCCTGCCGTTTGTGCGGCACCACGGGCGGCGAGGGCTCGAGCCGGCCTTGTTCGGCCTCGTGAGCACGACGATCCGGGGACAAGGGCAGTGGGCCACCGATGTGGGCCGGCGGGTGGTGCCGGAGTCGCGGGGCGGGCGCCTCGCCCACCAGCTCCACGCGCTGTTCTCCCAGGACTACAAGGGGGATATCGAGATCCATCCTCAGTTTCGGTGGAGCCTGTACCGGAGGGTGGTCGCCAACCCGACCCCCGGTGAACTCGAGGCGTTCGTGCGCGAGGGGGCCCGGTCCGTCTGGCCGCGGGTGGCGTTGATCCGCGACCAGACGCGGATCGGGAGGGTTTTTCGCGACATCGTGCAGGGCGCACCGGAGCTTCGGCGGTGAAGGCGCTGCTCAGCCCTTGAGGGCCTCGGTGAGCTCGCGCTCCGCCGTCAGCCAGTTCGCGACGTGGTTGCGCCCGCCCGCGGCGTAGAGCGCGCTCGCCCGAGCCGCGATCTCGTCGTGCGTGGGAGCCGGCGCGGGAGCCGGCGCGGGAACCGTCGGCGCGACAGCGACGGCCTCCACGGGCTTCGCCTTCTTGGATTTAGAAGGCTTGCTGGCGGGTTTGGGCGGTGCAGCATCGGCGGATTTCTTGGCGGCCATGGGAACTCCTGGGCCGGCGCACGTAACGTCGCGCTCGGCGAGTGACAAGGGAACACACCGCTTGAAACGCCGATGCCATCGCGGACCGCACCGGGGCGGGACCGGGGTGGTCCGGGATCGCGTATCATCCGGTGCGGCGTGCACCCGGCGCCGCCTGGGGGCTGAGTGGCAAAGCCTAAATCCGCAGCGCGTATCTCGATCATCTCGGCATCTGCGGATCCGGCAGGGCGCGAGGCGGGGATTGCCGCCGTCGGATCGGCGGGGGCGACGCCGTGCGAGGCGGACGAGGCCCAGGCCACGCTCGTGGCGCTCTCGCCCGCCCTCCTCTTGGAGCGCTGGGTGTGGGACGTACTGCCGGGGCTGCAAGCGGCCGGTCACCCTCTCCTCGGCTTGGAGATCAGCCCCACGTCCCGGGCGGGCAGCCCGCTCCGATTCCTGCACACCGTTCCGCGCGGCGGCGGCGACGAGGCGTTGCGCGCGGTGATTCGGGGGGAGAGGCCCGCTGCGAACCCGGATCCGGAGCCGGCACCCGCGTATCCGTCCGAGGCCGCTCGGGAAGCGGGGGAGCAGCTCTGGGCGCTCCATGCCCTTCGGGACGCCGATCCGACCCGCTGGGCCGAGCCGCTGGCCGCCCGGCAGCCCGCCCGGCGGCGGCCAGTGCCGGGCGAGTGCTTCGGAGACGGCCGCTGGCGGCTCCTCGAACGACAGGCGCCGACGGTCTGGACGGCGTGGGATCGGGCCCTTGCGGTCCGCGTGGCGGTGGAGTTCGGGCCCGCGGGTCTCTCCGCCGACGAGGCGCTGGTCGAGCGGTTCCTGGCCCGAATCGATCGGCTCCGCAGCGCCGCGGGGCCGGGCGTGGTGCCGATCCTGCACGCTGGCGTCGAGGGCGAGCAGGTGTTCGTGGTGCGCGCCTGGCGCTCGGGCTCGCTGCGAGCGGCCGCCCTGGGCCCGCTGGAGTATTTTCAGGCGATCCTCGAGACGGCGCACGGCCTGGCGCGGTGCCAGGGGGTCGGCGAGCCGCACGGGCGGCTCGACGCGTCCGCGATCTGGCTCGACGCCCGCGGTGAGGCGTCGGTGGCCGGCTTTGGCTCCCTCGATCAGGGCCTGGATCGGCGGCGATCCCTGTTTGATGCCCCGGAGAGCCTCGGCCTGGAGTGGGTGCCCGACGCCCGCGCCGACGTCTTCTCGCTCGGCATGGTCCTCCTACAGCTTTTGCACGGGGCAGAGCTCCCGTTCTGGGTGCTGCGCGAACCGGAGCGCATCCTCGCGGGGCTCGTGGTGCCCGCGGTCGTTCGCGACGTCATCCGGCAGGCGATCGACTGGGATCTCGACCGACGCCTGGCCACGCCCGATCAATTCCTGGCCGCGTTCCTCGCCGACGACGCCTTGGTGCTGAGTCTCGCGGACGCGCTCGAGGGGGCGCGGCCGGAAGCCGCCGCCGCCCATCTCGAACGACTGGCCGAGAAGCTCGGAGGGGAGGCCCTCCACGCGCGACTCGGGCGGTTGCTGGTCCGCCTGGGCGACCGTCCGCGGGCCCTGGCCCATTTCTCCGAGGCCCTCGCGGTGGCCGCGGAGCCCGACGGCGTGCTTGCCGAGATCCGGGGCATCGCCGCCGAGACCAACGATCCCAGCGGCCTGATCGCTGCCCTCGCCGCCGAGGCCGGTCGCCGTCGCCCTGCGCAGCGGATCCCGCTCCTTGCCGAGCTCGCCGAGTTGCAGGAGCAGGCGCTCGGGGACCGGGTGGCGGCGACTGCCACCTGGGAGCGGGTGCTCGCGGAGCACCACGAACCCGGCGTAGCCCTGGTCGCGCTCGACCACCTCGCTCGGCTCGCCCAATCGGCGCGCGACGTGGAGTCGTTCCTGGCCTACGCGCGAGATGCCCTGCCCTACGTGCCGGCCGCCGAGCGCCCGGAACGCCACGCGGCGATCGGCGCCGCCTATCTGGTCGAGCTGCGCGACGAGGCGAACGCGCTGTTGTGGCTCGATCGGGCGGAGGCGGCCGGGTTCGTGTCGATCGAACTCGCGCGCCACCTCGAGGAGATCCGCGCCCGAAAGGGGCAGTGGGTTGCGGCGATCGCGCTCATGCGGCGCCAGGCGAGCCATCAGCCCACGGCCGAGGCGGGGGCCACGCTGTTGCGCGCTGCCAACCTGGCTCGGTGCGTACAACTCGGCGATGCGGCGACCGAGATCCTCGAAGAGGTGCTGGGTCGCGACCCGGCGCACCCGGCGGCGCTGCGGGGGCTGGCCCGCCATCGCGGTCGGCTCGGCCGGGCCGGCGAAGCGCTCGAGTTGCTGGGCCGATTGGTGGCGACCGATGCCGCGGACACCCTCGATCACCTGGACTATGCGAGGGCGTTGTTCGAGGCGGGCCGGGCCGAGGAGGCGCGGCCTTGGATCGACCGGGTGCTGGAGCGGGAGCCGGTGCAGGGGGTCGCGCTGCGGATGCGGGCGCGGCTCTCGCTCGTGGCGGGCGACACGGTTGCGGCTGAGGCCGCGTGGGCCAGCCTGGCTCGGTCGCTCGCCGGGGGAGCCGATCAGCTGGAGCCGCTGCTGGGACTCGCGGAGATCGCTTGGTTCCGGGGCAATCTCGCCGAGGCCCACGCCGCCTTTCTGCGGGTGGTGGAGGTCGACCCGACGTCGGGCGCCGGCTGGTGGGGGCTTGCCAAGGTGTCGATGAGCGCCTGGGGGGATCCGGCGGTTGCGGAGTCCATGCCATGGATCAAGGCGTTGCCCGCTCGCTTTACGCCGCAGGAGGCGCTCGCTCGGTTGTTGATGGGGGTGCTCGAGGTCGAGGGGCTGCGCGCTTGGATGGACCGATGGCCGCTCGGGCGGGCGATCCGGGAGGGGGGCCAGGGGCCGGTCCGGCTCGCGGCGGCCGCGGTGGACCTGCTCGCCGGCTCGGCCGCGGTGCACGAGTTGCTTCGACGGTACGCGGTGGCCTGGCCCGATTGGGCTCGCGCGCTGGAAGCGGTCGGCGCCCTGTGGGGTGATTCCAAAGGGAGTACCGAGGCGTTTCCCGTGTCGCGGTGCTACCGTTGGTCCTCGGCCTGGCTCGACGACGCGCCCGATCCCGACGCGCTCAGTGTCCGGTCGATTCTTCCGCCGCCGCCGCCGCCCACCCTGCCGATCCCGGCTCCGGCCGGCGACGACCACCTGGCGCTCCTGGCCGGGGGTTCGCGGCCGAGTAGCCCGGACTCCGAGGCCCTGGCCCCCGATCCGCCGACCGAGATCTACCTGGGTTCGGTGCGCGTCCCGACGCTGTGCAGCGGCAACCAGGTGGTGGCCGCGCTCAACCGCGGGCAAGACGCGCTCGTGATCGGGAGCGACCCGGCCAGCGACGTCGTGCTCCCGGGGCTGGCCCTCCGCCACGCCCGCCTGCTCCGGTCGGCGGGGTTCGTGTATCTGCTCCCGCTCGACGGCGAGGTGACGAACCCTGCCGCTTGCGGTGGAACGCGACTCCTCGGCGGCGAGACCGTGCAACTCGGTGGTCTGGCCCTGACCTTCCGCTGGTACGATCGCGACGAAGACGTGCAGCGCGACAGCCGTCCGCCGTCCCCGCGTGCGGCGCCCCTGTTGCCTTCCGAGCCCCCGCCCGCGGTGCCCCCCGCGGTCGCGGCGGGGCTCCTGTCCGTGCCGCCCCGGGCGGATGAAGGCGCCGGAGGCTACGACGAAGTCCCCGTACACGCGCTGCCTCGATTGCCCTTCGATCGGCCGAAGTGGGCCACCGGGCCCGTTCCGTCGGCGTCGGAGGAGCCTCTGTTTCTGTCTCCGACCAGCGATCCGCTTCCGCCGGGTTTGCTCGAGACGAACCCTGGGCGCCTCACCGGCATGGACGTGAACCCGCTCCGCGGCGCGGCGCGCGCGAGTGTTCCTCCAGTCAGTTCGCCACCCACCGCACCGAGGGTTCGAGGGGCCGTCGAGGTCATGTCCGGCCCCGAACGCGGCTACACGCGCTTCGTCCACGGCGAGATCACGGTGGGGCGCGGCCGGGAGGCCGGGATCCACATCGCGAGCGATACGCAGCTCTCGCGGGTGCACTGTCGCGTGGTCGAGCGGGCGGGGGGTTACTTCCTCGTGGACAACGACTCGACCCGCGGGACGGTCGTGAACGGCAAGAAGATCACCGAAGTGCAGCTTCGGGGGGGTGAGGTCATCATGGCGGGTAGAACCGTGTTTTCCTTCCAGTTTGTGGTCGACGAGCCAGACCGCTCCGACGACGCCACCGACATGCGGGACGCTTCGTGATCTTCTGTTTCCTCGCCCCGGTCGCCCTCGCCCAGGTTCCGACCGGGCCCTACCCCGACTGCCGGGAGGACAACCTTGGGGGGTGTCCCAGTGACTTCGGTGACTGGGACATGATCTCGTGGATCCCGGCGGGTTCGCTCGCCACGGTTCGCCCGGAAGAGATTTTGCTCGGATCGGGCATTTCCGCCGATGTCGCCTTCCGCCACACGACCGGCCAGTGGGACGCGGTCGTGGCGGTGCTGGACAGCGGGATTTACTGGCAAGAAAGCAAGCTTTGGAAAAAGATCCACCTGAACGTGGGGGAGCTGCCCCTGCCGCTCGACGCCAGCGGGCTCGAGAACGCCGATCCCGACGGGAACGGGATCCTCAACGTCGAGGACTACGCGGCCGACAGCCGGGTCGATGTCACCGCGGGGGTGGATGTCGCGGATTTTGGCCTTGATCCGAGTGATCTCCTCGCGGTTTTCAGCGACGGGGTTGACGACGATGGCAACGGCTACCCCGACGACATCGCCGGCTGGGACTTCTTCGGGGGCGACAACAACCCGTTCGCCGATCCGCAGATCACCAACGCCGACCACGGCACCGGGGTGATGGAGGGGGTGGGGGAGGCCGCCGAGGACGGAAGCGGGATCGGCGCTTGTCCCAACTGCGCGATCCTCCCGGTGCGCATCGGCGACACGTTCATCAGCCATGGCGATCGAGTCGGGCAAGGTCTGGCGTTTGCGGCGGATCACCGGGTCGCCGCAGTGGCGATGGCGATCGGCGCCATGTCGCACCCCGGATGGGTGGGGGATGCCGCCGCCTGGGCGCAGGCCGAGGGCGTCACGCTGGTGGGCGCGGCCGGCGACGAGAACAGCTACCACCGCAATTTCCCAGCCGCCGAAGCGGGGATCCTGTACGTTCACTCGTTGCACTCCGACACCCCGGACGAGGAGACCGACGCCTACAGCTACTTCAACACCTGGGGCTGCAACAATTTCGGTCCACGGCTCGATCTCGTCGCTCCGAGCGGGGCGTGCGCCACCGGCGCGGTCGCGCAGATTGCCGGGTCGGCCGGGTTGGTGGCCTCCGCCGGGCGAGAGGTGGGCCTCACGCTCTCGCCCGACGAGGTGCGCCAGCTCTTGATCGCCCACGCCGACGACGTCGACGTGCCGGAGGCCGACCGGGCCGTGGCCGCGGCTTGGCCGTCGAAGCCCGGGTGGGATGCGTTCTTCGGCTATGGACGGGCGAACGTGGGGCGCGCGGTGGAGGCGGTGTTCGCCGGCGACATCCCGCCGACGGCTCGGCTCGAGGCGCCGGCGTGGTTCACCTGGGCGGGCGACGGAAAAGCCGTGGAAGTACACGGGAACATCGAAGCCCCGCGCTCGGCGGTGGCGAGCTGGACGCTCGAGGTCGGCGCGGGCCTCGAACCGGCGGACTGGACGCTCGTGGGAGAGGGCGCCGAGGCGACCCGGGGGGTGCTTGCCACGGTCGATCTGCCGCGCTCCACCGCCGCGCTCGACGTCCCGACGCAGGAGAGCGTGGTGGATCGGGCCATCCGGGCGCATGATCGGTTGGTCGCGCTCCGCTTGCGGGTCACCGACGCCGAGGGGCGGGTCGCGGAGTCTCGCACTGCGGTGTGGGTGGAGGTCGATCCCGACGCACTTCCTGGCTTTCCCATCGATCTCGACGCGTCGGTGGAGAGCGCGCCGGTGCTGGCCGACCTCGACGGCGACGGGGCCTGGGAGGTCGTGCTCGCGACCTCGGACGGTTCGGTCCACGTCATCGAGGGGTCCGGGGCTCCTCGGGCGGGGTTCCCGGTAGCGACGGACTTGATGCCGGTTGCTCCCGGTCGGGCGTTCACCTCGGGCGGGATCCGTGCCCCGCACGAGGGGATCTTGTCGGGTCTGGCGGTCGGAGATCTGACCGGAGACGGGGTACCCGAGATCGCGACGGCCAGCCTCGAGGGGAGGGTCTACGCGTGGTCGGCCGACGGCACCCGGCTGCCGGGGTTTCCGGTGGCCCTGGTGGGGCGCGCGCCCGAGACGTTTGTCGCGGGGATCACCTGGGACAACGGGTTTGCCGGCGCCCTGGCGCTGGCCGATCTCGACGGCGACGGGGCGTTGGAGATCGTGATCGGCGGGATGGACCAGCGGCTGTACGTCTGGAAGGGCGATGGTAGTCTGTTTGCCGGCTATCCCCTCGAGCTGTGCGAGCCGACCGCCTGCGGGACGTCCGGCACCCGAATCATCTCGCCGGCCGCGATCGGCGACATCGACGCCGATGGCGATCTCGATGCCGCGATCGGCACGAACGAGATCCCGTTGGGCGCGGCGGGCCTCCTGTACCTCGTGGACCTGCCCAACGCCGAGATCTGGCCGACGACGCCGCTCCGTCGGCTCGGTCTCCTGAACCAGACCCTGCTCCCGCTCATCGGGGAGGGCCACCCGGCGGGCGCGGCGCTCGCCGACCTCGACGGCGACGGGACGCTGGAGCTCAGCTCCAACGCCATGCTCGGTTCGAGTGCCCCGATCCGCGCCGACGGAACCGAGGCCCTCCCGATGGACTTCACCGCCGCGATGTTCGGCGTGGGGACGAACTTCTCCGAGGGGTCGATGATACCGGCGGTGAATGAGCCGGTGTTCGCCGATCTCGACCTCGACGGCACCCCGGATTTTCTGTCCGGCGGGATCGGGGTGCAGTGGCTGGTGTCGCTCGCCCTGTTCAAGATGTGGGACTACGAGCATGCGGCCGGGGCCTGGAACGGGGCCACCGGCCAGAGTTTCCCGGGGTTCCCACGGCAGATCGAAGACCTCTCCTTCCTGTCCGCCCCGTGCGTCGGCGACCTGTCCGGCGACGGCGCTCCCGACGTGGCGATCGGCAGCGGGGGCGGGCTGCTCCACGCCTGGTCGGCTTCGGGCGTGCCGCTCGCGGGCTGGCCGAAGCTCACCGGCGGGTGGATGCTCGGCGGACCGGCCCTGGGCGACATCGACGGCGACCACCGGCGCGACGTGGTCGCCGCCACCCGCGACGGGTACGTGTTCGCGTGGGGCACCCCGGCCTCGGCGGCGTCTCCGGCAGATTGGCCGATGAATCGCCATGATCCGCAGAACACCGGGAACTGGCACACCGCGCTTCCGGTGCAGGTCGGGCCGGCCGCCTCGGCAGGCGACGACGGCGGCTGCGGCTGCGCGGGCGCCCGAGGAGGCGAATGGGCGGCCGTGCTCGCGCTGCTCGCGCTGCGCCGCCGCCGCGCGTGACGGGCGACCTCGCCGCGCTCGACGCCGCGCTGCGCCGACTGGAGCCCCCAGCGGGTGCCCCCGGCTTGTCCCCGCTCGAGCGGGCCCGGCTGGGGGCGTCGCTCGCCGGCGGGTTGGAGGCCGTGGCCACTGAAGCCCCCGACCCCGCGTGGGAGGCCCGCCTCGCGCAGCTTCACGGCCGACTCACCGAGGCGTTCGCCCGGAACCCGCACCTCCCGGTAGCCTGGCAGGTCGCCCTGGTGGCCGCCGCCGATGGCCCGACCCACGTCGCTCTGGCTGCCCGGTCCGACCTGACCGCGGGGGCTCGTCTGGCGCTCCTCGACTCCCCGGAGGCCACCGTGCGGTCGCGGGTGTTGGAGGCCGGGGACCAGGCGCTCGCCGAGCGGGCGCTGAGCCACGCCGACCCGTGGCTGCGCGCGGCGGCGGCGGCCCGATCGGGGTGGAGTGACCGGCAGTTCGCCGCGCTGGCCGCTGATCCCGACCCGCGGGTGCGGCGGCGGGTGGCCGAGAACCCCTCCGCGCCCCGGCGCGCGCTGAGTCGGCTCGGCCGCGACGCCGATCCGGGGGTGCGTCGCGTCGCCCGGGCGCACCCCGCATGGGCTCCCGGGTGGTGGGAACGCTGGTGGGGGGCCTGATGGCGGAAACCTGGACGAATCCTGTGGAGCAGGCGGGCTGGCGGCTCGATCGGGTCGTGGCCGGGCGGGAGACCGTGGGGTCGCGCCGCCGGGCACGCGAGGCGGTGGAGAGCGGGAAAGTAAGCCTCCAGGGCGCGGTGTGTACCGATCTGGCTCGCGTCGTGCCGGCGGGCGCCGCGCTCGAATTGTCGTGGAACCAGCCGGGCACCGGCCGAGCCCAGCGCGCCGCCGTGGCGAGCGTCGTGGAGGCCGGGCTCGGGATCCTGTACGAGGACGCCTGGTTGATCGCGGTGGACAAGCCACCGGGGCTGCTCACCGACGCCGCCACCCAGGAGCAGCGGCGCGAGCGGGACACCGTGGTGCACCGCCTGAAGAAGTACCTGGCGCCGCAGGGAAAGCGCGCCTTTCCGGCCCACCGGATCGATCGCGATACCTCCGGCGCGGTGCTGCTCGCGAAGGACGAGCGGACCCACGCCGCGCTGCGCGCCCAGTTCCACGCCCACACGCCGGAGCGCGTTTATTTGGCGATCCTGCAGGGAATTCCAAGTACGTCGACGGGGACCTGGTCGGATTGGATGGCGTGGGACAACGCGCTGTTGATCCAACGGGTCGCGTCGCCCGGGGCACCCGGTTCGGTGCTGGCCGAGGCCCATTGGTCGCTTCGGCGCGAGATCCCGGGGGGAATGGCCCTGGTCGAGGTTCGGCTGGTCAGCGGGCGAAGAAACCAGATCCGCCTGCACGCGATGCTCCGGGGCCTGCCGCTCGTCGGGGAGCGGATGTACCTGCCCGAGCGCTTCGAGCGGCGTGGCCCTCGAATGGAGCGGCACGCGCTCCACGCCTGGAAGTTGGCGTTCGAACACCCTGCGCGCCGGGAGCGGGTCGCTCTCGAGTGTGCGGTCCCGGCGGATCTCAGGCGAATGATCGGCCCGATGGGCGCCCCGGAATGAGGTGGGTCGGTCGCGCTCCCGAACTGCGGGGTACGCTTCGCCAGGAGGTGCGCGATGGGATGGATCGGGCTCGCCGCGATGTGGATGGGCTGCGCCAGCGCGGCTGAGCCCCCGGCTGGCGTGGCGCCGTCGCCCGCCACCGCGCCGTTCGAGATCCGGGTGACGCTCGATGCGGCCGCGGTTGCGGAGCTCACTGCGCGGAAGGAGGCGATCACCGTCGACTTCATGGTGTGCGACTCCGGTGCCGACGACGCCGCGACCTGCCACGCCCACCATGCGCAGCTCGGCGCAGCGGGCGGGGTGGCCGCGATCCCCGCGGTCTCCCTGGCCCCGGGTGCGCGCGGGGAAGCGGTGACCCACGCGAGCGTGAATGTCTTCACCGCCCGGCGATCGTCGGAGCGGAACCTGCTGGACTGCGCCCCGTGGCTCGATGAGGTGTCGCGCTTGCCTCCGCAGGTCGCGATCCCGTGCAAACTCCTGTGACCGGGCCCTGGCCCTGGCCGCGCGCCTTGGCGACTTTCGCCGCCACGTTCGTCGCGCTCGTGGCGCTCGGCTCGATAACGCTGCCGTCGGCGCGGCCCGAGATTCCGGTGCGCCTGGACGGGCTCGTCTTCCTGTTCGCCGGACTCCTGCTCGCGTGCCGCGGCGCGGCGGCCGTCCTCGGAGCCAATCAGCCCGCCTCGTCGGCGCCGCTCCGCCGGTTCGCGGCGGTCACCTACGTCGTACTGGTGGTCGTCAACGCCCACTCCCGGCTGATCGGGCTCGAGGCCCTGGGTCTCCTCGACGCCGCGCGGCACGGGGTGCTGCTGGCCACCACCGCGGGGGCGGGCGCGGTGCTCTGGCTGCTCGCCGATTGGGTGGCCGCGACCGGCCGATTCCACGGAGCCGCCGCCGTCTATGCCATGGGCGTGTGGCTGTGGCTCATCGCGCAGGCTCGAGCAGACGGGGGCCGGATCGCGTCGCAAGAGCTCTGGCCGATGGAGGGCATGGTCGGCATCGCCGCCCTGCTTTCGCCGGTGATCGCCGCGGTGGGCGCCCAACTTGCTCGCCCGAACAGCCGGTGGCCCCTCCCGCTGTTTCCCGGAGTCGCCCCTCGGTCCGCTCTCGACCTCGTTTTTTTGGCGGTGGGGGCCGGGATGCTCGCGGCCGATCGCATTCGCTTGCTGACCTCCGGCTCTCGCGAGGTGGTCGCGTGGAGCGTGTGGTGCCCGGTCGGGGTGTTCTTTCTCGCCTACCGGGAGGTCGCGGTCGCGGGGCCGCGGG
>CANLGQ010000088.1 GCA_947490265.1 Pseudomonadota bacterium | reverse complement strand
GCGATAGTGCGCCCTGAGTCGCGCCACGCGGCCACCACCTCGCTCCACTCTTCGCGGGAACGTCGAACACGGGACATTGGCTCTCCTGACCCGCCAGACCTACCGGGTGCGGATCGGGAGCGCGAGACGTCCCTATGCAGAGCTTACTCAACGGGCGCCGGTTCCCCTCACCACCGCGGGGACCGTTCGCGCGAGCACCAGGAGGTCGAGCCAGAGGCTCCACCGATCGATGTACTCGAGGTCGAGTGCCATCCAGCGTTCGAAGGGGAGATTCGACCTCCCCGAGACCTGCCAGAGGCCGGTCAGGCCCGGCTTCATCGACAATCGACGCAGCTGCCAACGCTCGTACCGATCCACCTCCGAGCGCAAGGGCGGCCGCGGCCCGACGAGGCTCATCTCCCCGCGCAACACGTTCCACAGCTGGGGGAGCTCGTCGAGCGAGGTGCGCCGCAGGAAAGCCCCGATCGGCGTGATGCGCGGATCCCCGCGCAGCTTGAACGCCGGCCCGTCGACCTCGTTGTGCGACGCGACCTCCGCGAGTCGGCGCTCGGCGTCGGGAACCATCGTGCGGAACTTCCACATCGTGAAGCTGCGCCCGAAACGCCCCACCCGCTGTTGGCCAAAGAACACCGGGCTGCCCGAGCTGACGTGGATCGCGAGGGCGAGCACCCCCACGAGCGGAATGGTGAACACGACCCCGATCGCCGACACGACCAGATCGACACCGCGTTTGACCAGCATCGCGCCCTCCCCGCGCGGCACCCGAGCGAACGTGAGCAGCACCCGGCCCTCGAAGTCGGCGAGTTCGGGCCGACTCGCCGCGCCCGGAAGGGTGGTGTCGAGCGAGAGCGGCACCCCAAAGTCGTCGCACACCTGAGCCAGCACCGCGACATCGCCCCCGAACGGACCGGTGAGCAGCACCTCGTCGACCGCCTCGCGGGCGAGGGTGTCGGCGAGGAGAACGGGATCGCGCGCGATCAGGCCGGCCCGCTCGATGCCCCACTCGGGGTTTCGGAACCAGGCGTCCGTCTCGGGCTCCGTCCCGACCAGGAGCAGCCGGTGGGGATCGAAGCGCCGGCGGCGCAAGACGCGGAGGGCCAGCGCCTGAAATTCGCGCACGGACACGACGGCGGGCACGCTGGCGATCGCCCAGGCGCCGAGCGTCGTGCGCGACACCCAGTCGAGGTCGAGGGCGAACAACACCGCTGCCGCGGCGACCGTCCCGAGCGCCGCCGCCCGCAGCACCTCGCCGGCCAAGGTTCGCAGCGGCTTGCGCCGGAGCCCGCGGTAACTCCCGACCGACCGCAGGCAGGCAATCCACAGCGGCACGAGCAGGATGGCGAGCGGTCGATGCAGCCCCGGGTCGACCGCGCGGAGCCACCCCGAGGCAAAGGGCGCACGCAAGGCCACGATCACCAGCCACAGCGCGGCCAGCGCCACCCCATCGCCCAGCGCGGCGCCGAGCCGCAACCATGCCAACCGCTCGCGATCCATCGAAGGGATCCTATCGTGCGTGACAGCCGCCGGCGCCCGCGGATACCAGCCCTCGGGGGCGCCGATGGACCCAGTACGCGTGGGGGAGGTCGGGATCGGGCCGGGGCGTCCGTTCGCCCTGATCGCCGGGCCCTGCGTCATCGAGAGCGCCGATCAGGCCCTCGCAACCGCCGAGGCGCTCGCCGCGATGGCCCGGCGCCACGGGGTCCCGTTCGTGTTCAAGTCGAGCTTCGACAAGGCGAACCGGAGCTCGGGCACCGCCTTTCGGGGCCTCGGGATGGAGGTCGGGTTGCAGATCCTCGCCCGGGTGCGCGCCGAGGTCGGCGTGCCGGTCACCACCGACCTCCACGAGCCCGGGCAGGCGGCGGCGGTGGCCGAAGCGGTCGACCTGCTCCAGATCCCCGCCTTCCTGTGCCGCCAGACCGACCTGCTCGCGGCGAGTGCTGCGACCGGGCGACCGGTGAACCTCAAGAAAGGGCAGTTTTTGGCGCCGGCGGACCTGCGCCACGGGGTGGAGAAGCTCCGAGCCGGCGGCGCCGGCGGCGTCGTGGTCACCGACCGGGGGACGGCCTTCGGGTATGGCGATCTCGTCCTAGACCTGCGGGCGATCCCGATCCTGGCCGGTTTCGCCCCGGTCGTCGTCGACGTCACCCACAGCTGCCAGCGGCCCGGCGGCGGCACCACCGGCGGAGACCGGTCGTTCGCCCCGATGTTCGGGCGAGCCGCGCTGACTGCCGGGGCCCACGCCCTCTTCGCAGAGGTGCACCCCGACCCGGATCAGGCCTGGAGCGACGCGGCCACCCAGCTTCCCCTCGATCGCTTCGAGCCCATCCTGCGCGGCTGGTGTCGCGCCGCTCAATCCGCCGAGAACCCGTAGAAGGTTGGGTTTTCGAGCGCGGGGAGCCGATCGCGGGGGAGCAGGACGGTGCGAACGGCCCAGAGGTCTCGGAAGATCCGATAGGACGCGGTCTTGTCGAGGTAATCCACCCCCCCGGAGCCGCCGGTGCCGACGCGCCGGCCGATCACCCGCTCGACCATTCGGGCGTGGCGGTTCCGCCACAGGACGACGAGCTCCTCCATCTCCACCACCAGGTCGACCAAGAGCCGCGGCCACGCGAGCAGCGGCAACGCCCGATACGACTCGATGAAGAGGGCGGCGGCGCGCACCCGCACGACCCGAGGCCGATCGGCGTCGGGGATCCCGGTCCCTTCGAGGAAAGCGCGCGCAGCCTGTCGCACGTCGGCGAAGCGCGCGCGGGAGTCGACGCCGGGCAGGGCAGCGGCGAGCCGCTCGAACCCCTCCGCGAGGTGGCCCTCGTGCCGCTCGAGGTACTCGTCCACCCACCGGGCCACCACCCGCCGATCGGCGGGATCGTTCGGCGTCGAGCCTTGAATCGGAGCCCGGTAAAGCCAATCGTTCAGCGCCGCGAGGAGCGACCGCTCGGCCCGTGCGGCGGTGATCCGGCGCCCCACCATCCTGCCGGCCTCCGTGCCAGCGTGCGCAGGGTCGAGAAGGTGATCGAGCGGGGCCACCTTGCCGTACTGGATGCGGTCCGCCTCGTCCATTCCCATCAGGATCTCGAATTCCCGCATCTGAAAGCTTTGAAAGCCCGAGGCCGGGGAGAGCTTGTCGCGAAACGCCAGGAAGTCCTGCGGGGTGAGCGTCTCGACCACATCCCAGTGTTGGACGCCACTGCGCAGGATGGTGTTCACCCGCCGGAGTTGGTGCACCACGGCCGGCACCGTCTCTTCGGAGACCCGAGGCGCCGCCAAGGCATCGCGCGCGTCGCGCAGGCACCGAAGAACGAGCTTGAACCACAGTTCGTAGACCTGGTGGACCACGATGAAGTGCATCTCGTCGGCCAGCACCACATCCCCGTCGCCCTCGAGGCCATCCTGGAGCGAGAGCAGGCGATCGAGCTTGAGATAGTCCCAGTAAGAAGCTTGCATCGGCGCTCCCGGTCCCTCGTAACCCCCTCCGGGTTAGGCAGCCCTGCGAGGTTTTGATGCGCTGCGCGGCCTTTGCGCTCGGGCTCGGACTGAGCGCCTGCATCCCCGAGCTCCCCATCCTCGACGATCCCTGCGCCGCGTTCCCGGACCCTGGCTTGTTCGAGCTCACGGTCGACACCCCCGACCGGGGCAAGCGACGTCCCCTGGTCTATGTGCCGGAGGGTTCCGGGCCGCGACACCTGGTCTTCATGCTCCACGGCGCCGGTCAGGGCCCTCGGGACATGGAGGCGATCTCAGGGTGGAGCGCGCTGGCCGATCGCGAGGGCTTCGCGGTCGTCTACCCAGGTGGAGTCGGAATTATCGGCAGGATCTGGAACGCAACGGACAAGAACCCGTACACCAACGCAGACGACGTGAGCTTCCTCGACCAGACCGCTGCCCTCGCCAGCGATCGGCTGTGCGGCGCCGACGTCCTGGCGGTCGGCTTCAGCAACGGCGGCTCGATGGTGCACCGGTGGGGTTGTGAATCGATCTGGCCCAGCGCAATCGTCCCGACCGAGGGCGGATATCTCGTCGAGGACTGCCCAACCGGCCCCGTCGAGACCCGCATCTACCACGGCCTCGACGATGCGACGGTGCCGTACGACGGCGCCAGTCGAGACGGGGTCGTGCTGCCCTCGATCGGTGCACTCACCGCCATCAAGCGCGGCGACAACGGCTGCACGACCGATCCGCCCACGATCGCCGAGAACGGAACCGCGTCCTGCGCGACCTACGCGTGCGAGACGCCGCTCGTGGTGTGTACGCTTGCCGACTGGAGCCACCAGTACCCTGGCGGAGCCAACACCTCGAACCTGCCCTTCGACGCAACCGAGGACAGCTGGGCCTGGTTCGTGGAGAACCGACCGGCCGACGCGCCGCCCGGCGGATCGAGCGAGCGGCGGTTACCCTGAGCGGCATGTCGCCGCTTCGCCGAACGGGCCTCGCCGGTTGTCTCCTCGTTGCCGTCACCTCCAGTTGCACGGGCGGCTCGGAAGACCAGACCCCGAGCGATGCCCCCTCGCCGGTCGACTGCGAAACTTCCGACCTGAACTGGACAAATTTCGGGCAGCCGTTCCTCCGAAACTGGTGTACGGGCTGCCACTCGAGCGCAGTCCCCGAGGCGTATCGGCAGCTCGCTCCGATGACCGTGAACTTCGACACCTACGCGGAGGTCTTCGCGCTGCAAGCGCGTATCGCAGCCCGCGTCGGGTCGGCCACGGCTCCGATGCCGCCCGCGAACGGGATCCCGGAACAGGAAGTCCGAGCCTTCCAGGAGTGGATCGGCTGCGGCCTCCCCGGCGAGACCATCCCCACGCTGGGAACCTGCGAAGGAGAGCGGCGGTACTTCGTCGGCACCCTCGCCGTGGCCACCGTCGGCGACGCCGACGCGGTCTGCGCCGAATTCGACGCCATCCAGGGCGACTTGGTGATCACCGGCCCGGGAAGCGAGGCCTTGACCGACTGCCTGTGCGCGGTGACGGGCAACCTTCAGATCACCGCACCCGGAGCGGTCGATCTCGCCGCCCTCGAGTCGATCGGGGGGGCGCTGTCGATCGTGGGCGGCGGGGTGGGGTCCGTCTCGCTCCGGTCCCTCGAGTCGGCCGGCGGGGGCGTGACCGTCACCGGAAACCCGGCCCTCGCCACCCTGGAGATCAGCCAGATCCACACCACCGGTGGCTCGGTCACGGTGAGCGACAACCCGCTCCTCGCCGACGTCGACCTCGCCGAGCTGCGGGTCGTGCCGGGAGACGTCCGCGTCGAGCGCAATGATTCCGCCTCCCAGGTCGGGATCGCCTTCCTCTCGACCCTCACCGGCAGCCTCGTGATCGCGGATCTCCCCGCGGCCTTCCAGGTGACCGGCACCGACGAACTGATCTCGGTCGGCGGCGACGTCTCCCTGACGAACATGCCCACGCTCATCAAGGTCGATGGCTTCGAGTACGTGACCTCGGTCGGCGGAGACGTGACGTTCTCCGGGCTCGGGATCTACCAGCTCAACGGGTGGTCGTCGCTCCTGGCCCTCGACGGAGCACTCCGGGTGACCGACAACCCCCGGATGACCGATCTGGGGGCTTTCCCCAAGGTGGCTGAGGTCGGTCATCAGGTCGCGATCGAGCGGAATCCGTCGCTCGACGACCTCAATGGATTCCTGGCGATCACCCGGGTTGGAGCGCTCGGCACGCCGGGTCTCGGAGACGGAGACCTCCGCTTCGTGGACAACGACGCGCTCGACACCCTCGACGGCGACCCCGACGGCGACGACGCGTTCTCCGGCCTGACCCGGGTCGCCGGGCTTGTTTTCGAGGGCAACGCCACCCTCGATTCGGTGGAGGAATTCGCGTCGCTGACCGCGATCGACGGGCCGCTGCGGATCGTCGACAACGACGCGCTCGACAGTGTGAACGGATACGCGGCCCTGACCGCGATCGGGGGCGCGCTCGAGCTCACCGACAACCTCCAACTCGAGGCGATCCTCGGCTTCGACGCCGTGACGACGATCGACGGACCCATCGCGATCGCCCGAAACCGCGACCTGACCACGGTCACCGCGCTCTCCGCGCTCACCCGCGCCGGGGGGCTCGAGATCGAGAGCGGCACCAATCTCCTCCTCTTTGGGGCACTTCCGAGCCTGAACCAGCTCACCGGCGACCTCGTGCTCGACACCCAGGCGGTGCTCGCCGCGGCGCCCTCGCTGCCCGCCCTCGCTACGGTCGAGGGCAGCATCGAGGTGCACGGCAACGCGACCCTGGCCGCGCTCGATGGGTGGAACGGGATCGACGCGGTCGGGGGCGCCTTCACGATCACCGACAACCTCGCGCTGCCGACGGCCGAGGCGATGGCCCTCCGCGACGCCATCGGGATCAGCGACATCGGCGGAGTGGTCACGATCTCCGGCAACGCGCCGTGACACCGGCGGTGGTCGTCGTCGAGACGCCCGGCACCTCGCCCACGACCTGGGCCCCGCTGGTCCAGGAGCTCGGCGCCTCGACGGTGGTGGCGTTCCCCTGCTCCGGTAGCGTGGCCGACTTCGAAGCGGCGATTCGGGCGGCAGTTGCCCCCGGCGCGATCGTGGTCGCCCACGGCATCGGCGCCACCCTGGCGTTGCAGTCCGGAGCCCCCGCCGGTCGATGGGTGCTGCTCGGTCCGGTTCTCGGCCCTGGCCCGGTCGGCCGGTTGCCCGCCGAGCGGTGCCTCGCGCCCTCGCTCGCGCGCGCCCGCTGGTCGGTCGAGCCGGCGTCCATCCTCCAGCCGGTCGTGATCCTGGCCGCGGCCCTCGACGACGTGGCGCCGGTCGAGGTCCTCGTGCCCGAGAGCCGGAAGTTCCCCAACCGGACGCTGATCCGGCTCGGACTCGGCCATTTCGACGCGCGGGACCAAGACCACCTGGGGCTGCTCACCGATCCGATCGCCACCGAGGCGACGGTACGAGCGGTCCGTCGCTAATTCGAGAGGAGCTCGAAGATACGACCGCAACACCGCGAAGTGCTCGGGGGTGAACTCACGGACCGTCTTCAGCTCGACAACGACCTGATCCCACAGGTCGAGCCGGTGGAGCCCGACCTCCAGGTCCTGGTAGAGGACGGGCACCGTGAACTGGCTGCGGTTGCCGGGCGGATTTCAGTGGCACCCATCGAAGGGGCGGTCTTGGCCGAGGCCCTCGACATGGGATGGGCCGACTTCGAGGATGCCGTGAGCGCGGCCGCCGCCAAATCCGCCGGTTGTCAGCTGATCGCCACCCGAGATCCTCGCGGTTTCAAGAAATCGGCCTGTCCTGCGCTGGCGCCCCAGGAGGCGCTGGTCGCGATTCGGCGTCTGTCGCGGCCAGACACGGCTGCGCCGTGATCCCGGGCCTCCTGGCGCCCTAACGCCCCATGATCGCGTCACGATGCCGATCGAGGTCGACCGTCGTGGGGTCCACGTCCCAGAACAGCCAGTTGTCACGACGAGTTCCCCCTACACGGGACGTCGATCCCCTGAGCCGTCCGTCACGATTTCTCGACATTCGCCGGCTAGTTCGCGAGGATCTCCACCCGACCGGTGTGCCGCACGCCGCGGAGGACCGTCGGGGCCGCCTCGTCGACGGGGAGCTCGGAGACCAGCGTGCCGAGCCGCGCGTCGAAGCCCGCGACTGAGACCGGCGTTTGGGGGGGCAGCCAGACCGCGACCCGACCCGCCCCCGTTCCCAGATCGATCACCCCAGCCGGGGCGGTCGCATAGTTCAGCTCGATCTTCCCGATCGGCACGCTCACCGCCGCCGGACACGCGAGGCCGCCAAGCCGGATCAGCCCGGCGTTCACCCGCACGGTGAGGCTCTCGCCCGCGAACGAGCCCACAAGGTCGCCCTGGGTCACGATCTCGGCATCGAGCGCGCCCGTTACCCCGGCGATCACGAGATCGCCGAGCCCGATCCGCACCCTCCCCCCGGCGGTGCCGGCGAGCGACACGTTGCCCGCGCTGGTCTCCGCCACCACCGAGGTGGCCCGCGGGATCCGCGCCTCCACGTCCACCCGGCAGGAGTGCGTCGGGCTGCCGCTGCGCACCGCGCGGACCACCGCTTCGGTGCCCTCCACCGCGACGGTGAGCGAGCACGCGGTGCTCCACCGGGTGCGATCGACCTCGATCGCGATCTGGGTCACGGAGTCATCGGCGGTCACCCGGATGTTCCCCTGGGGAATGTCAATACGGAGCGCCGGTGCCTCCAGTACCGTCGCTTCACCGCTCGCCCACGCTGCCGCCACCCACCACATGATCCCCCCGGGTCCTGGCCGCCGATCGGACTCCCAGGTATCCTGCCGTCCACCCGGGAGCCCCGCTTTGCCAGCTGATCTTCGCCCCCTGTTCTGGATCTTCCTGCAGGGGTTCTCGAGCGGCCTTCCCCTGGCGCTGACCGGGGCGACGCTGACCTTCTGGCTGGCGTCGGTCGGCGTCGACAAGACGACCGTGGGGCTGTTCTCCCTCGTCGGCAGCGCCTACTCGGCCAAGTACCTTTGGTCTCCGGTGATCGACCACGCTCGGGTGCCCGGGCTCGGCCGGCTCGGCCGGCGGCGATCGTGGACGCTGCCCGTCCAACTCGGCCTCGTCGTCAGCCTGGTGCTGCTCGGTCGGACTGACCCAGGGTCTTCGCCGACCACCACCGCCGCCCTCGCCGCGCTCGTCGCCTTCCTGTCCGCCACTCAGGACATCGGACTCGACGCGTGGCGGATCGAGCAGCTCGCCCCAGAGCGCCAGGCGCTCGGCGCGGTCGCAACCCAGTGGGGCTACCGGTTCGGGATGATCGCCAGCGGGGCCGGCGCGCTGTACCTCGCCGGCGCCTATGGTTGGGCCATCGCCTACTACGCGATGGCGGGGCTGATGGGCGTAGGGATCCTCTCGACCCTGCTTGCCCGCGATCCGGCCCCCTGGCCCGAGGCCACGGGCGTGGTCGACGCCGTGCGACAGGCGGTGGTGGACCCTTTTCGCGACTTCATGCGCCGACGCCAGTGGGCGACCGTGCTCGTCGCCGTGGTGTTGTACAAGTTCGGAGACGCGCTCGCCGGGACGATGACGAGCCCGCTTTACGTCGAGCTGAATTTCACACCAGCCGAGGTCGCCAGCGTGACCAAGGTGTTCGGGGTGATCGCCGGGATGGCCGGCGTCGGAGCGGGTGGAGCCCTCACCGCCCGGGTGGGCATCCGCGCCGCGCTGCTCGCCTGCGGGGTCGCCCAGATGGTCTCGAACCTCGGCTACTGCGCCCTGACGGCGGCTGGTCACGATGTCTGGGCGTTGACCGGCGTGATCGGGGTCGAGAACTTCACCGGCGGGATGGGCTCGGCCGCGTTCGTCACCTGGCTGTCGGGGATGTGCGCGCGGCAATACACCGCGACCCAGTACGCGCTCCTCACGAGTTTTGCGGCGGTCGGACGCACGACGCTCGCGGCTGGCGGCGGCTACCTGGCGACTTCGCTGGGATGGATCCCCTTCTTCCTGCTCACGACCGCCGCGGCCCTGCCCGGACTCGCCCTCGTCGGCTGGCTGACCCGGCCCGAGCGCGGCGAGGCCTGATCCGCACGAGTCAGCCGGGTGTCGGCCGCGAGGCGCTCCCCCCATCGGGGATCAAGCCGGGGGGGGTGTCCTCGTTCGTCGGCACGGGGAGCTCAATCGTCACCGGGGTGTCCGCGCCGAGGGCACGCGTGGCCCTCTCGACCGGAGGCGGCAGGCGCGCCCGGTTGACCTCGAGCGCCTCGGCCAGCACCGGCTGCAACGCGGCCGGCAGCCGGTCCGGCTCGGCGGCAGGGAAGCGGAGAAGGTCGCCGGTGAGCTGCTTGCCCCGAAGGCAGGCGGCCAACACCGACTGCGCATTCTCGCGAACTTCGGCCACGTCGGAAAGTTGGCTCAATGCCGCGAAATTGGCGATCGCAGCCAGCACGTTGTTCAGGTCGTGCGCGACGGTGCCCGCGAGACGCTCCAGGGCGTCCATTTTCTCCAGACGCAAGTCGCGCTCGGCGAGCGCGTGCCGATGGCGCTCCAATTCGCGCCGCTCGGGCTCCGGCTTCTCGCGGGCCGGACCCTGCACCGCGCGGCTCTCGAGGAGAATGACCGCGTCCCGCGATCCCGCTGCGCTCGACCGATAGGCGGTGACGCTCAAGTCGCCCGCGAGCTCCAGGTGCCGTCGGACCCCGTCGCACACCACGCCCGCGACCAGCGCGTCGACCGCCTCACGCACGGCTCCGGGGAAGAGATCGGCCAGAGATTCGCGGTCCACGAGCGTGGTCGTGCCGAGCAACCGAAGCGCTTGATCGTCGACCCGAAGGAGGCGACCGTGCGCGTTGGTGTGAATGAGGCCGACCAGAAAGTGATCCGCGAGAATCGGCGCCGCACGATCCAGGTGAGACAGCGCCGAGAACGCCTCCCGAAGGCCGACGACGTCGGCGGTCTCCCCGATCAGCTCGGTAATCCGGGCCAAATGAGCCCCGACCGACCCGGTTCTCGACATCCGCGGTACTCCCCAGGGCACGCCAGCAGGCAGTCTATCGCGCCACCCATTCCGGGCGCGGCGGGCTTACGGACACGGCTCCGATTCGGGGGCCGCTGCAGGAACCTGGGCCGCCCCGCCCTGTGCCCACGACTGGAGGAAACACCGGTAGGCCCGCCGAGCCTCCCCCACCTGAAAGATCACCTCGTGGCCGTCTTCGATTCCATCGGCGGCTACCTGGACCACCACGGCTGGACCGGCCGGCAGCGCGACCTCGGAAGCCCCAACAAGCGGCAACAGGGGCGCGAGCGGTCGGTGACCGGCGAGCTCCGGCTCCGCAGCGTCGAGCGACGGCCCGGCGAGGTCGAGGCCGAGCGACAAACTGGTGGTGTTGGCGATCGGTGGCAAGATGTAGTGGTCGACGATTCCCTGGACCATCAGGATCGCCGGGGTTTCGATTCGATCCGCGTAGGCCGGGGGATCGGCGTCCTCCGCGGCCCATTGGAGCAGGGTGAGGAACGGGTCGCCGAGCACGAGGTCGCGGCCGCTTTCGGTGTACCCGAGAATGGCCTCGGCGACCGGGCGCGGCTCGAGCGGGAGCTGTTTGTACAGCACATTCGCCGCATAGCTGCCCCCGGCCCCAGAGAGGACCGCCGCACCGAACGCCGGCTCCGCACTCAACGCCAGCGGCGCGATGGTTGCCCCCATGCTGTGGCCGAACAACGCGACCTGACCCGTGTCGAACCGCGGCTCGGCGTCGTCGCAGCCCGCGATCGGCAGGGCGGGGGCGCTCTCGAGGCGAGCCGGCAGCAGGGCCACTTCCAGCGCCGATTGCCGGACATTGTCGCGCAGCGCCTCGGGGTTCTGGAAGTTGAAGATGAGGAACTGCTCGTCGGCCCCGGTCGGGTTGCGATCGCCGCCGAGCGCCCCGTCGAAGCTCACCCCCGCCACCCCGGCCGCCGCGAAAACCTCGGCGGGACCGGATCCCGGAGGGGAGTCCCCATGTGCCACCGCGTGAACTCCCCGATCGACCAGGGGCCGGTCGCCCCCGGCGCCGGTGCGGATCAGCTCGGCGACCGGCCACCCGGCTGTCGGCGCGGCGCCGCGGGGAACGGTTACCCAGATCCGACCGGTCTCCCAGCGCTGGACCACCGGCTCGCCGGCCTCGAACGTCCAGGCCCCGCCGGAGATCGAAAACGGCGGCTCGCCTCCCTGATACACCGGCCAGTCGAGCGAGCCCTGCCACACACAGTAGGTCGGGAAGGCATCGGTCAGCACGAAGCCGGCCGGGGGAGACAGCGCGAGGTTGCGCGCCGCGTCGACCACCCGCTGGAATTCCGCGGCAGGGTCACCGGTGCGAAAAACAGCCAGAGCCGCCAGCTCACCTGCGTCGACCCCGACGGCGGTCAGCGCGGCCGCGTAGGCCTCGACCGCCGCGTCGTCGAGGCCTGAAACCGGGCGACCTGCCGCCAGGTCGGCGACGGTCGGCGAGGGAGCGAAGGGCACCCCATTGGCTGTCAACGCGGTGGTGACCACCAAGGCCCAGGTCGTGTCCGCGGCGAGGGGCCAACCCTGGAGCGGCACGACCGAGATCAGGTTGGTGGAGCCATACGGCCCCGCATCGGCGAACGCCCACACGTCGATCGGGGCGCGGGTGCCAGCGGCGGGTCCGTCCACGGCCACGAGATAGACGGGGCTGTCCGCCTCCATCGTTCGCCACACGTCGAGACCGTCGACGTCGGGCAGGGCCTCGGCGGTGAGCAGCACCCCGGCGGTGCGCGGGGCTCCCGGACGGCGCGCGGCGATGTCGCGCACCCACCCGGTGTAGGGGATCTCGCCGATCCCCGGCCAAAGGGCGAGGTCGGGACCTTCCACCGAAGGCACCGGCGCCGAGAAGAAGTCGGGCCGGCTGAAGTCCATTCGAAATTCCGGACCGGCGACCTGGTCCGGAGGGTCCGACGGATCTCCGCTGCAAGCAAGCGCCCCGATCAGGCCGAGCACGCGACCTCCCGGGCATCCGCGAACCAGCTCCGGGTGCGCGCCATCGCGTCGTCGACGTCGGCGCTGTGCCAGATCGCGTCGCGCAGCGTTTCCCCCGGAAAGTAGCGCGCCAGCTTCTTGATCCGCCCGAGCGCCCCGTGGTCGGTGTGGAACCCGCGGCGGAGCCGCTCGAAGTACCCGAGGAGCACGCGCTCGCGCTCCGCGAGGTCGACGACCGGGGCCGGTAGACCCGCGAGCGCCGCTTCGATCTCGCGGAAAACCCACGGATTCCGAACCGCGCCGCGCCCGATCATCACCCCCGCCGCCCCCGTCTCGGCGAGGAGCGCCAGGGCACCCGCCGCGTCCACCACGTCGCCGTTGGCGATCACCGGGATGGAGAGCCGATCGACCACCGCAGCAATCACCGCGGGATCGCGCACCCCGCCGTACAGGTCGGCCCGCGTGCGCCAGTGGACCGTCACCGCGTCGACGCCTTCCTCTTGACACATCCAGGCGATGTCCGGGGCATTCTTGGAGCTCTGATCCCAGCCCGACCGCATCTTCACGGTGAACGGCACCGACACCGCAGCGCGCACCGCGGCGACGATCCGCCGGGCCAGGGCGGGCTCGCGGAGCAGTGCCGACCCGCCCGAGTGGGCGCACACCTTCTTGCTCGGACAGCCGAAGTTGACATCGACCACCGACGCACCCAGATCCTGAGCGCAGCGCGCGCCATCGGCCAGGAGCGCGGGCTCGCGCCCGTAGATCTGGATGGCCACCGGGCGCTCGTCGGGATCGATCTCGGCGGCGGCCAGGGCGCGGTCGTGCTGCCCGGCCAGCGCCTTGGCGGGCACGAACTCGGTCCAGGTCATCCCGCATCCGCCGACCTGCCGGATCAGGCGTCGGAAGGCGACGTCGGTCACGCCCTCCATCGGGGCCTGCACCGCCACATTTGCCAGTTCGAGATCGCGGATCCTGAGGCCCATCGGACGGACCGCCTATCCCGCTTTACCGGCGGACGGGGACGACGGTCAACGCCAGCGACCGGATGAGCTGGTCCTCCTCGACGTCGTGTTCGGCGTGAAACCAGTGTTTCACATAGTCCCGCCCGGCCAGGTTGGGGGTCTCCTTGTCGGGCACGCCGAGCCCGTCGAGCGCGTCACGCCACGACGGATCGTCGGGATAGGCATAAATCAGGCCGTCCTGGTCGAGGATGAGCTGCTCGCCGAGCGCCCCGCGCACCCAGAGCTCGGCCCGCGCGTCCGCGTACACCACCCCCTCGTTCTCGCGAAGCGTTGCGATCAAGCGCTCGAACGAGACGTCAAGCGCCACATGGTCGCGCGGGGGGGTGCCCTGGGGCCGGGGCGCGCGGCGGTCGATCACCTGCCGCCAGAGCACGCCGAGTGGGGGTCGCACCACCGCCAGCAGCCGTTGGTGGACCGCCGCGAGCCGATCCGGGGGCACCGAGACGACGATCCGCGTCCCCCCGCGTGGATCCATCTCGCCGGAGTAGGATGGATCCGCAACAAAGCCATCTTCCAGGCCTTTTTCGTCCGTCGAGCTCGCGCGAGGTTTCATGGCGGCCCTTACCCCGCGGGGTCGGGGCCGGCCATGATAGGCTCGGCCGAGTGATTCGCATCCTCGCCACGCACGATCTCGACGCCCTTCGCGAGTTGCTGGCCCACGACCCGGTGTGCAACCTGTTCCTGCTCGGCTGGCTGTCGAGCACACCGCTCACCCGCGCTCCCTGGTAT